>JANWZQ010000139.1 GCA_025054835.1 Chthonomonadaceae bacterium
CTGGCAGGATCCTCCACTCCCGATCCGGACTCGCCATGCCCGGGGCACGCGGGCGCACCTGAAGCGTCAGATCCACCGCATGCCCGGGAGGCACCGCCTGTGCGGGATCTCCGGAAACCTGTTGTACCACGTAGCCTGCCGGTGTGCCCGGAGAAAACGTGCGCTCTTCCTCGCTGTCGTTCCAGATACGTACTCTCTGTCGCTGCACCCCGGGCGGAAAGACGACAGCTTCACTCCCGATGAGCCACTGCTCCGGACGCACGCGCACGACACCCGAGATCCGCAGCTCTTCGTCGCGCCACGCCGCTCTCTCCCACCAGTTCTGCCGCCTCTCTTCCCGGCTGCGTACTCGGAGCGTACCCGCCAGTTCCTCCCCGACGCAGTGCCGGAACGCAAACACCTGCGTCTGATGCCCCTCCACATGGGCTACAGTCAGCCCCTGCAGCTGCGCGCCACGGACGTTGCTCGTGTCCACTTCCACGCGCACCGGTGCCTGCCCGAGGTTCTCCGCCGCCACGTAGAAGGTCCCGCCGGGTCGGACCATAATGGGCGCCCCTCCCGACTGGCGTTCTGCAGAGAGTGACCAGCGGACGTGCGCGGCCAGCCGTCCACAGTGCGGGCAGTACGTATCGGTAGGCGCCAGCGGGGTATGGCACTGCATGCAATGCAACACGTCACTCATGCGACATCGGCAGATCCGGAGGAAGTAGCGGTAGTCTATTCTCGTGGAGCGTTTTGCTTTCCTGCCAACGCGCTGCTGTTTCTACGCTCTGCAGGCCGCAGAATGTATCAACCCTCCCCCATCTCGCCGGATGAAGGAGGGTTGTGCAACGCAATGGACGCTGGAGAAGCGCGGCCTACATATCGTAGTCCATATGTCCGCCGTGACCGCCACCCTGATTGGCAGGCTTCTTCTCCGGCTTCTCCACCACCAGCGTCTCCGTGGTCAGGATCAGGCTGGCGATGGACGCCGCGTTCTGCAGGGCCGAGCGCGTTACCTTGAGCGGGTCGATGACGCCGAACTGGATCATGTCGCCGTACTCCTCGGTAGCGGCGTTGAAGCCATGCCCCTGCGGCAGGCTCTTGACCTTATCGACTACCACGCTCCCCTCGAAGCCCGCATTCTCTGCGATCTGGCGCAGCGGTTCCTCCAGCGCACGACGCACGATCGCGACACCATGCTGCTCGTCGGGCGTGCTGCCCAGACCCTCCAGGGCGGACTGTACGTTGATCAGCGCGACGCCACCACCGGGCACGATGCCCTCCTCCACGGCCGCCCGGGTTGCGGAGAGCGCATCCTCAAAGCGATGCTTCTTCTCTTTCAGTTCGGTCTCGGTGGCCGCGCCCACCTTGATCACCGCCACACCGCCGACCAGCTTGGCCAGACGCTCCTGCAACTTCTCTTTGTCATACGAGGAGTCCGTCTCTTCGATCTGGCGCTTGATCTGGTTGATCCGGCCCTTGATCGCCTCCTCGCTGCCGGCGCCCTCGATGATGATGGTCTCTTCCTTGCCGACCACCACCTTGGCCGCCCGGCCAAGCATGCTCACGTCCACATTCTCCAGCTTCACCCCCAGATCCTCGGAGATGAACTTCCCGTCGGTCAGGATGGCGATGTCCTCCAGCATGGCCTTGCGGCGGTCGCCGAAGCCGGGCGCCTTCACCGCCACGCTGTTGATGATGCCGCGCAGCTTGTTCACCACCAGGGTCGCCAGCGCATCACCGTCCACATCTTCAGCAATGATGACCAGCGGACGTCGCGCCTGCGCTACCTTCTCCAGCAGGGGGATCAGATCGGCTGCCGCGCTGATCTTCTTCTCATGGATGAGGATGTAGGGGTTCTCCAGAACGGCCTCCATGCGCTCCGGGTCGGTCACGAAGTAGGGCGAGATGTACCCCTTGTCAAACTGCATGCCCTCCACATACTCGGTGTAGGTCTGCAGGCTCTTGCTCTCCTCTACCGTGATGACGCCGTCCTTGCCGACTCGCTCGATCGCATCCGCGACCAGCCGTCCGATCTCGGGGTCGTTCCCTGCGATGCTGGCAACGTTGGCGACCTTCGCCTTGTCGTCGGCCACACTGACGGCCAGACCCTTGAGCGCTTCCACGGCCCTGTCGACCGCCAGCTCAATCCCCTTCTTCACCTGCAGGGGGTTCCCGCCAGCCGCCACATAACGCAGCCCTTCGTTCACGATCGACTGCGCCAGAACAGTTGCCGTGGTAGTGCCGTCACCGGCCACATCGTTGGTCTTGCTGGCGACCTCCTTGACCAGCTGCGCCCCCATGTTCTCATACGGGTCCTCCAACTCGACCTCCTTGGCCACGGTCACGCCGTCCTTGGTGATCGTCGGGGAACCCCACTTCTTGTCCAGAACCACGTTGCGGCCCTTGGGGCCGAGGGTGACTTTCACGGCATTGGCCACAGCGTTAGCGCCACGCTCCAGAGCGCGACGCGCGTCCTCATCGAACTTCAGTTGCTTTGCAGCCATCGGTATGTCTCCTCCTGATCAGCCTTCCACAATCGCGAAAATCTGGTCCTCGTCCAGGATCACGTACTCCTGACCCTCCAGCTTCACTTCCGTGCCACCATACTTGGCATAGACGACGGTATCGCCGACCTTGACGCTCAACGGCTTGACCGTGCCGTCGTCCAACAAGCGGCCGTTGCCAACCGCAACCACTTTGCCCTGCTGTGGCTTCTTCTTGGCGGTGTCGGGCAGCAGAATGCCCCCTGCCGACTTCTCCTCTTCCTCACTCGGCTTCACGACAACCTTGTCTCGAAGCGGTCGCAATGCCATGGGGAATGCACCTCCTGTCAGAGTTTTCCTCGTACGCCCCTCCGGGCGCAGGGCAGACACAGAATCGAGCAACCGTCTGTGGCCGAGCGGTTTTAGCGCTCTCAGCCTTCGAGTGCTAAAAAGAGAATACTCGAAGCGTTTCTGGCTTGTCAAGTGCCTGCAACAGTTTTTCTTGTTGCCGGCCATTCTGCAACAGGGAAGGCATGGCGCTTGACCGACAGATAGCATGGCAGGATATAATAGGCAGCAGAACATCCAGCGCCGGGCATTGCCCTGCCACAGGGAACTCATTTCGGTGCAGATGCCACACAACCGTAACGGTGGATACGTTACCCGACGGGAGTTTGCCCTCGCCTGCGTTGCGGCAGCGCACCGGGCGTACGCCGGGCCGTCGCTCGAGCGCATGCCCCCGGTGTCTATCCGACGGGTTCTCATTGTGCGCAATCTCCAGAGCCCCGACTCCGTAGCGATTGCCGGCTACTATGCCGCCCGACGGAGAGCCCCGCAGACACACGTGTGCTCCATCTCCTGCCCCACACAGGAAGAGTGTAAAAAAGAAGAGTACGACCGGACGATCCTGGCCCCGATCCGACAGTTCATCGCTTCCCGGAAGTTAGATGTAGACTACATCCTGCTGACCAAAGGGATCCCGATCCGCGTCTCCGCCGGGGGGTTCGCTGTCGATAGCATGCTCGCCACGCTGGATTGGACCCTGCTCACCGACCGTACTACCAACCCCTACTTCAACAAGACGGGGCGCTTCACGCACAGGAAGTACAACCTGTATCTGGTGACGCGACTCGACGGCTATACTCGTGCCGAATGCCTGCGTCTTGTGGACAACGCACTCAAAGCGAAGCCTGTGAAAGGTCCCTTCCTGCTGCACCCGGACTTCAAGTACCCCTCCAACTACCGGGTAGCCAACGACAGCATCCGGGAGGCCAACCGTATCCTCCGGGAGAAGGGCTTCGAGACCATCTACAACGAGAGCGGTCCGATCCCCCCAGGGCGCAATCTGGCCGGATACTTCACATGGGCCCACAACTTCCACGGGTTCGACAAAGAGGAGTACCGGCGCACCACTTTCGTGCCCGGCGCGCTCGCTGAAACGGTCGTCTCCACCAGCGGGCGCACGTTCTCCGATCCGGATGCCAGAGGACAGTCTCTGATTGCGGACCTGATCCGGCAGGGCGTCACCGGAGCGAAAGGATACGTTTCGGAGCCTTATGTGGATGCGATCGCCCGCGCGCACATCCTCTTCGACCGGTACACTTCCGGTTACACGCTGGCGGAGAGCTTCTATGCCGCCTCCCAGTTCGTCTACTGGAAGGATGTTGTGATCGGCGACCCGATCTGTGCCCCTTACGCCCTGCCACAGACATGAAAAGACCCGGCTGTCGCAGCCGGGTCCGCAACGCCCTATGGGAATGCGGGAATTCGTTACCAGGCGTAGTCCTCGGGCGCGGGTTTGTGTCCGGGGAAGAGCGCGTCCAGCTGCGCGTTAAATTCCTCGGAAAGCTGAATTTCCAGCGCACGCAGCGAGCCCTCCAGCTGTTCCAGAGTGCGTGGCCCGATGATCGGCGCGGTGATCGTCGGGTTCTGCAGCATCCAGGCCAGTGCCACGTCCGCCGGTCTCTCACCGATCTCCCGGCACATCGCCTCCCACTTCTCCAGCACGTCGCGTTTGGCCTCCACCTGCTTCTGGATATGCTCGGAGGCGCGTCGCCCCTCGGAGATTTTCTGCAGGACGCCGCCCAGCAGGCCACCTGCCAGCGGGCTCCATGGGATGACCCCGACGCCGTAGTGCGCGCAGGCCGGCAGCACTTCCATCTCAATCTTCCGGTTCATCAGGTGATAGATGGATTGCTCGGAGACCAGTCCGAGGAAGTTACGACGTCGTGCAGCCTCATTGGCCTGTGCGATGTGCCACCCGCCGAAATTCGAGGAGCCCACGTAGAGGATCTTGCCCTGTTGCACCGCCCACTCGCAGAACTCCCAGATCTCATCCCAGGTAGCCTCACGGTAGATGTGATGGAACTGGTAGAGGTCAATGAAATCGGTTCTGAGGCGGCGGAGGCTGTCATCCAGCGCGCGACGCATATGTAGCTTGGAGAGGCGCGAGGTGTTGGGCCAGTCCCCCATATCCCCGTACACTTTGGTGGCGATCACCACTTTCTCCCGCCGGCCGCCTCCCTGCGACCACCAGCGCCCGATGATCTGTTCGGTGATCCCCTCCCCTTTCTTCCAACCGTAGACATTGGCGGTATCGAAGAAATTGATCCCCAGATCCAGCGCCCGGTCCATGATCCGGTAGCTGTCTTCTTCGGTAGTATGGGGGCCGAAATTCATGGTGCCCAGGCACAACCGGCTCACCTTGAGGGCCGTTCTACCCAGATTGACGTACTGCATGGCATCCTCCTTGACGATGGATTGACCGTTGGATAAGATACAGCACGCATGTGCGCGATTCCTGCCCCGGCGGCATGACCACAGCAGGGCCCGTGTGCTCCAGATAACCGGGTAGGAATCCAGTGGAAACACCGAGAATTGGGAGATGGATGACGAATGCGGTGCAATAAAGGTGCATCCATTCGTTACATGAAGCGTATCGATGTTGTCGAACGCCACAGGTACACAGACACACGCACAGGCACGGTGCCGGACGTCCCGTCTTCCGGTGCCCCGGGAACTTTCTGCATGAGAGCATACATGGCACACAGAGTGGCGCCTTGCGCGATACTGCTCTTCCTGATGGCTCTGGCGCGGGATCCATCGATGGCCCGACAGAGCCCGCGCACGCGGGTGGACTTCGCACAGGACATCCTGCCTATCTTTCGCGCCAACTGCTTCTCCTGCCACGGCGACGCGCAGCAACAGGGCGGCCTGCGTCTGGATGCCCGCTCCTTCCTGCTGCGCGGTGGGGTGAGTGGCCCGGCCCTGTTCCCCGGGAAGAGCGCGAAAAGCCTGCTGCTCACGCGTCTGACCGGACAGGATGGCCGCCCCCGTATGCCTCTGGGCTTCGCGCCTCTTTCCGAGAAACAGATTGCGTTGATCCGTCGTTGGATCGACCAGGGGGCTTCCTGGTCAGAAGGCACCACACCGCGCAAACACTGGGCTTACATCCCGCCGGTGCGCCCCCCCATTCCGCGGGTTCGGAACGCTTCCTGGGTGCGCAATCCAATCGATGCGTTCATCCTGGCGCGTCTCGAGAAAGAGGGCTTGCAACCCTCGCCGGAGGCCGACCGCATCACGTTGATCCGGCGTGTCACTCTGGACCTGATCGGCCTTCCTCCCACCCCGCAGGAAGTCGACGCGTTTCTTGCGGATCGTTCGCCCAGCGCATACGAGAAAGTCGTGGACCGTCTGCTCGCATCGCCCCATTACGGGGAGCGTATGGCTCTCCCCTGGTTGGACGCTGCCCGCTATGCCGACAGCAACGGGTTCCAGCAGGACGGTGACACGCACCAGTACATCTGGCGGGACTGGGTGGTGCGTGCCCTTAACGCCAACATGCCCTTCGACCAGTTCACGATCGAGCAGCTGGCCGGGGATCTTCTGCCCAACGCCACCGACGCGCAGAAGATCGCTACTGGATTCAATCGGTGTCACATGCTTAATGGCGAGGGCGGCGCCATCCCGGAAGAACAGCGCCATGTGATCTTGTTCGACCGGGTCGATGTGACTGCGACCAACTGGTTGGGAGCTACCATGGCCTGCGCACAGTGCCACGATCACAAGTACGACCCGATCACACAGAAGGACTACTACCGCTTCATGGCTTTCTTCAACAACGTTCCGGAGAGCGGCGTGCCCCCATCCGGAGGGCAGTACCGGATCGCTGAACCCTACCTGACAGTACCCACCCCCGAGGAGGCCGAGACCCTGCGTCAGATGGAGACCCGGGTGGCCGAGGCGCGGGCCAGAGTGGAAGCGCTTGCGCAGGCCGGTGGCCCTGCACTGGAGGAGGCAAAAGCCCGGCTGACCGCTCTGGAGAAAGAGCGGGATACGTTCCGCGCCAACCTGCCCCGTGTCATGATCATGTCGGATGCCCGCCCCCGCAAGACCTACATTCTCAACCGGGGTAACTACGAGGCGCCCGGCGAGGAAGTGACTCCCGATACCCCGGCGTTTCTGCCCCCCATGCCTCCCGGCGCCCCACGGAACCGTCTGGGACTGGCGCAGTGGCTGGTCAGCCCCGATCATCCATTGACGGCTCGCGTGCAGGTGAATCGCCTCTGGCAACTCTTCTTTGGGCGCGGGCTGGTCAAGACCTCGGAGGACTTCGGCACACAGGGCGAACGCCCGACGCACCCGGAGTTGCTGGACTGGCTGGCTGTGGAATTTCGTGACGGGCGCAACGGACGCCGCTGGGACATGAAGCATATCGTGCGCCTCATTGTGACCAGCGCTACCTACCGGCAGAGCTCTCGCATGTCCCCGGCATTGCGGGCACGCGATCCGGAGAACCTGCTGTACGCGCGGGGTGCGCGCTTCCGCATGTCCTCCCTGATCCTGCGGGATGTTGCTCTGGCCTCCAGCGGACTGTTGAACCCGAAGATCGGGGGCAAGCCTGTCTACCCCTACCAGCCCACGGGCATCTGGGACGGCCTGGCGATCACTAAGGAACGTGACTTCACCTACCCGCAGTCCCGTGGGGCCGATCTCTACCGGCGCAGCATCTACACGTTCTGGCGCCGGACGGTCGCCCCGGCCAACATGTTCGATGCCTCCACACGCACCACATGCAAGGTCCGTTTGAGCATCACCAGCACACCGTTGCATGCCCTGACCACGCTCAATGACGTGACCTGGGTGGAGGCCGGACGGGCGCTTGCCGAACGGGTGATCCGGGAGGCCGGACGGGACGCCGATTCACGGTTGAAGGAGGCGTTCCGCCGGGTGTGCGCACGCCGGCCGGACCCGCAGGAGCTGGAGGTGCTGCGCCGTAGCCTGCGCCGCGCGCTGACATTCTACCGCGTCCACCGGGCCGACGCGGAGGCCTACCTCAAGGTCGGTGAGAGCCCGCGCGACATCAGGATTGATCCTGCGGAGCACGCCGCCTACGCCACTGTCTGTCTGGCCATCTACAATCTGGATGAGGCTCTGACACGCGAGTAGCCCTGGAGAGACAGCATGCATCCGGAACTGGAAACATCTCTGGACATCTCACGAAGACACTTTTTCAGCCGTACAGCGACCGGCATCGGAGTCGCGGCACTGGCGTTCCTGCTGGAGCAGGACGGCCTGGCGCAGCGCACTGCGCCCTCCACAACGATGCCTCCTCTGCGTGGCCTGCCCCATTTCCCACCGAAAGCCAGACGGGTGATTGTGCTCTGGCAGGGCGGGGCTCCCTCGCATGTGGATCTGTTCGACTACAAGCCCGGTCTGTACGAGAGGCGCGGTCAGCAGGTGCCGGAGTCGGTGCGATCGAAGGCGCGGCTCTCCACCATGACGGCCGGACAGAAGTCCTTCCCGGTGCTGCCGCCGCTCCGGCCATTCCGGCAGTACGGGCGATGCGGAATGTGGCTCTCGGAGATGCTGCCGCACATTGGATCCATCGCCGATGAGATCTGCCTGGTGCGTTCCATGCACACGGAGGCGGTCAATCATGCGCCGGGGGTCACCCTGTTCCTCACCGGGAGTCAGATCCCGGGTCGTCCCAGCATGGGCGCATGGGCGACCTATGGCCTGGGAAGCCTCACCAGCGACCTGCCCGCCTTCTGTGTGATGACCTCCACAGATGCGGGCCGGACCTGCGGGCAGCTGTTCTACGATTACTACTGGGGCAGTGGCTTCCTGCCATCCAGATATCAGGGGGTGCGCTTCCGCAGCGAGGGGGACCCGGTGCCCTACCTCGCCAATCCACCGGGAATGCCCGCACCGTTGCGTCGGGGTCAGCTGGACGACATCGTGGCCCTCAACCGCAAACGACTGGCCGAGTTCGGGGATCCAGAGATTGAAACCCGGATCGCGCAGTATGAGATGGCCTACCGGATGCAGGCCAGTGTGCCCGAACTGCTGGACATCTCGAAAGAGCCGCCGCATGTGCTGGAGATGTACGGCCCGGACGTGCATCGCCCCGGCTCCTACGCGCGCAACTGCCTGCTGGCCCGTCGTCTGGTAGAGCGAGGCGTCCGCTTCGTGCAGTTGATGCATTCCGGGTGGGATCAGCACAGTAACCTCACCACGCAACTGGCCATCCAGTGCCGGGACACCGATCAACCCACAGCGGCTCTGGTAAAGGACCTGAAGCAACGCGGCCTGCTGGAGGATACCGTTGTGCTCTGGGCCAGTGAGTTCGGCCGCACGGTTTTCGTGCAGGGCGACGTCAACAACCCCAACGGGCATGGCCGTGACCATCTGGGCTCCTGCTACAGCATCTGGGCGGCTGGAGGTGGCTTCAAAGGGGGTCTGGTCTACGGCGAGACGGACGACTTCTGCTACAACGTCGCCGAGAACCCGGTGCACGTGCACGATTTTCAGGCCACCCTCCTGCATCTGCTCGGCATCGATCACACCCGCCTGACCTACACCTATCAGGGGCGCCAGTTCCGCCTGACGGACGTGCACGGCCAGGTGGTCCAAGCCCTTCTGGCCTAGTCACCGCATCCACAGAAAAAGATGCCCGAATAGAAAGGCAGGAGCTGTTGCTCCTGCCTTTCTACGCGCAATCCAGCCAGAGAGCCTCAGGCCTGCTGCTTCACCGAACGACGTCCCCGAAGCACCGCAGGAACGCCGCACAGCAGTCCGGCGCCCATCACGAGCAGGGCACCCGGTCCCGGCACCACCGCGATCCGTACCGGGTTGCCGGATATGAAGTGGAAGTCTCCGCTGTAGAGCCCGCCAACAACGCCATGGGTGCCCTCATAGATCCCGAGCGCCTGCGTGTCTGACGCGCGCCAGGTAGAGTGCAGATCTGTGCGGCTGTCGCCCGGCGCGATGAACTGGCCAAACCAGTTCCCGTCAAACTGAACCAGTCGCAGGGAGTTGCCCTGCTCGTTTACCATCGAGCTAGCGTACCAGGTAGTGGAGACGAAGTTCTCCGTCATGTTGTTGGTCACCGTCATGGTGACCTGTGCCGTCTGCCCGGGCAGGATCTCCCCCGGTGCGACGGTCATGTCCGCGGTAACGTCCAGCTTCTGCGCCACGTGCAGCGCGATGTTGAAGCTGGCCAGCAGGTCGTTCGCCTCGGCGCTGTCCCCCCCGTACAGGTTCAGATTGGCAGAGTAGACACCATCCGCCACATCCGGAGCAACAGATCCATACCGGAACGCCGCGTTGAATTCCCACCGGGATCCAGGCGCAATGGCGTCTCCCAGTGTGTAGTCGCCACTGGTGCCATTCAAGTAGTCGTCGTAGCGAAATCCAGTAGTGGGCGTGAACAGGTCCAGGTCTGGATGCCAGTCCACGGTCTCGAGTGTGATTGCGTTCAGATGGAGGTTTCCCGCCCCTGTACTGGTCTCCAGGGTCACCCTGTACAACGACCAGGAAATAAGGAGGTTCGAGGTATCACGGAACGCGCTCTTGATGTTTCCCCAACTCAGGGAAAAATCGAATCCCTGCGCCAGGGCCTGCACAGCGGTGAGTGCTGTCAGCACCAGAGCCAGTGCCATACCTGCCCATAAACGTGTACGCATCCTGGTTCCTCTCTTTTGTTTTCGCGCCCGGGACTTGCGTGCACTCTGTTACTGCCCGGTGGCGCTCACGTAACAGGAGATGCACAATCCATGCCAACCTTCCCTGTCACGTTGCGTATTTCATACCTTCGAGATCCTCTCTCTTTCTCCGCCCGCCTGCGCCGAGCGCTGACAGGCCGTGATGACCCGCTGAACGGCCAGACCATCGGCAAAGTCCGGGGACCACGGTGCCATCGCGCGTCCTTGCAGGCACGCTGCCACGTTGGATACAAAATCGAACAGGCTCTGAATGTGAAAGTGCAACCAGCCCACCGTGTTCTTCGTGACTCCGAGCGCGTAGGGCTTCGGGTAACGCGTCACCGTTTCGATCCGGGTGTATCCCCGCGCGCCCCCCAGCTCTTGTTCCGGGGTTGTGGCATCATAGGCGTCCAGATAGTTGGGATCCATCAGGTTGAAACGGAGCGCCCCCCGGGACCCGTGCAACTCAATCCGGAGCTCATCCTGCGCCCCGGTCGCCAGTCGCGACGCCTCCAGAGTTCCCGAAGCGCCTCCCTCCAGATGGGCACGCACGTACGCGATATCATCCACCTCCACCGGGCGCGGCTGGCCTGTACGCGGGTCGGGACGTTCCGGGATCACGGTCTGCAGATCGGCACTGACTGCAACGAAATCCCCTCCCCGCCCTGCTCCAGTACCCGGTCCCACCAGAAATCGGACCAGATCGATGATGTGCGCACCCAGATCCATAATGGCGCCACCCCCGCTCCGATCCCGGTCCAGACGCCATGAGTAGGGGCGCGCCGGGTCGATATACCCGGAGTGCAGGTAGGCGGCGCGAAATTGATACAGGTCGCCCAGAAATCCCTGCTCGATCATCTGTCGGGCCCGCATCGTTGCCGGCACGAAGCGATAGTTGAAGGTCATTTGCTGCACGGTGGGCACGGTGGCCGCAAGCGCCCTGATCTCCTCGGCCTCCGCGACCGTGCGCGCAAGGGGCTTGTCGCAGTAGATGTGCTTGCCCGCTCGCAGTGCCGCCAGGGCAACGTCCCGATGCGTATCGTTGGGTGTGCAGATGTGGAGGATCTGGATGTCGTCCCGCTCCAGCAGAGCGTGAAAGTTGGTCGTGCAGAACGCGTACCCCGCCTGTGCCATCGCCCGCTGTCCGCTGGCCTCCGTGGCCGTGCAAACGCCGATCAGGCGGGTGCGCGCAGGCAGAGGGTCGTAGAACAGAGGCAGGGAGAGGTGCGCCAGCGTATGCACTCTGCCGATGAAGCCATACCCGACCATGCCAACACCCAGCGTCATCATCTGTTCGAATCTCCTTTCCGCAGGCGTTCTCGGGGATATGCCGTATCATCCCGGCCATGTCTGTTACCGCGCGCGGGTCGGGTAACAACACGTGACGAAATCCCCGTAACCGTAAGCAGCACGACACGTCGAAAGCAAGTAGAGAGCGAGGCCAGCTCCCCGTACCCACGATCGGATCTGTCACAGTCTTTCTGCAGAAGCGTAGTACCCGGTTGGAGATCAATCCGATGCGATGCCCGACATATCCTCTTCTCTTCGTGGCTTTGTGCCTGTGCGCCGCTTCTGTCACAGCGCAGCAGACCCCTGCCGAACAGCTGGCCGAGGCGTCCGCTCTGTTCGACGCCCGGAAGTACGCCGAGGCCGCCACGCGACTGGATCTTTTCCTCGCGTCGCACCCGAAGCACCCGAAGGCAGGCGCAGCCGCACTGGTGCTGGGCCGCTCCCGTGCAGAGTTGAAGCAGTACGACCGGGCCATTGCAGCCTATGAGAAGGCCATTGCCAGCAAAGACCCGGAGGTCGTTCCCACGGCACAGGTGCTCCTCGGGGAAGCCGCCATGCAGACGAAACAGTGGAACAGAGCGGTCGAGGCGCTGGGAGCGGCGGTCAAAGCGGAGCTCAAACCGGCGCAGGCTGTCATGGCGTTCTACTGGCTTGGCGAGGCGCACTTCCAGTTGCAGAACTACCCGCAGGCAGAGCAGGCCTATCTCCGTGTGCTGAACGACTTCCGACGCAGCGACGTAGCGGACCGCGCGCTGTTCGGCGCAGCTCTGTCCGCATTGCGCCAGGGCAAGGAGGATCTAGCCCGACAGCGGTTTCAGGCTCTGATCGAGCGTTATCCAGAGAGCGAAGACCGTCTTCAGGCGCAGCTGCTGCTGGCGCAGCTGCAACTGAAGGCGAAGCAGTTGCCGGCCGCACGCGCCGGCTTCGAGGCGGTTCTCCGGCACCGGTCGGTCAGCAGCATACCCGGTGCAGTGCGCGCCGCAGAGGATGGCCTGATCCAGACTCTGCAGGAACTCAAGGATGAACCCGCTCTCTGTGCTCTTCTGGAAACAGTGATCCCGAAGCTCCCGGCAAACGACCCGCAGAAGTTCCGCGCTCATCTCACGCTGGCACACAGCCGGTACCGGCAGAAGCAGTACGCGCAGGCGTTGAGCGCCTATGAGGATGCCTCTCGATCTGCAGAGGAGAGTGTCGCTGCCGAGGCGATGTACTGGCAGGGCAACACGCTGGCGGCACTGGATCGCCCGGGAGAGGCCGCGCAGGCCTACGCCCGTTTCGTCATGCGCCATCCGAAGCACCCGAGAGCCCCCACCGCCCTGCTCCGACAGGCTGAGGCGCTGGTCCGGGCGCAACGCACCGAGGAAGCCGTTCCGGTCTACCAGATCCTGATCACGCGTTACCCGCAGAGCCCGGAGGCCGATAGAGCCCGACAGGAGGTCTCTACGCTGACCGACAGGATCACAGACCCGGATCGTCTGCTGGCCGCTGTGAAGGCCACCACAGGCCCCGAGCGTGCGCGCGGTCTGGTGCGTGTGGCGCGCCTCTACCTCGCGGAGCGTCAGATCGCCCGCGCGCTGCCGTTGCTGGAAGAGGCGTTACGCGCCAACCCTGCCCCGGAGGTCGCTGCCGAAGCCCACTACCTGCAGGGCCTGACGTATGAAACACAGGACAAGCCTGCGCAGGCGGTCGCCGCACTGACACAGGCCCTGCAGTTGCATCCCGGAGCGGAGTGGGCACGCGAGGCACGTGTACGCCTGCCCGCCCTGTACCTGGAACTGGGGCAACCCGCCAGCGCAGAGAAGGCCGCACTGGCTGCACTGGAAACTCGACCCGACACGAAGGCCGCACATCAGGTTCAGCTGGCCCTGATACAGGCATACACAGACCAGAAGAAGTGGGATCTGGCACTGGACGCTTCGCAGAAGCTGCTGGAGGGTAACCCGCCGCCGGGCGTTGCCGCCGCGGCACTGCTGGCGCGCGCATGGGCGTTCGCCCGGCAGGGCAAAACCGGGGAAGCGCAAGAGCACTGGAAGCGGCTCGTCCGGGAGTACCCGCAGAGCGAGCACGCACCGGAAGCGCTCCTGCGTATCGGTGACACTCTAATGCAGGCGGAGAAGTACGCGGAGGCGCAGGAACACTACTCCCGGGTGGTTCTCCGGTATCCGGATGCCCCGCAGCAGCCTGAGGCGCGCTACAAACTGGGCAGCGCACTGTACAATCAGGAGAAATATGCGGAAGCTGCCGCCGAGTACGAGGCCGTGATCGGCCTCAAGAATGCCGACAACTACCTGCCCGAGTCGCTCTACTGGGCCGGTCTGGCGCGCGAGAAGTCCGGCGAGAAGGAAGCCGCCGTCCGCCATCTCACACGCCTCATCCGGGAGTTTCCCAGACATTCACGCGTTGCGAACGCCCGTGTGCGTCTCGCCGCGCTCAACGCTATCAAAGACAGTAGAAACAACTGAGCCATGGACGGTGTTCCCGTCCACGATCGCGATATCCACTGGAACAGGTAACCAACGATGCTCGATCTATTCAAACAGGCAGGCTGGGTCGCATGGCCCCTGGGCTTCTTTTCTGTCCTCGGTCTGGGTATCATCCTGGAACGCCTCTTCACGCTCGGTCGTCTCCGGCAGCTGGAGGAGCGTGCCTTCATGATGCTCCAGCTGGCTCTGGAGAAGGAGGATGCGGCCATGCGCCAGGACCCGCAGATCGCCCCGGCACCGGTGACACAGGTCATCAACGCGCTGGTTGACATGAAAGGGGCCAGCGAAGAAGCGCTCCAACAGGCCGCAGAAGTCGCCATCGCGATGCAACGCCAGCGCCTGCGCCGTTACCTGACCACGCTCGCAACCATCGGCAGCACGGCTCCCTTCATCGGTCTGTTCGGCACCGTGCTGGGCATCATGACTGCGTTTCAGGCGCTCAGCAGAACGCAGAACAGTCAGGAGCTCGCTGCCGGTATCTCGGAGGCCCTGAGCGCAACCGCCGTCGGCTTGCTGGTCGCCATTCCTGCGATTATCGCCTACAACATGTTCCAGGGGCGCGTACAGGCACAGTTGCTCCAGATCCACAACCACGTGGCCCGGCTCATGCCCCTCCTGCACTCTGGAGCGCGCACTTCCGACAGTGCCCTGCACGTAAGGCAGGAGGTGTGACATGCACGGAACCCATGTCAGCGAGGAAGAGCCGATCGCGGAGATCAACATGATCCCCATGATTGATGTCGCGCTCACGCTGCTGATCATTCTCATGGTGACCACGGTCTTCATTCAGAAACCCGGTGTTGCCCTGAAGTTGCCGGAAACCGTGACCCGTGAGGGCGCCGTTGAGACCGTCAAGGATCTGACGATCATCATCGACGCACAGGGAGCAACCTATGTGGACGCGCAACCGATTGACGCGGACGCGCTTCAGGCGCGCCTCCGGGCACTGGCGGCGACCAACAGAGAGGCCAGAGTGCTCATCAAGGGCGACCGGAACGCACAGTACGCCCGGATCATGGATGTTATGGATATGGTGCGCCTGGCCGGCCTGACGCGGGTCGTGTTCCCCACAGACCCGAAGACCCTTCGTGGAGAGGCAGCGCCTGTCCCGGCCTCTCCACCGACGCCCTGAGAACTCCGGGGGTGCCCCATGCGTGTCGAACGATGGTACTGGCTCATTGTATTCTGCTGGATCTCTTTTCTGATCCATCTGACCGTCGCCTACCGCACCGGTAAGCTGATACCGGACATCTCCTACCGACCGCCTGCCGAGATCGAGGTTGCGCTTGCTCCGTTACCGGAACCACCGGCCCCTGCGCCACAGGAACCCGCACGTCCCACGCCGCCGGAGAAACCGAAGCCTGTCCCGCGCAAGGTGATCCCCCCGGCTCCCGTGATGCCTCCGACCCCTGCAGAACGGCCCACGACGCGCCTGCCTCAACCGGATGACGATCGGGGCGACCTCCGGCAGAAGGAACTGCCCCGTGTGGTGACTGAAGAACCGGTTCCCACTCGACCCAACGCAGAGCCCGGTGGATTCGACCCATCCCGGGAAGAGAAGCCGATCACGCTCGGCTCACCCCTCCAGCCACAGGCGGAGCGCGTGCGTCTGGTGCAGCGGGATCGTTCTCTGCCACCTCTCCCCGGAGGGGGTACGCCATCTCCTGCACCGATCCCGGGTGGCAAAGGGGGACTGGATGCGCCGGAAGCCCCTCCCGAGGACGTGGTCTACAACGGCGGTGGCGCGGGAGGATTGGAGCTGCCGCGCGTTGCGCCCCGTATTGGCGGGGGTGGAGGTCGATCGCTCCTGTCGGTAGAGAACCCTCTGGCGAAAGACGTCCTACCGGAAGAAAAGCCGGGGCTCGGGCCGGGACTGGGGGGTGGTGAGGGCGCCGGGACCGGCGGGGGTGTGGGTTTCGGTCGCGGCCGGGGTATCGGCACACGTCCGGACGGGCGTGACGCCCTGGCAACCCTCAGAGCAAAACCCGGCTCCGGTGTCGGCGCGGGCCAGGGAAGTGGTATCGGCACGGCGCCGCCCGGAGGTGGCACTGGAACCGGCGCGGAGATCCCCGGAACAGGGGGCGAAGGACTGGGATACGGGCGTGGCAAGGGTGTTGGCATCGGAGACAGTGGCGGCCGGGGCGTAGCAGGTCTGGACCGGGGCATCCCCTTTGGAGACATCACCGGCCTGCTCAAAGGCGACCCGGAGGGAGGTGGCGGGAAAGAGAGCGGACCGGGGGGACCGGGACGCGGCGGTGTGTTCGGTACCCGACCTGCAGGCACCGGCGGAGAGCGCATCTCCATCGTGTACGTGCTGGATGTATCCGGGAGCATGCGCCGGGGCGACAAGATCGGTAAGGCCAAGGAGGCGTTGAAGAAGGCACTCTCCGAGCTGAAAGCGGCCGACAGGTTCAACATCGTCTCCTTCGCTGGCACCGCCGAAACGATGTCCCGCACCATGGTGTCAGCCACCAGGCAGGAACTCCAGCGCGCCATGGAATATGTGGACGCGCTCTCTCTACGCGACGGCACGAACATTGAAGCTGCCATGGAAGCAGCTCTGCAACACAAGGACATCACGCATGTGTTCCTGCTGTCGGACGGGGAGCCAACGGTTGGTCTGACCGACCCGGCGCAACTGCGCGCGTTCATCAAAGAACGCAATACGCAGAAGGCCTCCATCACTGCGCTGGCGCTCGGGCTCGGAGAAGATTTCCCCGGCATTCCTCTCCTCCGGGCAATTGCCGCAGACAACAACGGAAAATTCAGTTATGTGAACCTGGCCCGATAGCGCATCGGTCCGCACCCTGCTCCGGTTCTCGCGCCTGCTGCATCCGCAGTCAGGCGCTCTTCGTATGATGAGTAGCGCGCTCCAATTGACACCGGGAGCGCAAACAGGTAAAATGGGCGCCATTGTAGACGCACAGGGAGGTAGATGCCTCTTCCTGTATCCATTCCTGCAGAGGATGTGCATCGTATGTCGTCATTGCTGTCACGTATCCAGAGTCCTGCAGATCTGAAGTCGCTCACCCGGGAGCAGTTAAAGCAGGTGGCCGCCGAGCTGCGTCAGTCGATCATCGACAACCTGTCCAAGACTGGTGGTCATTTTGCTTCCGATCTGGGCGCTGTAGATCTGATCCTGGCGCTGCACACGGTCTACTCGGTTCCCAGAGACAAAATCATCTGGGACACGGGGCATCAGTGTTACGCGCACAAGATGCTGACCGGGCGTCTGGATCGTTTCAACACCCTGCGTCAGTACGGAGGCATCAGTGGCTTCCTCCGCCGTGAGGAGAGCGAGTACGACCTCTTTGGCGCCGGGCACGCAGGGACCTCCATCTCGGCAGCCTACGGGTTTGCCGTGGCCCGCGACCTTGCCGGCCGCACAAAGGAAGAGCACGTCCTTGCGGTCATTGGCGACGCCGCTCTGACCGCTGGCCTGGCCCTGGAGGGTCTGCATAACGCCGGACATAGTGGGCGCAACTTCGTGGTGGTGCTCAATGACAATGAGATGAGCATCGCCGAGAGCGTCGGGGCCCTGGCCACCTATCTGGCCAAGTTGCGCGTCTCACCTTTCTACCAGCGCATGGAGGCTGAGGCACAGCACATGCTCAAAAAGATCCCGGGCACGCCCGGACGGATTGCCAACCGGGCCGCGGGATCGTTGCTCAAGCACAACCTGACGCATCTTGTGGCGCCAGACCACTCGGGCGTGATCTTCGAGGAGCTTGGCTACGAATACATCGGTCCGGTCGATGGGCACGACATTGACCTGATGATCGATCTGTTCACACAGATCAAGGAGATGCAGGGGCCCGTGTTCGTGCACCTGCGTACGGTCAAGGGCAAGGGCTACGAGGAAGCAGAGGCCAACGCCCGCAAGTGGCACGCGGTGACCCCGCCTATGTTCCAGCAGGCTGTTGTGCAGTCCGCTCCTGCCAGGTCGAGCGGGCAGACGTGGACCAGTGTGTTCAGCAAAACAATCATCGAACTGGCCAACGACGATCCGAAGATCGTGGGTATCACAGCGGCCATGCCAGACGGGACCGGCCTGAACAAGTTCAAAGACGCTCATCCAGACCGCTACTTCGACACAGCCATTGCAGAACAGCATGCAGTCTGCTTTGCTGCCGGCCTTGCCGCGGAAGGGATGAAGCCCGTCACAGCTATCTACAGCACGTTCCTGCAACGGGCCTACGACATCATCCTGCATGACGTGGCGATCCAGAACCTGCCAGTGATCTTCTGCATGGACCGTGCGGGTCTGGTAGGTGACGACGGCCCGACGCATCATGGCGTGTTCGACATCGCCTACATGCGCCACATCCCGAACATAACGCTGCTCGCTCCCAAGGACGGCGACGAGCTGGCTGCAATGCTGCGCTACATGATCCAGGAACACGTCGTCGGGCCCAACGCGGGCCCGATCGCGGTACGCTACCCCCGTGGCAATGTGCCCGTTGTGGAATGGCACTACGCGGAAGGAGCTCCTCCCCCCATTGAGCTGGGCAAGGCGGAGGTGCTCCTGCCAGGCAATGAGATCGCCCTGCTCGCCTACGGCAATATGGTAGTCCCCGCTTTCGAGGCGGCAAAGACGTTGCGCGCGGAAGGTGTTGACGCGGCCTGTGTGAACCTGCGCTGGGCGAAGCCACTGGACGAGTCCACTATTCTGGACTTCGCGCGCCGCACGCGCCGCCTGATTGTGATGGAAGAGGGCGTGATCGCCGGGGGCGTCGGATCCGCCATTCTGGAGCTGCTCGCTCAGCATGGGGTCACAGGCGTACAGGTGAAGCTGTTCGGCGTTCCCGATCGTTTCATCGAACACGGTGCCATTCCGATCCTGCATCGCCTGTGCCTGCTGACCGCGTTCGACTTCGCCGCCGCCGCCAGGGACATGCTGGGCCTGAAACAGCCCGAGCAGGAACCACTGCTCTCTCAGGAGGCGCATCAGTCCCTGACGGCTTGAGTCCCTGCCATGAAACGCATTGGCGCACAGATCGGGCCATCCGGATTTCCTCCGGATGGCCCTGTGTCTTCGCTGTTCCGATGGATCTGGAGACCGGGGAGAAGAGAAGGCTATTCGTCGAACTTGTGGAAGACGTTACCGAAGTACCAACCGGCCAGAGCGATCAGACCCGCCCAGTTGATCAGCATCATTCCGACTGTGAACCCCTGCGCCGGGAAGGGCATGAGGTGCCACCACGACTGGATGTTGCCTGCTGCCAGACCGAGCCCCACACGGGTCAGCATACTGACGGCCAGCACACCAACGATGGCCGGGTTCCCGTCCTGACGCAGGGCAGTCAGCACCGAATAGAAGATGAGCGAGACCACTGGCCCGAAAGCCACGGTGAGCACCAGCATCAGGAACACATCGTCACTATCCTCATCCTGCCAGGGAACCACACGCATCACCGGCAGCAGCATCCCCGCGATGAAGTTGGTTAGCAGGAGCGCGATTGGAAAGCTTCCCGGGTTCTGTGTGACGGCCAGCACCCCCAGAGCCAGCAGGATCGCAAAGACGCCTGCGTAGCGCGCCACTAGATGCCACATGGTGGGTTGCGGCTCGTCCCATACAATCTCGATGTCCTTCCCGGTTCTGGTAGCGCCAGCTGCCTCTCCCGTGGCAGCAGGCGCGCTGGTCACCTGCCCGGTTTCCGCATCGTAGTGCGTTCCCGAAACCGGGTCCACTACCTGCCCGGGATAGTACTTGGACTTTGCAGGAGTAAAAGTGCCCAGTTCAGGTACCCGGGGACCGGTGGAGCCGGGTGCCACAGGAGGCAGGGTCACTCCCTCGGCCAGGCCATCCCTCGGGGCTGGCGCGCCGGTAGTCGGAGTCGTGGCCTGACTGCCACTGAGAAGCTCAACAGGCAGCGCTGTACGCCCCCCGGATGGTGGCGTCATTGAAGGCGATAGTGGCATCGCCGGGCGAGGTAACGGCGCGGCGGGCGCAGGCTTCTGTACCGCACGACTCACCGGCGCGCTATCGGACCGTGCGGCGACAGGCACCGGAGGAGCCGGTGGATGCGTTCGTATCGGCGATGATGCCGGGGTGCTACGTTGAAGCGGAATGGCCGGCGCCGGAGCATGCATTCGTGCTCCGGATGTTGCGGGGGATGCGCCTGTGCGCGGTTTGACCGGACGCCGCACCCCGATGAACGCTGGGGGCGCAGGCACCTTCTGAGATGGAGGGCTGACAGGCGGCTCTGGCAGAGGCGCGTTGCTCCACGGCGTTCTAACAGCCCCGGCAGTCGCGCTTTCCGCCTGCTCCTCAACGGGTGGCTCCTGTGTTGCCTGTGGGGCCGGTTCCTCGGAGGCTATGGCATCCGGGCCAGCAGCCGATTCACCGGGCGTTTCCACCGTGGTGGCAAACGGGCGGTGACACCAGCTGCACTGATCGGTTGTCACACTCTCCATGCCACACCATTTGCAAAACATTCCCTGCTTCCTCCCCGAATATCTTCAAGGCCACCCGCTCAGCATCTCCGGACTGACGCGACCGTACCCTTACATTATGGCTAGCCGGGATCGAGGCTGAATGTAACCCCTCCTGCATTGTGGCTCCATTATAGTCCGTGTCGCTCACAGTGTCAACTTCGGCTGCCAGTGACCCTGCAGGACGCAGGGGATACTACAACACGTCTGTCCCTGCTATAATATGCACATAATCCTGTCGGTATCTATCGCCCGGTCGCTGTACGGCAGTCCCATTACATCATGATCAGAGCTGCTTCCGAAGGCAGACCGCCGCTCACGCTCGTGCTCGGGCCGGCCCGCTCGGGAAAAACTCGTCTGGTGGCCGACCGTTTTCTCGAGGCGTTCGACCACGCCCTGTTCGTAACGCTCTCGCCACAGTCTGCCCGGGTACTGACCGAGCGCTTTCATGCTCTGTCTCACCGCACCCTGGAGGAGATTCAGGCGCGGATACAACCTTTCCGTGACCTTGCGCGGTGGGTGCATTCCCCGGACGCACGTGTCATCAACGCCACACTCCAGCAACTTATTCTGGCCGAACTGGTTCCCCGTTACATCCGCGCCGGGGACTATCTGGGATCGATGCGACAGGCGCCCGGCTTCGTGACAGCTCTTGCGGAAAGGATCCGGGAATGGAAACTGTGCGGCATCACTCCGGATCTCCTGGAGGCGGGGGGACACGTTGCGTTTCGTGAACCTTCCAGCAAAAGCTCTCTTAGAAAGACCGCAGAGCTGGCCCGTCTGTTCCGTGCTTACGAGCACTTCCTGCGCGCGCATCGCCTGTGCGACCCGGAGGATACCCTGCTTCAGGCCACAGCACATCTGCGTTCCACACGCACAGCACTCCCCGGCACAACCACGCTCATTATTGTAGACGGATTCTACTGGTTCAATCGTGCCCAGCGCGACCTGCTGGCTGCCATGGCTCAGTGCGAGCCTCCCTGCCAGATCGTGGTGACTCTGCCTTACGAACCGCAGAGGAGTGTTCTTTTCGGCGCTCCAGAACGCGCCTATCAGGCATTTCACGAGGAGTTTCAGGTCTCGGAGGTCGTGCTGCCCGCCCGTACTGACAATCGCCCCGGGCCTCTGATCCGCCTGGAACGCTATCTCTTCATGCCCCCCCGAACTTCCGCAGAGCCCCCCCCGCACGCGCAGAGCAGAACGTCGTCTGGTCCGGAGTGCGATCACATCGTACAGATCTTCGACGCGCCCAATCTGTACGCAGAGGTCGAAATGGTGGCACGCGCGTTCCTGCAACGGTACCGGACGGGCGGTTACCGGTGGGACGATTTCGGGATCATCCTGCGCACACCGGCCGACTACGCCTCGATCCTGTCGGCGGTCTTCGAGCGCTACGCGATCCCCCTGCACACGGACAGCCCAGAGAACCTGACTGACAGCGCACGAATCCGAACGATCGTGCATCTGCTGGATATTCTGCGCTACGACTGGCGCCGTCAGGACGTGCTGCGCTTTCTGAAATCCCGGTATACCGGTCTCTCCCGGATCGACGTGGATCAGCTGCGCCGCATGGCCATGCAGCGGAGTGTACAGTCGGGACGAGAAGCATGGCTCGCGTTGATCTCGCGGGGACCCGGCATCCCTGAGCATGTCGCCGACATGCTGCGCCGGATCGCCGCGTGGGAAGCTCGCTTGACCGATGGCGTTGTACCCTTCGGAACGCGTGCCCGTGTCCTGCGCGCCTGCCTTCAAGACCTGAAACTGGACCCCTCGCTAACAGACCGGCAGGACCTGCAGGCAGAACGCGATTGTCTGGCATGGGAGACGGCCATGGAAGCCCTCGACGCCGTCACGGAGATGGCGACCCTGGCCGAGCAGCAGAGCCTCGCATTCCCCGAATTCTACGCACAGGTCCTGCAGGTCTGGAGCCACGCCTCTTTCACCAGTGCTCCCGAAGCAGAGGCCGTACGCATTACGGAGCCCTACAGAGCGCAGGAACGCCCCTTGCGCGTAGCGGCTGTCATGGGCCTGACCGAGCGCGTCTTTCCCCGTCGGATCATCGAAGACCCGTTCCTGCGGGACGATGAACGCCGGGCGCTTCGCGATACTCTCGGCCTGGAACTGGAGTTGCAGCGGCATCGTGCCGACGATGAGCGTTTCCTCTTCTACCTTGCAGTCACCGCACCGACAGAGTATCTGATCCTTTCGTTCTCGCGCACCACACATGAGGCCGACGCGTTGCCTTCTTTCTACCTCGATGACGTACGCCACGCCCTGCCCGGCGTTGTGATCCGCACGCGCACACTCGCCGACGTGGCGCCCCATCCCGAGGAAGCAGTCCTGCCGGGCGATCAGCTGCTGGCCGCCTGTGCCGATCTGTTTGCCCCTGAACCTGAACAGGACCCGGCGCAACGCCAGCAGCGAGAACAACGGGCAGTAGCGTTAATGAACGCCTGCCTGCAGGCGGATCCTGCCGCAGAACGGCGGATCCCTCTGCTGCTCGCCACACGTAATCTGCCTCCTGCACCTCGACTGTGCGCTCCGGATCTCCGGGACGATTTTGCCCGACGCAGAGAAACCCTGAGCGTCTCGGAACTGGAGACCTATCAGCACTGCCCCTTCCAGTACCTGCTCCAGCATGTGCTCATGCTTCGCCCGGAAGCGTCCGGTGCCGGGCCGCGCGTCCAGGGTGAGTTGCTTCATACCGTGTTGCGGCGTTATTTCCGCCAGCGTGCCCGGAAGCAAGCTCCCCTGCCTGCCCCCCGCACACTGCACGCGGCGTTGTGCAACCTGCTGGAAGACACCCTGGAACAGATCAATCCGGATATCACGTCTCACCAGCGTCAGATGCTTCTGCGCCAGATGAAGACCGCTCTGAAGGGCTTCGCCGACCGGGAGGTACGCCTGTCAGCGCAGCACACAATGCTGCCTGCACACTGTGATCTGGCATTCGGTCTGCAACATGCCGGCAATGTATCGGTCGACGATGCAGAACGCAACCTCCTGTGGACGGAGCATGACCCCGCTTCCAGCCCCGACCCCCTGTGGTTACAGGACCCGGAAGAGGGTGAGCGCGTCGCTGTTTGCGGCATCATTGATCGGGTCGATCTCGCTGCGGACAGCACGCGCGCGCTGGTGATAGACTACAAGCTGGGCAAGGCTCCCGACTTCGCCAGCATACTGAGTGGCCGGAGCCTGCAGGTACCTCTGTACCTGATGGCCGTTGAGCAACTGCTGGGGCTCACTGCGGTTGCAGCCTGCTACGACTCGTTACAGGAGACAACGCGCAAACGGCTCTACCGCACAGAGCACGCCCATAGCCGCCAGTTCGCCCCGCAACCAGAGTACGAAAACGGACAGACGGTTCGACCGCTCAACCGGGAGGAGTACGAGAACCTGAAGCAGACGACCCGGCAGTCGGTGCTGCAGGTCGCACGCGCCATAGCGAGCGGACGGGTAGAGCCCACCCCCGGCGCCCACTGCCGGTTCTGTGAGTACAGCGACGTCTGCCGCACGTCCGTCGCGCATGGTCACGATGGAGAGCCGCTGGACGTTGCGCCCGGGTACATGGAAAATCTTCTGCAGGAACAGACAGGATCCGCGGGAGAAACTGTCGAATCAGGGTAGCAGAACCAGCAATAACGTACAGGACGTGTTGCGCCCATCTATTCAGGAGAGGTCTTGAGAACGAAAGCTCGTATTCGCTACCGCAAGCAGGAGCGTATCCATCGCCAGGCCAGTGAGCGCATTGCTACGGCCCTGAATGCGGATCAACGCAGGATCCTGGCCCTTTCCCATCAGGAGTATGCACCCGGTGAGATTGCCCGGGAGCTGGCTCTGCCCATCGAGTACGTGCGGCACTTCATGCAGGGACTCACCCAGCGCCTGGCCCATGACGGGTTGATCCCCTCGCCGGACTGGCAGCACGTGCTACGCTGGGCGGTCCGGGAAGGTGTGCGCCTGGAGCCCTGACACAGGCCAGCGCATCTTCATACCCATGCCATGCCCGACACGTGGACGCGGGGCGTGCACCGATCGGCTGCTTCCCGCTGTCTCGAGCATTCGAGAGACCTTTATGGTTCTCTTGCCTTGCATTGCGTGAATCTGCTACAATAGGCGCGCATGTGAAGTCCATCACAAAGTTTCCGCCGGACACTGCAACAGCGGAGAGGAATCGTCCGGCGCAACCGAGTGACAAAGGAGCGAACTCTTTTATGGCAACGGCACCCACCGCATCGCCGCACGCTGGCGCGGAAGCGCAAACGGTATCTCCCTCAGTTGCACCCGGCACCGGACGCATCGTTCAGGTACAGGGGCCTGTCGTCGATGTTAGTTTTCCCCCGGATCAACTGCCCGCCATCAACAACGCCGTCCTGATTCAGGATGCCAGCCGTGGCATCGACCTCACCGTAGAGGTTGCCCAGCATCTCGGCAATGACGTCGTGCGTTGTATCGCCATGTCCAGCACCGATGGGTTACAACGTGGCATGCCCGCAACCGATACCGGTCGCCCTATTGCTGTGCCGGTCGGGCGTGAGACTCTGGGACGCGTGTTTAATCTGCTCGGCCAGCCAATCGATGAACAGGGCCCGGTGCAGGCCCGGGAGTTCTGGCCCATTCACCGTCCTGCCCCCACGTTTGCCGAGCAATCGAGCTCGCAGGAAGTGCTGGAAACCGGCCTGAAAGTCATCGATCTGCTGACCCCGTTCCTGAAAGGCGGCAAGATCGGCCTCTTCGGTGGTGCTGGTCTGGGCAAGACCGTTTTGATCCAGGAACTGATTACGAACATCGCGACCGAGCACGGCGGATTCTCTGTGTTTGCCGGTGTTGGCGAGCGCACGCGTGAGGGCAATGACCTCTGGCTTGAGATGAGGGAGTCGGGTGTTATCTCCAAGACCGCCATGGTGTTCGGTCAGATGAACGAGCCACCGGGTGCGCGCCTGCGTGTGGCACTCTCCGCACTGACCATTGCCGAGTATTTTCGCGACGTGGAAGGGCAGGACGTACTGCTGTTCGTGGACAACATCTTCCGCTTCGTTCAGGCAGGTTCCGAAGTTTCGGCATTGCTCGGACGTATTCCGAGCGCGGTAGGGTATCAGCCCACCCTCGGCACCGAGATGGGCGCCCTGCAGGAGCGTATCACCTCAACCAAGAAGGGTTCGGTCACCTCGGTACAGGCAATCTATGTGCCCGCCGACGACCCGACGGATCCCGCGCCAGCCACCACTTTCGCACACCTGGACGCCTACATCTATCTGGAGCGCCGTGTCTCTGAAAAAGGCATTTATCCTGCAGTCGACCCGCTGGCTTCCACCTCGCGTATCCTGCAACCGGGTATCGTCGGACAGGAGCACTACGAAGTCGCCCGGGCCGTCCAGCAGATCCTGCAACGCTACAAGGAGTTGCAGGACATCATCGCGATCCTGGGCATTGACGAACTCTCCGACGAGGACAAGCTGGTGGTTGCCCGGGCCCGCCGTATCGAGCGCTTCCTGTCGCAACCCTTCCGCGTGGCCGAACAGTTCACCGGCCAGCCCGGCAAGTACGTGCCTCTGAAAGAGACGATCCGCTCCTTCAAAGAAGTGGTCGAGGGACGCCACGACGATCTGCCAGAGCAGGCGTTCTATATGGTCGGCACAATCGATGACGCGGTGGAAAAAGCCCGCCAGATGAATGCGTAGCCGGAGCAGAGTATGGCCACAACCTTTCCTCTGGAGCTGGTGACCCCGGAACGCATGCTCTTCTCCGATCAGGTGCAGATGGTGCGCGCGCCGGGAGTGGAAGGGTCTTTTGGTGTCCTGGCCCACCACGCCCCGATGCTTACCGAGCTGACTACCGGATTGATCAAGCTGGTTCTGGCGGATGGACGTGAGGCGTTCATTGCCACAAGCGGCGGGTTCCTGCAGGTGACGCGGGAGAAAGTGATCATCCTGGCGGATACCGCGGAACTCTCCGAGGAGATTGACATTGAACGCGCGCGAGCGGCAGCGGAACGTGCCCGCCAGCGCCTCGCCATGCCCGGCACCAGTGGTGAAGAGGAGCGGCTTGCGCTGGAACGTGCCCTCAACCGGATCCGCGTCGCACAGATGCGCTCCTGAGCAGACAGAACAAATGTCCGGAGGATGGGCTATACCGGTGTATAGCCCACCCCCGCTGTTACGCACTGCCTCAGTCCCCTTCCCGGAACAGTCCCCCGCCTTCGTCCTCGAAGAAAGGGTGCCACTGACAGCGCGCCATGTCCACCCGGGCTACCGGTCCGGGTAGAAACGTCACACCCTCTGCCTGTAACTTCCAGTGCTGCTCCTGCGCCAGCAGGGGGCTGCGCCGATGAATGGGCAGGTACCCGCCAGCACCGACTACCCGGTGCCACGGCACATCCGGAGGCGCGATCGCCATTGCCATGCCCACCTGCCGGGCCGTCAATGCGACTTCGGTCACGCACTCTGCTACCTGACCGTAGGTCACAACCCGGCCCCGGGGCACCGTACGCACAAACGCGTAGACCGGCGCGTAAAGGTCATGTGCGTCGCTCATGCGTCCAGATCGGTCACCGCACCACGGCTGCTGCAACTGACCTGCCGGGCGTACTTGGCGAGGACCCCCCGGGTGTAGCGCGGGGGTGGAGGTGCCCACCGCGCTCGCCGCTGCTGCAACTCGGCCTCCGACACATGGAGTTGCAGCAGGCGCGCATCCGCATCCACTGTGATACGATCCCCCTCCTCAACCAGCGCAATCGTGCCGCCCACTGCGGCTTCTGGAGCCACATGCCCGACCACCATGCCGTAGGTGCCTCCGGAGAAGCGCCCATCGGTGATCAGGGCGACCTGATCGCCCAGTCCGGCGCCGATGATCGCAGCGGTAGGTGCCAGCATCTCCCGCATGCCCGGCCCACCTTTCGGTCCCTCGTAGCGAATCACCAGCACATCGCCGGGGTGGATCCGCCCCCCGTAGATTGCTTCAGCGGCCTCCTCCTCGCTGTTGAACACGCGAGCCGGCCCGGTGAGCCGGGGCACTCTGACTCCCGAGATTTTGGCGACCGCACCTTCCGGGGCGAGATTGCCCCGCAGGATGGCCAGGTGCCCCTGAGGATACAGAGGATCGCTCCATGGACGCACCACATCCTGCCCGTCCGGGGGCGTATCCGGTACATCGGCCAGCACCTCCGCGAGCGTCCTGCCAGTGATGGTCATGCAGTCCCCGTGCAGGAGCCCCTGCGAGAGCAGCATCTTCATGATCAGCGGCACTCCCCCCACACGGTGCAGATCCGTGGCCACATACCGTCCAGAAGGCTTGAGGTCGCAGAGCACGGGGACGCGCGCGCGGATCCGCTCGAAATCGTCCAGGGTCAGGGGCACGCGGGCGGCATGGGCAATCGCCAGCAGGTGCAGCACCGCATTGGTAGACCCCCCGAGTGCCATCACGACCGCAATGGCGTTCTCGAAGGCTTTGCGGGTCAGCATCTGCTCGGGAAGCCGATTGTCCCGGATCGCTTCGGCCAGAACGCGTGCCGACTCAGCCGCGCTCTCGGCCTTCTCGGAACCTTCTGCGGCCATAGTGGAAGAGTAAGGCAGGCTTAACCCCATCACTTCGATCACCGAGGACATGGTGTTGGCCGTGTACATGCCCCCGCAGGAGCCGGGCCCCGGACACGCGTTGCGTTCGATGCCCAGAAGATCCTCATCAGAGAGCTTACCCGCGCTGTGTGCCCCGATGGCTTCGTAAACGCTCACGATATTGAGCGCTCGATCTTCTTTGTAGCACCCCGGCCTGATGGTCCCACCGTAGACGAAAATGGCAGGGATGTTGAGCCGGGCGATGGCGATCATGGCGCCCGGCATGTTCTTGTCGCAGCCACCGATCGCCAGCAAGCCGTCCATACTCTGCGCGTTGACCGCGGTCTCAATAGCGTCCGCGATCACCTCGCGCGAGGCCAGCGAATACTTCATGCCCTCCGTGCCCATGGAGATGCCATCGCTGACAGTGATGGTACCGAACATCTGAGGCATGCATCCGGCGTCACGCAATGCGGCCTCGGCACGCAGAGCCAGATCGTTCAATCCCAGATTGCACGGGGTAATGGTGCTGTATCCATTTGCGATGCCCACAATGGGCTTTCCAAAGTCCTCATCGCGGAACCCGACGGCGCGCAACATGGCCCTGGCGCCTGCGCGCGCGTATCCCTCGGTGACTACGCGACTGCGTCTGTTGTACGGCATAACGATCCTTTCTGTAGCATAAAGGTCCTTCGCTCACTTTTCCGCCACCACAATACGCGTGGGAAATGCGTTGTCGTCAATGAAGCGCGTTCCCCCGACGACCAGCCCGGCTCGGAATTCAATCTCACCCGGAGTCTCCACGCGCACCCATGCTGTGACCGTTATCTGTTCACCCGCTCCCAGCCACGGCCGATCGAAACCGAACAACCAGGGCCAGGAACCCGGATGATGCTTCCCGGGTGCCCCGGAAGTGACGCGCAGATGCAGAGCGCCTTTCTGCTCCTGGATGCCCAGGTTCCAGTAGGCCTGCGCTTCCTCGTAGCCGCGCGCATCGGGGCGCAATTCTGGCAATGCAGGCGTCTGCATCAACGGCACAGGATAGGGCAGGTCGTTGCGCACCTCCAGCGTGATACGCAGCAGTTCCCCTGTCCGCAGGCGCAGTGGCTCAAAGCGAGCGGACAGCAGACGTGGGCGTCTCTCTGGAGGCACCTGTACAGCATACTCGACTGGCCCTGTTGCCGGGGCATCGGGCCGTTCGATCAGAATGTTGTAGTGTGTCGTCAGGATCAGGTGCTCCGGCGCACGAAACACCAGTCTCTCCGGAGCAGCAGAGAGCAACGTGACGGGCTGGCCGTTCAGCAGCACACGCGCTGGCGGGTTCGCGTGCGGGGTTATCAGGTGCACGCCCTCCACAGTGATCGGCTCACCGGGCGCTGCAACCGGGGGGTGTATTCCCGTGATCCTCGGAACATCCACAGGCCACAGGATCTGTGCCGGAAGGATCAGGTCGGTCTGCATGCCGTCGTAGACCCGCAGTGTGACCCGATCCGGTGCGGGTCGGAGCCAGAAGTCCTCCGGCATCCAGAAGGTCAGTCTACCACGACCGACGTGCCGCACCCACACAGGAACTCCGTCCATTTCCAGCACAGTCGGTGTCGATCGGGGTTGTATGGCGCGATGACGAATGGTGTTCCACGTGCCCGGGCGCAGGGCCACTGCACTCTTCGGAACCTCTTTCTGCACAGCTGCCAGCGTGCGCGTCACACTGTTTTTCTCTTCGACAGGCGAAGCGTCATCAGCCTGTACTGTCACACACGCGCCGTTTGCAGTAACGAAAAGATTGTTGACGAGCCGTGCCGGGGTCTTTCGTAACAGGAGCCCTACCCGCGCGCCGAGAAACACATTCCCCGCCAGGCGATAGGGGCCGGAAGGCGTTCGATCCCGCCCGTTCTGACGCAGGTAGATTAACGGTGCATCCGGGTTGCGCAGAGCTCCGAACAGATTGTTCTCGAATACTCCATCCTGCCCGTTCTCGATCTCAACCGCACGGGTGGTACAGTGCAACGCGATGTTGTTGCGCACGATGGTTCTCCGGGAGTAACCAAGCCAGAGCCCGTAGTTGGAGAAGGAACAGTTGTTCCCCTCGATCCGGGTGTCGTCCACAAAATCGACCTCGATGGCGTTGTTCGGGCTGAAGGAACAATCGTTGTTGCGCAACACGTTGCGGTGGGACCCGTTGCGTACCGGCGTGGCCACGCCCGTGGACGGGTCAAGCGGCCCCTCGTTGGCCCGAATGAAAATCCCATCGCCGCTGAAACGCAGGTCATTGGCTTCAATCAGGTTTTCATTGGAGTTATGATCCAGAGCGACCGCCTGCGCATCGTTGGTCTGCCATCCAGACAGCGCCTGCCAGAGCACGCCCTGTCCGGTGGTGCACCAGATGGCTCGATTACGCCGGAAGATGTTACGCGAAGCCGACCAGAAGTGCACTCCCCAGTTGTTGTTGAACGAGAAGTCACTGTCTTCGATCACGTTGTCGTCGGAGCGCACCACGTCGATCCCGTCCCACTGGTACAGCGCGCGGCACCGTCTTACGACACACTCCCGGCTATCCCGCACCAGAATACCTCCACCATGCTCGTCCTCCGGTTCCCGACCACTCTGATCGATCACCGTGCCGGCGGGCAGGTTGCCGTTGCGCGAGGCGGTACATCCCTCCAGCGTTACCCCGACACAGCGCTCCAGCACTATGCCCCAGCGCATCCCGGTCACATCGGCGTTTTTGACCGTGACGTTGCGCGCGTCTACGATACGGATACCGATCCCTCTGCGTTGCCCCGGCCCGACGATCCGCACCCCGCTCAGGTCCAGCACGAAGTTCCTGCCAGAAATCTGCAGGATCCCGCCGCCACGGTCCTCTACCCGGTACTCTCCCGGAGCGATCCGCACCGCATGCGTCAGCCGCATCCCCGACGTCAGCGGTTGCAGCGATTGCGGGCCCGTGGCCATCCCCGCGGCAACCGTCAGCACGCACCACACTGCCAGCAACTCACCTCTCCCTGCGCCGAACTGCACGTCAGCACACAAGTCCATGGCCTTGATTCCTCCGAAAGGTGCCCCATTCCTGCCTGTAACGTCGGGTACAATAAGTCCGGAGGTGAGCTGCCGGTGCTACCCGAACCAGCGAACAGGCGCGAGAGCGCGGATCCAATTGGCGTAGCAGCGCCCGAGGGAACTACGGACCGTTATGCGGACGACGCTGCGATCCTGGCCGCTGCCCGAGAAGTCGCGGCCACGGTTCTCGGCCCGGCTGCAACGCAGAGCGATCTGGCCTCCGGCCCGAACGTGGCGAACTTCCGTGCGCTTGCGGAGGCAGGTCTTCTGGGCCTGACACTGCCACGCGCGTGGGGTGGACTGGGCGCATCTACCGAAACACAGCGCGAATACACCGAGATCCTGGCGTCCTACTGCGGCGTGACCACCTTTGTGCAGGCGCAGCACCATGGTCCTTCCCGGATGATCCTGGGATGCCCCAACGACACCCTCAAGCGATTTCTTCTACCCGATCTTGCGTCCGGGCGCCGGATGTGCGCGATCTCCTTCGCGCACCTGCGCCGTCCCGGTCCACCGGTGTTGCGTGCGGAACCGGTTGCGGGTGGTTACCGGCTTTACGGGAAGGCGCCCTGGGTTACCGGCTATGGACTGATGGATCAGGTCGTGTTCGGTGCTACACTGCCCGACGGCCGCTTCGTGTACCTCTGGTCTCCCTTTCATCGGGACGATTTCGCGGAACTGTTCGCCGACATTGCGCCTCCCGACGGCCACTGGGGCACCCTGCACGCCTCACCGCCACTGGCGCTCTGCGCGATGAACGCCTCCGCCACCGTGGAGATCACGCTCGACGGCTGGTTCATCCCCGAGGATCACTGGCTTCAGGAGTCCGACCGGGAAACCATGCGACGCAATGACTGCAACGGCGTGCTTCAGGCCACCGCCATGCCCATGGGCTGTGCTGCGGGGAGCGTGCGCCTGCTGAATGAGCTGGCGGAACAGCGCGCCCTGCCCGCCATTCGCCGTGCCGCACGTTCCCTGAGCTGCGAGTGGGAAGAGGTCAAAGCGCAGGTGCGAGAGTGGAGCCAGAAGCTGGATGCGCCGGACTTCTTCGTACATGCCGTGCGTATCCGGGCGCACAGCATTGTTCTGGCAGTGCGTGCGGCCCATGCCGCGGTAGCTGCTGCCAGTGGCTCCGCAAACCTGCTGACACATCCGGCCCAACGCCTGTTGCGCGAGGCCCTGTTCTACACCGTGCAGGCGCAAACTCAGGAGGTGATGGACGCCACGCTCGGATTGCTGGAGCATCCTGCCGTCTGAACTCTCCTGCGTTCCCGCCCTCACCTGACATGCCCGGCCGCGTCCCGGTCCTGCATGGCGCCATGTGCCACCATGGACGAGCACTCACTACGTGTACTGGAGTACCATAGAATCATTGAGCGGCTCATGCAGCACACCAGCAATCGCATTGGCCGCGATTTTGCGCGGGACCTGCTCCCCCTCCCCTATCCGGAGACGGTGACCCGGAGATTGCAGGAGACGCGTGAGGCGCGCCTGCTGCGCGAGACCGACAGCGGGCTCCCTCTGGGCGGTATTCATGACATTCGTGACCTGCTTGAGCGCGCTCGCATCGGAACCCGTCTCGCACCTCATGAGTTGCTGGCAGTCCGCGATACCGTCAGTGCGGGTAAGCGCCTGCGACAGTACCTGCTGAACCGGCAGGAGAAAGTGCCCCTGCTGGCCGAGACAGCCAGCAACATCCCCGTGTTGAACCTGATCGAACAACGCATATCCGACTGCATCAGCGACGGAGGTGAAGTGCGTGACACGGCATCCCCCGAACTGGCGCGTGTGCGCAACCAGTGGAAGGTGACATCGGCGCGCCTGCAGGACCGCCTGCACGCGCTGCTCAACAATGAGCGATACCGCCCCATGGTCCAGGAGGCCGTGATCACCATGCGCGAGGGGCGCTACTGCATCCCTGTCAAAGCCGAGTTTGCCCGGGCATTCGGAGGCATCGTACATGGCGCATCCTCGTCCGGTGCAACGGTGTTCCTCGAGCCTCATCAGACCGTTGAACTGGGCAACACCCTCAAACAGTTGCAATTGCAGGAGGAGCAGGAAGTTGAACGGATCCTGCGCGATCTTTCCGGGCTCGTTGGTAGCTTCCACGATGAGGGTCAACGACTTGCCTCTCTGCTGGGCCACCTGGACGTGGTCCACGCCAGAGCCATTCTGGCAGCCGAGATGGATGCCAGCGAGCCCCGATTGAACCGGCGCGGGTTTGTCCGTCTGGTGCAGGCGCGACATCCTCTGCTGACCGGTGCGGTCGTGCCCATTGACATTGAACTGGGCGACCGTTTCACCACGTTGCTGATCACCGGGCCCAACACCGGCGGCAAAACCGTGACACTCAAGACGCTGGGCCTGCTGACGTTGATGACGCTGGCGGGCTTTCAGATCCCGGCCAGTCCGGAAAGTGAGATTGCACTGTTCGAACAGGTGTTCGCCGATATCGGCGACGAGCAGGATATTCAACAGAGCCTCTCCACCTTCTCGGCACATCTGAAGAACATCGTGCAGATCCTGCGCACTCTGGGTGACAATGCGCTGGTTCTTCTGGACGAGGTAGGCGCCGGTACCGACCCGGCAGAGGGGGCAGCTCTGGCCCGGGCACTGCTGGACTACCTGATGATGCACAACGCCCGTGTGGTCGCCACCACACATTACGGTGAGCTCAAAGAGTATGCTTACACGCGCCCGGGCGTCGAGAATGCCTCGGTAGAGTTCGACCGTGAGACGCTTTCGCCAACCTATCGGGTATTGCTGGGCGTGCCCGGCTCGTCGCACGCATTCTACATCGCAACCCGGATCGGCCTGCCCGAGGAAATCGTGGAAACAGCGCGCTCCTACCTGTCGCGCCGGGAAATGGAGATCGGTGAGCTCCTGCAGCAGATCGAGCAGAGCCGCAAGGCCGCAGCAGAAGCAGAAGCAACGGCACAGCGTGACCGCGAAGAGGCTGCGCGCCTGCGTGCGGAGTATCAAACCCGGGTCCAGCAGATCGCGGAAGTGCAACGCACCGTGCGCAGTCAGGCGCAGGAGGAAGCCCGCCAGATCCTGCGTCGTGCGGAAGAACGCGCCGAGAACATCGTGAAAGAGCTGCAGCGTATGAACAAGGGCGCACGCAAGGGGGCGTCAGCCCGACAACGCCTCAATGCTCTGCGTGCGGAGACCTACGCCGCCTTACGTCATGAGGAACCCGTGGAGGAAGAAGCGCTCGCCCCCGCCGGGAACGAAGCCGGAGTCGAACCGGTATACCGGCCAGGGGATACTGTGCGCGTGATCGGGTGGAACATGGATGCTCAGGTACTGGACGGCGTGCGGGACGGGCTTGTGGAGGTGCAGGTAGGCGCGATGCGTGTCAAACTTCCCGTGGAGCAACTGCGCCCGACAAAACCGAGGCAGGAGACCACCAGACCGGCTGCCATCGCATCGGGCGCCGCGCAGATTGCGTTGCAAAAAGCGCTGCATATCTCCCCGGAGCTGAATCTGGTGGCCCTGCGTGCAGACGAAGCGCAGTCCCTGCTGGATAAGTACGTGGATGACGCGCTGGCCGCCGGGCTGTCGTCGGCGCGGATCGTGCATGGCAAGGGCAGCGGCGTGCTGCGCCGGGTAGTGCACGACTTCCTGAGCGGGCACCCTGGCGTTGCAGCACTGCGACCGGGCAACGAGGCCGAAGGCGGCGACGGCGTCACACTGGTGACGTTCAAAACCTAGCCTGGATCCTCTCCGGCCTTGCGGTTCAGCAGTCGGATCTCTGCCAGCTGTGCGGCCAGCAACCCCGCTGCTGCTGCTGCCAGGAAGAAGGGACGCTCCTCCTCTACCGTTCTCCCCATCGTCGTCACCTCCAGTCCGGAGGCAAGCAGGGCATCCAGACCGCGCCCGGCGTCCACCGTGATCACCTGATGCGTCTCCTCGATACGGTGCTCCTGCAATACCCGGACCAGTTCCTGCTGTTGAGTTTTCGGAAGGCGTGGCAGAGGAACCAGCGCGTGGGCGCGTGCCACCGTGCAGAGCGTCGTCACGGTGTGGTGGCTCAAACCGCGGTGCCGGGTGCGCGGATCCGCGAAACTGATCCGGGCGGCCACAATCGGCACTCCCCCCAGAGAGGCCGCCGCGTTGACCGCAATTCCCTGATCGATCCCGGAGAAACCGAGGGGCGTGTCCGTCCCCACGTTGCCCGGCCCCTGCGCCACCACGACAATATCGGCTCCGGCCACTTCTTTGGCCGCAGCCAGAGCCGAATAGAGGTTGACAGCCTCCAGATCACCGCCGAACGCCTGACCGGCGGTGATGGTAGTGTCCAGCAGGCCGCATCGCCGCATTTCCGGTACCAGCCGGCTCAACGCTATGGGGAGTGCGGCCCCCTCCGTCATCACATAGACGATACGGCCCGGGCGCGGGTAGTGACAGGCAGATAACGCCCATCGAGCCGCCGCGCAGATCGCCGGGACCTGACTGTGCAGTTCCGCACAGACTACCGGCAGGTCATCCAGACCCGCGAAGAGACGCATCGCGTCGTGATGGGGGCTCTCCGGGGCCTCGACGGTCAACACCGGGGTCTGCAGGGGCGTGTAGCGCAACTTGAGGATGTGCCCGGCAGGAGGATCGAGCGGAGGTTGCGGGTCGGAAGAGATGACGAAGTCATAGCCTCCGGTGCCCAGTTGCATTTCCACAGCAACGGTGTTCAGGCGGACACGATCGCCCGGGCGCACACGACCGTTGAGCGTTGTGAAATTCAGTGCCCGGCGCGTGCTCCCGTCAGAGGCCTCCTGCTCCCTGCCCTCTGTCCTGACGCGCACCTCCTGCACGCCGGGCCGTTCCAATTCGACTGCCTCTATGACTCCTCGCAGTCGTCCTTGCATTCCCGGCTCTCGTTACCGCGTCAGTGTGACCTTCGTCAATCCGCGGGGCCGATCGGGGTTCAGCCCGCGTGCCTGCGCCAGATGGCAGGCCCAGAGTTGCCCCGGCACGATATATAGCAGGGGGCTGAGCAATTCGTCGACCTCCACAGGGATGGCTATCGGGCGACGCGCCAGATCGAGGATCTCCGGAGAGCGCGCAAACACAACCATCTCCGCATTACGCTCCCGCAGCTTCAACGCCAGCTCGACCATTGAGGGATAGGCCCGGCCATCTGGCGCGTAGAGAAAGCAGGGAAAGCCATCGCGAACGATGGCGACGGGACCGTGCAGAAAGTCGGCCATGGAGTAAGCCTTGGCAACAAGGTAGCTGGTCTCGGTCATCTTGAGCGCGGCCTCAAGCGCCGTCGCCTGGTTGAGCCCCCGGGCCAGCACGGCACACTCCGTGATGTAGCGGTAACGTTCCACCCACTGCGCGATGGGCTCGTCCAGCGATAGCACCGACCGGATCAGGTCAGGGAGAGCGCGCAACCCCTGCAGGATCCCCGCATGATTGCTCCACTGTCCGGCCAGCAGCGCGACCAGCGCCAGTGACGCTGTGTAGGTCTTGGTCGCGGCCACTGCACGCTCCTCCCCTGCGTGACAGAGCAGTGTGAAGTCGCTCACGGAGGTCAGGGGTGAACTGGGAACGTTGGTGATACAGGCTGTGAGCGCGCCCGCAGCGCGCGCCGAAGAGAGTGTTTGTACGACATCCGTCGCCTGACCGGATTGAGAGATGCCCAGCATCAGACAACCGGTCAGGTGCATCTGAGCGTCATACAGGGTGAATACGGAGGGCGCTGCCAGAGCGACCGGTATGCCCATCACGATCTCGAAGAGGTACTTGGCGTAGGTCGCCGCATGGTCCGAAGTGCCCCGCGCCGCAATGATCACGTGCCGTATCTCGCGCTCGCGCAGGGCACTGACGAGCGCCGCAACCGCCGCGTGTTCCTGTTCGAGCGTGGCAGCAATCGCCTGCGGCTGCTCATATATCTCTTCCAGCATGATGGGCATGTTCAGGTGACCTCGGGTAACTTCCACGGCTCGCGGTAGTGTGGCGTCATGAGCTGATTGGCTTCTGCATCATCCATAATCCGCCAGTTGCAGGCGTCGAAGTGTAGCTTCCGTCCCACTCTCAGAGCGATGTGTGCCAGATTGAGCGCCGTGTGGAGCGGCAGATGCCTCGGAAAGCTGCAAGAGCACTCGCGCCGTGATTTGATGCTATCCAGAAATTCACGCTCGTGGCCGGGCGAGCGCTCGGTTGTCACCGGATAGGTCTCTCCTGTCACCGGTTGCCCCTCCCGGTCTCGTACCTCGCACAACGTGTAGCTGGCCAGCAACGTCGCCTCTTTGCCATGAAACACGATACCCAGTTGCCGCCCTCGCCCTCCAGGACCAACGCCGAAATGGAAGGCGTTATGTTGCATCAGCGACCACGTCATGATCCGATCGGGGAACTCCCATACCACTTCCATGGTGTCGGGCACGTCTGCAATCGAGGTGGTGGCGAACCGCCCTCCGGAGGCCATTACTGCTGTGGGGAAGGGCAGATCGAGTGCCCAGAACGGCAGGTCCACAATGTGTGGCCCGAGCTCATGCAACCACGAGTCCACATAGTCCCGGAAGTAGCGGTGCATGCCATCGCGGAAGCGACCGATGTTGAAAGGCACTGCAGGGGCCGGCCCCAGCCAGAAGTCCCAGTCCAGACCGTCCGGGGGCGGACTGTCCGGCGGAGATCCCAGTCCTTCCGAGTCATCATTCATGGCACAGAAGTTCCGCACCACAGAGATCGGCCCCAGTCGGCCGGAGCGCACCACGTCCACACAACGATGGTAGTTTTCTGTGGCATGGATCTGCGTGCCCACCTGCGTGACGCGCCCGTATCTGCGTGCTGCCTCAGCCATCGCCCGGCCTTCTGCAGGGAAGCGGCACATCGGCTTTTCGCAGTAGACGTCTTTACCCGCCTGCATCGCCTCAATGGCCATGAGCGCGTGCCAGTGTGGTGGCGTACAGATCACCACCGCATCGATTGCCGGATCCGCCAGCAGGTGCCGGTAGTCATGGTAGCCTCTCGCCTGCCCGCCTGTCCTGGCAACCGCACGCTCGACATGCGGCCGGTACACATCGCACACCGCTACGATTGCAACGTCCTCATGCCGACCGAACCAGTCCATGAAGGTGTGGTAGCCGCGACCGCCCACGCCGATAATCGCCAGATGGATCTTCTCGTTGGCCGATACTTTTCTCATTGCGCCTGCCGCCTCTCGACCTGTCTGCGCATTGCCCCCTGCTGCAGTTCCACGGACCTGAACTGCCTATTCGCAGGCGGGCGAGCGAAATCCTGCCCCGCAGCTCGCAACGCCCGACGGTAACGTTCCGCCATCTGGCGCCCCATGCGCGCGCGCAACTCCGGAGTCAGCATGGAACCGTGGTCACCGGGCACGATTTCCACAACAGCGTCGGCATTGAGGCGCTTCAGATCCTGCTGGAGCAGCTTTACCGCGCCTTCCAGATAGAACGTATCCTGATCACCCATGTAGATGTGGATCTTGCCGCGCAGTTTCGGCTCCAGCTCCGGCCAGCGCGTGCGCAGGATCAGGCCGATATCGTACTTCTTCCAGGCCTCTGCCACCTCCGAATGAATTGCCCCGGTGTCCCGATCCCACAGACGCATGGGCTCGCCATCGGCCCCACGAGGGCTGAACACGTATTCGAAGGAGCCAAGCTGTTCCCCGCGAATGGGGCGTTCCATGTCGCTGAAGTCTTTAAAGAAGAGCACCGGGGTACTGCCCTCGCGCGCCAGGGGGCGTCGGCGGCCCGCCCGATCGTAGAACATGTTTTCGCCGGGCTGGTAGAGGTTGATCTGCAGGAAATCGCGGAAGTCCACCGGGTCCGGCGCGGTCGCCCAGCATCCGCCGAAGAAGTCCGGGTAGGTGATCTGCAACCAGAGGCTCGACCAGCCGCCACTGGAGTGCCCGGTCACGAAACGGCCCTCCGGCCTTCCCACTCCGCGGAAGCGTTTCTCAATCACCGGGATCAGTTCCGTTGTCAACGCCTGCCCCCAGGGCCCGTTGTTCGCGCTATCCGCAAAAACACTGTGTCCTCCCGGGCAATCAGGATCCAGCCTGACAACGATGAAGGGCTCTCCACCCCGCAGGGTCTCTGCGATGCCACCATGGTGACGTCCTCCGAACCCCGGCACCTCATACAGAACCGGGAATTTCCGGTCCGGATCCCGTTCCCATTCTGCTGGCAGGCTGACAGCGGCGTTCAGGGTCGTCGTGCGTCCATAGAACCGGGAGAGCATCTGCGACACAACCCGCACCTCCCTGAGTCGGGGCGTCTCACGCAAACGCCGTTCCCGCACTACTCGATCACAGACCAGCTGGATCGTTCTGTCCTCCGCCGGGTCCAGACGCATCCGAGCAGCTTCCGAGTAGAGATTGCCCGGGCTCTCCCCGATGGATCGCCCGCCCAGATTACGGTCGATCACAGCCTGCACGCGATACTCTCCCGGGGGCAACTGTGAGAGCTTGCCCGGGAAACCCGTTGCGGTCTCATCGATTACCATAGGACTGCCCGGAGGCACGTCACGGAACTTCTGCGAGTACATGGGTTCGGGATGAAACCAGTCGGGGCCAAGGCGCGGCTGCTCCGCGTGTCGGGAGAGATAGACCACGACCTTTCCGGTGAACGGTCCAGCAAACACCGATTCAGGATAAGTCACTGAGAATCGGAGCGCCAGGGCCTGTGACAATCCCGATAGGATGAGCCACAGGAGCGCAATACCGGCACGCAGCAACCAGCACGCAGAGGTTTGCATGCACGCATCCTTTCTGCAGGAGGTCATCAGGCCTATTATGTGCCCCTGCATGCGTTTTTTGTATGCAGTACGCAGGATCCCTGACTGCCGGGCAGAAAATGGCTCCCGTATCCGTACGCCGATCGGGGGGAAAGCATATGCCCGGAGAACCACTCGTTGTTCATGAAATCCATTCGGAACAGGACCCTCTATGGCCTCAGTGGCAGGCCATCTATCGGGAAAGTTTCCCGGACCATGAGCGCATGAGCGAGGCCTTTTTCACGGAAAAGCTGCGGGCCCACTCAACCGGCCCTGCCCGGGACTTTCACCTTCTTGCCATGGCCTCACCCGCAGGAGAGGTAGCAGGGATCGCCTGTTATGAGTTGCGCCGGCTGTCCCGCGCAGGCGTGTTGTGGTACCTGGCAACTCGCGCGCACCAGCGCAATCGGGGTTACGGCGCCATGCTGTACGCAGAGATCACCCGTCGGCTCCGCAGCGCAGGAGCAAGTGCTCTGTTTCTGGAAGTAGAGATTCCGGAAATCGTTGCCGCACAGGGGGAAGACCGGGCACAATGGGCCGCACGCCGGATCGCGTGGTACCAGCGTCAGGGCGCGCTGCTGCTAACCGGCATCCATTACCTGCAGCACGTCGATCAACCCTTTCCCCCGGTTCCCATGCACCTCATGGTGCATCCTCTGGAGCCTCTGGATGCGTCACGAGCCTGCGCGATGGCAGCAGATCTTTTCGGAAGCGCTCTGACGCAGATCGGGCCGCCGGGCCTGCAGGGACAGAAAGTACCGTGATACAGCATCGTCAGACAGCGCGCAGCTGATTGATCTCCGTCTGGATCCGCACCAGCCTGGCATACTCGCCGTCCCGCGCCATCAGCTCATCGTGCGTGCCCACCTCCACGATTTTCCCCTCCTTCAGCACCACCAATCGGTCGGCATTGCGCAGAGTGGAAAGCCGGTGTGCGATCGCAAACGTGGTTCGGTTCCGGACCAGACGCGCGATGGCCTCCTGGATCTGCTTCTCCGTCTCCGTGTCCACGCTGGCCGTTGCCTCATCCAGAATGAGGATCCTCGGATCATGCAGAATGGCCCGCGCAATCGAGATGCGTTGCCGTTCCCCTCCGGAGAGTCGTTGCCCGCGTTCCCCGACCTGTGTGTCGTAGCCATCCGGAAACTTGAGAATGAAGTGGTGGCAGTTAGCGGCCTTCGCAGCCTGCATGATCTCCTCCGGGGTCGCATCGGGTCTGGCGTAGGCGATGTTGTCCCGAATGGTTCCCGGAAACAGGAAGGGCTCCTGCAGCACAATTCCCAGCTGCCGGCGGAAGTCCTCGCGGCTGATCTGGCGGATGTCCACCCCATCCACAAGGATCCGCCCCTCTGTCACGTCGTAGAAACGCGCCAGCAGGTTGATCAGCGTGGATTTGCCTGCGCCACTGTGCCCGACCAGCCCGATCATCTCGCCGGGTTTCACATCCAGCGAGAAGTTGTCCAGCACGTAGCGCGCCCGATCATAGGTGAACGACACGTTCTCGAACTGCACTCGACCCTGAATACAGGGCATCCGGACCGGCCTGTCCGCCTCTTTCACGTCGGGTTCCGTATCCAGGATCTCGAAGACGCGCTCGGCAGCCGTTAATGATCGGGTTGACCAGTCCACCACGCGGCTGAAGTTCTGGAAGGGCTGGTAGAACTGCATCAGGTAGCCGTTGAACGCCGTGAGCGTTCCCAGCGTCATAGTGCCCTGAAGTACCTTGTGCCCACCCACCAGCCAGATGATGTAGGAACCGACGGACATCAGCACCGTCAGCAACGACCAGAAGAAGGCCCAGTAGGCATTGGCGGCGTAGCTGGCCTCGAAAACGCTCTGGTTCCTCCCGCGAAACCGCTCGATCTCGCGCTTCTCCTGCGCGAACGCCTTGATCACGCGCATGCCGGTGAGACTGGCGTTCAGGGTCGCATACATGCGGCTGATCCGATGCCAGACGTGATGGTACTTGCGCCGGGCGCGCGGCATAAACCAGTGAGAGAGGAAAAAGATCAATGGCCCCGGCGTGAGCATCCAGAGAGCCAGTTCCCAGTTCATCCGGAACAGGATGAATCCGATGCCGAACAGCGTCAGCAGGTTCGACACAAACCAGGGGATCCCATCGGCCAGAAAATCCCACAGGTTGTCCGCATCATTGGTCACGCGCGACATGAGCGACCCGGTGCTGCGCCGGTCGTAGTAGCTCAGCGAAAGCTGATTGTACTTGTGGTAGAGCGCGACGCGAATATCCATGGTGACGCGCCCCCCCAGGAAGGGGTTCAACCGGCGTTGCGCATAGATCAGGCCAGCGTGGATCAGGCGGGTCAGCGCCAGCAGGCCCACCAGGCCGACCAGGGCGCGCAGGCCTGTCCCTACATCGGGCCGCGGGGCGCCTGGTGTCGCGTAAGGCGCCAGCACATCCACCATACGTCCGATGATCGCCGGGGGCGCCAGATCCATCAGCGTGATCCCCAGGATCACCAGCACACTACCCGTTGCCTGCCACCTGTAGGGACGCAGGAACTGAAGCAGGCGTACCATGACGGCGCGCTTGTCAATACAGGCCCGGCAGACCTCGCTGTCGTCCGGAAGGGGGCGTTTGCACTTCGGGCAGTACCTGCGTTTGTCCTCCACGGGTACAGGGGGAACCGGTTCCCCCCGGGCCAGCGCATCGATCTGCCGGGCGATCGTGCTGGCGTCCGCGACGCTTGCCTGTGAGAATCGAATCACCGGGATCGTCTCCCGGTCAGTGCGGATGTTGAGCAGGCCATTGCCCACCAGCATCTCTGTCCGGGCCTCCCGCACGTCTCCCAGAGGCACTACCATGCGCAGGCGTACTCCCTCCGCGGCATCCGATGTGAGCACGCAGATTCGGCCCGCGTCGACAACCAGCCACTCTCTCCCGAAAGTGCCGTCCACCCTGAGGTCTGTTTCGAAGGCTATCCGGTTGTGATCCCCGTTGCTCCCGTTACGCTCCACGCGTCCTTGCAGACCGGTATTGGTAGATCGGAGCATCTGCTCCACTTCCCGCGGTAACTCATCCAGCAATGGCATCGAGATAGATCTTCCTCCACGAAATGGAAAGGACGTATAACGCCGGTAGAGTCATCACTGAAGGCACATGCTCTGTTCCGGCAAGATACCCCGAAAAGTCCGGGACCCCGATCGTAACGCAGATGGCACGAGGGCGTGATGGTTGCAGAGACTGTTCGTAGCGCTGATCAGTTTACGGTGTGGAAGCGGTCTGTGTTCCCGCCCGAGGGCGTACAGGCCGATAGATGGCCGGTCCGGGGTAGGTCAGAATGACGTCATGGTCGAGCTGCAGGGTCAGTGTGTCCGGTTTCCAGAGCACGTTCGTGCGGTACCGAGCCTTCCCCACATGGAGGTCGAGATTGCGATGGCTGCGCACTCGGTAGGTGCCCTGCCAGTACACGGTAGCTTCCCGTCCGTCACGACTCCAGACCACACGGTCCACGCTTGCGTCCGGGAAGGGCATGATGAAGGGTACCGCGGCAGTCTCGAGACGCAGACGCGTCTCACCGGACAGCCGACGCCCCTGAAAGGTGACTCGTTGCGAGAGCAGGCCTCGAGCGTCAGTCCCCGGAGAGGCCCCATCAATCATCTGCAACTCCCAGGATCCCTCCAGAACGCGTGCCGTAACCCGGGTGGCGGCAGGGCGCGTAGACTGCCTGACACCCCACCCTATCCAGGCAAACACTGCGCTCCCCGCAACCACCGCAAATGCCTGCCAGTTCCACTTTCCTGCACGTTTGCGATCTGTCAACCGATGCGACCCTCCCGAACTACTGGAGCCGTATCCTGACCCTCTCTGATTTTCGGGAGAGCCCGGTCCCGGGCGCAGGTCTGGTGGGATGCCGGGCGCCAGGCTAGAACCGGAGTGTCAGCAACGGGTTGCGTACTGCCCCGTGAGCGAAGAGCCCGAGAGCACGATCGGCGTTGCGCAGGGCGCGTTCCTCCAGGTCTGGTAGTCTGGCACACAACGCTGCTACGCGCTCCGGGCGCTCCACGATCCCGGCAGCCACCCTGTCGGCAACACGCTCCGGGTCGAACTCGCGCCAGTGCTCCATCGCGTCGCGCATGCCCAGCGCCTCCATCAGACCGGTCACCTTGGGATCGTAGGCGAGTGCGAATGGCGGCACGCCCATGCGCGCTGCAAAGATCAGAGCGTGCAGACGCATGGCCACCACTGCCTGCATCCGCCCGACCAGGCCAAGCAGCACCTGCGGCGGGTAGGGCCGTCCCAGGACCGGATAAGCCTCCGGCCTGCCAGTAGCCTGAGCGACCCGCTCAGCAAAAACCACATCCTGAGGTACATGCATGGGCAGAAGGAGCACACGCGCCCCGCAACGCGCGGAGAGTGCGGTAAGCAGCCGCGCATACTCCGGTATCAGGAAAGATTCCGCGTGCCCCCACGCGCGCAGAGCCACTCCAACAAAGGCGTCCGCAGGAGATAGTCCCTCCGCCCGGAACACGGCATCCACAATCTCAGCGCTCGCTGGACGTAGCGCAAATGCCGGATCTGCAGTGACCTCAATCGGGGGCCGTGTGACCCCGATCGAACGCAGCAGGGATGCGGAGGCTTCATCCCGTACTGTGATACAGGCACAACGGTTCGCCACAATCCGCACCAGACTGCGCGATATCGATCGGCGCAACGGGCCGATCCCCTGCGCGTAGAACATCACCGGTACTTGATGACTGAGCGCGATCCGCGCTACCCACAGATAGTACAGCAGCGAACGCACGCTGGTCGCATCCTGTAGCAGGCTCCCCCCTCCAGAAATCAGCAGATCACTCTCCCGGATTGTCCGGCGCATCGCCGGCAGGTTCATGCGGTCTACTGTCTCGATGCCATGTAGACGCGCGGTCTCTTCGGGATGATGCGCCAGCGCGATCAGCTCCACACGGCCACCGGCGCGTTGCGCAAATGCCTCCCGGATGCCAGCCAGAACCGCCTCATCGCCTGCGTTGCCAAATCCGTAGTATCCAGAAAGAACAAATCTCATACTCACTCTGCCCGTATATGCTGTCGCATCATCGCCATCACTTGCCCGCGTGCACGCTCATGTATCCAGTACGCAACCGGCAGAGGATTTTAGCGCCGCAGCGTCCACGTTCACACCGTGGTGCCCCTGCGAACGGAACCAGATGGTCTCGACAGCCACGAAGACCAGAAGCCCCAGAAGCCCCCCCAGAATAACGCCCAGACTGCCCCGCCACAGGGAGACAATCAACGGGGAATGGATATGGCAGAACGTGTTGAGCAGAGACACCTGTCCGAGACTACCCGCCACCATACAGGGAACAGCCAGATAGCAACGCCCACGCCACCACCAGAGCAGACCGAGCAGCAATGCCGGGTGACCAATCAGAAACTCCTTGGTACGCGGGCGCACAGGCAGTACCCGATCGAGAAAAGCCCGGGCCTTCAGCTCCAGCCCCGATACCCCGAACCCGACGTCGTTACCCGTGCGGATCAACAGCAACGCGAACGCCACCAGCACAACAATTCCCGTCAGCAGCAGCCCGGCACGCACCGGCTCTCCCGCAACAGTGCGCAGGCGCCTCCCGGCCCGTGCCAGGAACTGCCCCGCGCTCTCGCTGGAGCGCGCCGCGCCGCCTACCGCTGCCAGCAGGGCCACAATCAGCAGGGGAACTGCATGTTGCGCCTTGATGCCGAGAAACTGACTGGTCTGCGTCATGAATACCCTTGAGGATAGCAGTCCGACCACATGCGTCACGCCGATCAGGGTCACTGCACAGGCCAGCAGGAAGCCCGACAGGGCGCGCATCACGCACTCCGAAAGGCGCAGCACCCGCCCCGGCTCCGCCCCGGGCCACACGGTCAGGCAGGCAATTGCAGGAAAGAGGATTCCTGCCAGCAGGGCAACTCCCCTGACGCCGAGATTGCCGGGCATCAACACGCTCCCCATGCAAATGGCGCCCAGCAACAGCAGTACCTGCCAGTTCGACCGGGTAGATAGCGGACAGATCCTGTTCAACAACCAGACTGCTCCAGCAGCTACCCCGAGCGCAATCCATGCCCGGATCACCACAGGCACCCCGGTCTCCGCGAAAGGGCGTGAGGCTCCCAGCCCCATACCGCCTGCCGTGAGAGCACGTCCGCGTTGCAGGCCGCGCGCGATCCGCCCCACGAACTGTGCATTGCGCGCTACCGGGTCCTCGCCAGCAAGCGGCAGCAGACGCACGTAGAGAAAGCGGATATTGCGTTCTCTGGCCGCGCGCACGAAGCGATCTACAATCTCCGCTTCATCCAGCAGCGCTGCCTCCGTAGCCAGGACGGCATGCACGCGCACGAAGCCGCCGACGAGTTCTGTTGAGAGACGTGTGTCTCCTTTTTGCTTGCCAAACTCCACCGCGCCGTAGTGCAGGCCTGTTGGTTGCAACCCTGCCTGCGGGGATTCATCCGGAGTGCGCAAGAGATGTGCAACCGCCGGTTCTACCCCCCGGTAGCCCAGCACTTCCTCACCACTGAATATGACCGTGGTTGCCCCCTGCGCCTGCAGGTCACGCAACACGCGCTCGGCGGTCGCCGCACGGACTCCCGCAAAGTTGGCGATGCGCCCGGCGATGCGTAAGCCCGAAGCGCGCGCCACCGCAACAGCCTCCGCGGGCAACCCCAGCCCGAGCCGTTCCAGAGAGGGGTATGCCACAGGCGTCGCAACTGCTGCAGGGTCCGGAGGAGCCACAGAGAAATCTGGCAGGAAAAGCGTGCGCCATTCCGCCGATCTCTCCGGGTGCCCCTCCATCTGACGCAAGGCCAGCGCCCGCTGGATCCGCATGTAGTCTGAACGTCGGCGTACCCGGACAACCGTCACCTCACGGGTTTCTGGCCCGGGGTCCTGTTCTGCTCCCTCCTCTGGCCCCGCGTTCCGTGCTGGCTGTGCCGAGGGCTCTGCTGTATTCGTGGCATCCACGCGGATTCGCCCTGCCCGCAGCAGAGTGGCAAGGGTCTCTTCCTCAATGATCAGGGCACGAACCCCCTGCGCTTTGAACACAGACAGTATTTCCTGCACGGGCCTTCCGGTAACCCCGGCAAGCTCGACCACGGCCGTCCACTCCACACCAATCTCCACACGACGATTGGCCATCTCAACACGGAAACGCAGAGCGGCAGCCAGGAGTCCTGCTACCGTGGCGGTAGCGATCAGAGCCATCAGAACCCATGCGAGAAAACGTGAGGCAGTGTCTGTTGCTCTTGCAGGCCTGAAACCCGGGATCATGGCCAGGGCTCCGGCGGATACGGATAGTCCGCAGCCTGCGGGCGTGTGTTCAGCAGTCGCCGGCCGCCCATGAGCAGAATAAGCAGTGCTCCTGTGACGAACCCGCCAATGTGCGCCAGATAGGCTACCCCTCCACCCCGGGTCAGCATCTCCCCTCCGAAGAGTTGCGTGTGCAACACCTGCAGCAACACCCAGAAGCCAATGACCAGAACGGCAGGCACCTCCATCAATGTGCTCAGAATGCCAAACAGGGGAACGATGCTCAGAATGCGGGCGTGCGGATAGAGGAGCAAATAGGCCCCCATCAACCCGGCCACAGCCCCGCTTGCGCCCACGGTGGGCACGGTAGACGTCGGGTCACTGGCAATGTGCACTGCGGCGGCCCCGACCCCGCTCAGCAGGTAGAACATCACGAAACGCGCTCTCCCCAGCACGTCCTCGATGTTGTTGCCAAACACCCAGAGATAGAGCATGTTGCCCCCGATGTGCAGCCAGCTGGCGTGCAGGAACATGGAGGTGAAAACTGTCAACCATGCCGGATGCGTCAGTTGCGGGAGAACAAGAGCAGCTCCCCGATCCGGAGGTAGCCCGGTGACATACGCCGGGACCAGCGCGTAGCGCAGTGTGAGGATGCCAACGGTGTCGCGCACACGCACCGGCACGCCATACGGATTGGCGGCAATCCGTTCGATGAGCACCGGTGTGAATGTGTCATACAGGAAGACAAGCGTGTTGATCAGGATCAACACAACGCAGATGACCGGGAAGTGCCGTGTCGGGTTGCGGTCGGTCAGAGGTATCAAAGCGACTGCTTCCTCAAGGGTGGCGGCTGCGCCATATGGGAGAGATTGTGACATGAAATGCCCCGAAAACGCAACTCCGAACGGGGCCCACGCCGGTTGTCAGTATCTCGAGAGGGCATGGCCCCCGCGGGGCTTAATTGACTTCCCTCTGACCTGCAGGTATACTTTTCACCGGCCTGCCGCGTATATTAGTGATGAGTGATATATCGTGAAGGCGGAGCTCTATGGCGTACCGTGACTTTCAGGACTTCCTGCAGCGGCTGGAGGCAGAAGGGGAGCTGAAGCGAATTTCAGTTCCTGTGGACCCGTATCTGGAGATCACCGAGGTGGCCGACCGGGTGATGAAGATGCCCGGGGGCGGCCCCGCACTGCTCTTCGAGAACCCCGGAGGCAAACAGATCCCTCTGGCAATCAATGTGTTCGGGTCCCGTAAGCGCATGAGCATGGCGCTCGGCGTCCAGGACCTCGAGGAGATCGCCTGCGAGATCGAAGACCTGCTCAAACCGGAGGTCCCGCGCGGCATCTGGAACGCGGCTCGCGAACTGCTGCCGAAGCTGGCTGTCCTTACAAAGGTTCCGCCCCGTTATGAAAAGGGAGAAGGACGCTGCCAGGAGGTCGTGCTGACCGGAGACGATGTGGATCTGGATCGCTTTCCCATCCTGCACTGCTGGCCGCAGGACGGGGGGCGCTACATCACGCTGCCACTCGTGTTCACGCACGATCCCAACAACGGAAAGCGCAACGTCGGGATGTATCGCGTGCAGGTGTTCGACAAGCGCACCACCGCGATGCACTGGCAGATGCACAAGGTCGGTGCGGAGCATGCGCGCCTGAGTGCAGAACAGCGCAAAAAGATCGATGTGGCCATTGTGCTCGGAGGTGACCCGGCCCTGACCTATGCCGCAACGGCGCCGTTGCCACCGGGCATTGATGAGATGCTATTTGCGGGATTCCTGCGCAAGAAGCCGGTACGCCTCGTCCGGGCCAGGACGGTCGATGTGGATGTCCCGGAAGATGCTGAGATCGTGATCGAGGGGCAGATCGACCCGCTGGAGTTGCGCATGGAAGGTCCTTTCGGAGATCACACGGGCTATTACTCTCTGGCGGACATGTACCCGGTGCTGCACGTTACAGCGATCACACATCGCCGGAACCCGGTGTACCCGGCCACGATCGTGGGGCGCCCCCCTATGGAAGATGGCTGGCTGGGCAAGGCCACGGAACGGATCTTCCTGCCCTTGCTCCGGCTCACCCTGCCGGAGATCGTGGATATGAACCTGCCCGTGGAAGGCATTTTCCACAACATTGCGCTCGTCTCCATTCGCAAGCGGTATCCCGGCCATGCCTTCAAAGTCATGCACGCGCTCTGGGGTCTGGGACAGGCGATGTTTACCAAGATGATTTTTGTGTTCGATCATGATGTCAATGTGCAGGATATCAAGGAGTGCCTGTGGCGGCTCGGCAACAACATCGATCCGGAGCGTGACATGTGTCTGGTGCGTGGCCCCATTGATGTGCTGGACCACGCCTCTCGCGCCGTTGGCTTCGGCTCCAAAATTGGCTTTGATTGCACGCGTAAGCTGCCCGCGGAGGGTTTCCATCGGGAGTGGCCCGACGTCATTGAGATGACTCCTGAAATCAAGCGGCGCGTGGACGCTCTGTGGAACCAGCTCGGCCTGTAGAAGCGTCCAACAGAGCAATTCATGCGCATACAGGAGCAGTCCATGTTTCCTCCTGAGGATCGTTTGCAGGGTACAACCGAACCGGCACCTACAGGAGCACACCCGTTGTTCATCACAGACATGCAATGGGGTGAGCAACCCGTTCGCCTGACCGCTCTGGCAGTACGCGAGCTGCCGCAGGACGCGCCAACCACTTCGGTGCACATTGTGGCGTTCCAGGGCGAGCGTGTTCTGGTGGTCCGTGACCGGCGTGGCGCGTTCGGATTTCCCGGCGGGCGACTGGAGGAGGGAGAGAGCTACGAGGCTGCTCTTGAACGGGAAGTCTACGAAGAAGCCAGAGCGCGCCTGAAGCCCGAGAAGATCCTGTTCGCTGTGCTGAAGATCGAGTGGACTCAACGGCTCGCGCACCGTACCTACCCGTATGACTACTCCTACATGGCCATGTACACCGGGCAGATCCGCGCTCTCGAACCCATTGGCGCCGACCCGGCCGGTGTGATCACCGGGCGCGATCTGTTCACATGCGCGGACTGTGAGCGCCTGCTGCCGGAGAACAACAGGATCCTGTTGCGTCAGGCCCTGTGTGCCCTGTCCGCCCGACCGGAGGCCTATCGGCGCACTCTGCGCGCCTTCGCCGCAATGCTGCGGGAGGGTCGCAAGTGACCCTGGCTTCCCCACAGACCGGGCGTCTGGTTGTGGCCATTACCGGAGCGAGCGGCGCTCCTTACGCGCTCCGCTTTCTGGAAGAGGCTACCAGACACTATGCCGAGATCTATCTGATGCTCTCGGATCAGGCCCTGCAGGTCATCTGTCTGGAGACAGAGCGCCGGGTCACACCACGCACTCTGTCCGCGGAGGCTTTGCTGGGGCACCCCTGTCCCGGTCTGCGTATCCTCGATAAGAAGAACTACTTCTCGCCTCCGGCCAGCGGCTCTTTCCGTCATGATGGGATGGTCATCGTGCCCTGCTCCATGGGCACGGCGGCCCGGATCGCCAATGGGGTCAGCGATGACCTGATCACACGCGCTGCCGATGTCTGCTTGAAGGAACGCCGCCGGCTGGTGCTGGTGCCGCGCGAAATGCCCTGGAACCTGATCCACCTGCGCAACCTGACACAGCTGGCCGAGGCCGGCGCCGTGATCCTGCCGGCCTCCCCGGGTTTCTACCACAGGCCACACACGATCGACGACCTGGTCAACCATGTGGTCGCACGCATTCTGCAGCAACTGGGGATCGAGCAACATCTGGTGCCGCAATGGCAATATGAGGAGTGAACACGGTGCGTGCGTTCTGGCGGCAGATGCGCCTGATCCTGGACATGATCAAGTTCGAGCATACGATCTTCGCACTTCCCTTTGCGTTGATCGGAGCGATCCTGGCGGCGGGTAGAAACTGGCCCTCGGCGCGCGAGCTTGGCTGGATCCTGACCGCGATGGTCGGTGCGCGCAGCGCTGCGATGTCTTTCAACCGTCTGGTGGACGCCCCATTCGATGCGCAGAACCCGCGCACAGCCCGACGCCATATACCGGCCGGGTTGCTGTCGCGCACCCATGTCTGGACGTTCTTCATCGCATCCACCGCTCTCTTCTTCCTGGCTGCATGGCAATTGAGCCCGCTCTGCCTGTGGCTGGCTCCGATCGCCCTGCTGGTGATCTGCGGCTACTCCTACACCAAGCGGTTCACGCCCCTGTGTCATCTGTTTCTCGGCTTCGCCATCGGGATTGCGCCCATTGGCGCCTGGATCGCTATTCGCGGGACCCTCGACCCGGTCCCTCTGCTACTGGGCGCGGCCGTGATGCTCTGGATCGGCGGATTTGACATCATCTACGCCCTGCAGGACTATGAGTTTGACCTGCGCTCGCCCCTGCATTCCCTGCCGAAGCGTCTGGGCAAGGCGGGCGCACTCCGGGTCTCGCGCGCGATGCACGCCATGATGTTGCTGCTTCTGGTCGCTGCAGGCGTGTTGCAGGGCCTGCATGCGCTCTACTTCCTCGGGGTGGCCGTTGTTGCCGCGCTCATTGCCTACGAACAGAGCCTGGTGCACCCCGATGACCTGAGCCGGGTCGACATGGCGTTTTTCACATTGAACGGATGGGTCAGCGTGAGCCTGCTCGCGTTCGTCTTGCTGGACAGAGTGGTTCTGCACTGAGAGGATCGCAATGCCATTCCGGATCGGCAGTGTACCTTACCTGAACGCCAAGCCGCTGGTGGACTGGTTCCACAGCGACACATGCACGGTACAGGCGCAGGTGACCTATGACGTACCTTCGCGACTGGCCCGGATGCTCCGGGAGGATGCGGTGGACGTGGCCAACGTCTCCATATTCGAAGCGTTCCAGAACCCGGAGCTGGCGCTCGTACCGGGCATCGCCATTGCGGCGTTCGGTCCGGTGAAAAGCGTCCGGCTCTTCTCGAAAGTACCTCTGGACCGCGTCCGCTCCGTTGCACTGGACACCAGTTCGCTCACGTCGGCGGCGCTCACACGCATCCTCCTCAAAGAACAGTTCGGGGTTACTCCCTGTTACGTGCATCATCCACCGGATCTCGCAACCATGTTGCGCACCTGCGACGCCGGTTTGATCATTGGCGACCTGAAGCTGTTCGCTCTGATCCCGGAGATACAGGTGTATGACCTCGGACAGGGGTGGCTGGACCTGACCGGTCTGCCCTTCGTATACGCCGCATGGCTGGCTCGCCGGGACCGTATCTCTCCCGATCTGATTGCTGCACTGGAACAGGCCAGAGCATGGGGGATGGAAAGACGGGAACAACTGGCACAGAAGTGGGCTCGCATCATGGATCTGCCACTGGATCGTTGCCGGGACTATCTGCTGCATGTGATGCACTATGAACTCGGCCCGGAGTACCGGGAAGGCCTGCAGCTGTTTCAACGCAAGTGCTACGAGCACGGACTGATCCATACATTGCTACCTCTCAGTGGTTGAAAGGTCGTGGTTCCTGCCGGATCCAGTGAGCTACGTGTGGCCATGATGGTACGTCCGGCGGCAGGAGGAATTCGCAGTCACGTGGCTACCCTGCTGACACTCCTGCCCGCCTCTCGCTTCCGCATCGACCTGATGGCCCCCCACGACTTCACCCTGCCGGATTTTGTCCCGGAAGTTCCGCATTGCGTCGTGCCACTGCACGCCCGTACGAACCCGCTGGCCGACTGGCGTGCCCTTCGGGAATGCACGCAAATACTGGCCCGGCACCGTTATCACCTGCTGCATGCGCATGGCCTGCGCGCCGGGTTGATCGGGGCGATGGCGGCACGACAGGCCGGGATCCCCACCGTATGTACCGCACACAACCTGATTGCCCCTCCCTCGCTGCTAGAGCGTTTGTTCTTCTGGCTCACTGTCCGCCAGGTACACTGCTGGATCGCAGTCTCTCAGGCCGTGCGGGATCAGCTGGTCGCCATCGGAGCGCCCCACGACGCTATCCGGGTCATCCCGAATGGTGTGGACCTCGCGCGTTGCGTGCCACGCTATCCCGGCTCTGCAGTGCGCACGCAGTATGGCGTTCCACAGGAGGCCCCGCTGATCGTGGCGCTCGGCCGCCTCTCCCGTGAGAAGGGGTTTGATGTCCTGATCGAGGCGATGCGTGGCGTGTGGGCGCAAATCCCGGAGGCACATCTGGTCCTCGCGGGAAGCGGGCCGGAGGAGATGACGCTCCGGCGCCTGACACAGGGAAACCATCGGATCGTGATGCCCGGCTTTGTGGAGTCGTCCTGTGACCTGCTTGCGGCGGCCGACGTCGTGGCCGTGCCTTCCCGACTGGAAGGACAGGGTCTGACAGCGCTGGAGGCCATGGCAGCACGGAAGCCCGTTGTGGCCACACAGGTAGGCGGCCTGACGGAGACCGTTCTCGAAGGGGTGACCGGGCGTCTGGTTCCTCCAGAGAACCCGACCGCACTCGCCAGCGCACTGTTGGAGCTACTGGCAGATCCGGCGCGGCGCGCAACCATGGGGGAAGCAGGACGCCGACGTGTGGAACGAGAGTTCCCGGCGACGCGCATGGTAGCGCAGGTAGAGACCGTGTACCGCGACGTACTGGAACAGAACGAGCAGCAATGCTGAGCGAGACGCAACGAACGCAACTGATCGCAGGAGCCCGGGCATGGGGGGTAACACTGGATGACCGGGCGGTAGCTCGCTTTGATCAGTTCGCCCGCATGCTGCACGCGGCCAATCAGGAGTTCAATCTCACGCGGATTCGGCCGGAGGATATTGTCCCGCTGCATTTCCTCGACTCTCTATCGGTACTGGCCGTATGGCACCCTGCAGAGGGCGCACGTGTGCTGGACGTGGGCACCGGGGCCGGATTTCCCGGGTTGCCGCTGGCAATCGCCTGCCCGCAACTGGATATCACGTTGCTGGACGGTACGCGGAAACGCCTGGCATTTGTGGATACCGTGATCGCAGCACTGGAGCTGGATCACGTGCGCACACTGCACGGGCGCGCAGAAGAGATCGTCCGTCTTCCCGCCTACTGCGAGCAGTTCGATGTGACAACCGCACGTGCCGTGGCAAAAATGCCCCGGCTGGTGCAGTGGTTGCTGCCACTCACGCGCCCGGGGGGCCTGGCCATCGCGCTCAAAAGCCGGGATCTGCAGGATGAGCTAGAACAGGCCCTGCCGGTGGTCCGTGCGCTTGGTGCTCGGGTCGAGCGGGTGGCGGAATTGACGTTGCCGGGAACAGAAATCCTGCGCAAGCTGGTCTGCCTGCGCAAACACAGAACCCCCTCTCGAACAACGCGGGGCCTCCAGAGGAGATCCCCCTGAAAGCCCCTGTTGCTCTCGAGACCGGGTTGAGGTTTGGAGAGAGAGCTACTGCCCGGAAGCGATCTCTGGCTTCGGACTGCCCGGCGTGAGCGTGTCCATGGTCGGCATCTGATCCACGATGCTTCCTCGCTTGCTCCAGAAGATGGCGCCTGCGAGGAACGCCACCGCGATGATCACCACCAGCAGTCGTGCGGTCACCGGAATATCCTGGATCACCACGCCCGCAATCAGGATGCCGGTCAGGTTCATCACCTTGATGAGCGGGTTGAGCGCGGGGCCAGCCGTGTCCTTGAACGGATCACCTACTGTATCACAGATGACGCCCGCTTTGTGGTATTCCGTGCCCTTGCCTCCGAAGAGACCATCTTCTATCTTCTTCTTGGCGTTGTCCCATGCGCCGCCCGAGTTAGACAGCAACACGGCCATCAGTTGCCCGCTGATGATTGCACCGGCCAGGTACCCCCCGAGCGCGGCCGCACCCACATCCGGCCGACGGAAGCCAAGGCCGAAGCCGACCAGGATGGGCAGAGCAATGGCCAGAATACCGGGGCCAATCAGCTCCTTCTGAGCCGCAGCGGTTACGATGGCCACGCAACGCGCGTAGTTGGGGCGACTTGTCCCTGCCATGATCCCGGGATCCTCACGGAACTGCCGGCGCACTTCCTCGATCAGATGGAACGCCGCGCGCCCCACCGCGTTGATGGAGAACGCAGAGAAGAGGAAGGGAGCGGCGCCACCAATGAGCAGCCCGATGAACACTTCCGGAACGTCCAGAGGAATGCCCACGATTTTGCCACGCCCCAGCTCCGATGCCATGCTGCTCCATTGCGCGGTCTCTGTAGGCGGCAGCAGGTTGGCATCAGTCATGAACGAGCGGAACAGAGCGACCGCTGCGATGACCGCCGTGGCGATGGCGAAGCCCTTCGTCAGGGCCTTGGTTGTGTTGCCCACTGCATCCAGCCGCCCGACGATCCGGTCACCGGAGAGGCCTCCTGCTGCAACGGTCTGCCCGCTGGCCCGGTCCTCTTCCAGCACACCCGACATCTCGAAGATCCCGTTCGCGTTGTCGGTGATCGGGCCGAAGGTGTCCATGGCCAGAATGTAGCCCGTGGTGGTCAGCAGGCCCAGACCCGCCAGCGCGATGCCATAGGCGGCCAGCAACGTGTTGCCCGCGAAGACCAGCAGGGCGGCCAGAATGGTCAGACAGATGGCCACCACGCTCCATACCGAGGACTCCAGACCGTAGGAGAAGCCACTGATGATCATCGTGGCGGGTCCCGTCTTGGAGTTATAGGCCACCTCGGTAACCGGCTTCTTCTGCGTCGATGTGAAGTACTCGGTGAGCGCGCCGATCACAACGGCCAGCACAATCCCGACAAAGGTACACAGGAAGAAGCGCCACCATTCGTAGATCTGATTGCCACTGCCGTCTGGCAACGGGATCTCCACTCCTCGCCCGAACCAGAGATACGACCCGACGCCAAACAGGATGACCGCAAGGATCGCGCTCACGCGGAAGCCCTGATTGATGGGTTGCATGGGATCCAGATCCTCGCGGTCCTGCCCCTTGACGGCGAACACCCCGATGATGGAGGCCAGCACCCCCACCGCGCGCACGATCAACGGGTACATCACCAGTTGCAGCGCGCTGTCACGGAGGAGCACGTTGGTCTGCCACTGCGTCATGGGAATGACAGCCGCGCCCAGAATGATGGCCGCCACCAGAGTTACCTCATAGCTTTCAAACACGTCGGCGGCCATGCCGGCGCAATCGCCCACGTTATCGCCCACGTTATCCGCGATGGTCGCCGGGTTGCGCGGGTCGTCCTCCGGAATGCCCGCCTCGACCTTCCCCACCAGGTCGGCCCCCACATCGGCGGCTTTGGTGAAGATGCCGCCACCAACACGCATGAAGAGAGCCGCCAGCGATCCGCCAAAGCCGAAGCCGACGAGAATAAGCATCGCTTTCTCGCGGTAGATGAGAAAGACGAGACAGGCCCCGATCAATCCCAGACCGACCGTCATCATGCCAGAGACCGCACCGGCCCGGAAGGCTGTCTCCAGAGCGCCCTTGAATGTGGTGCGCGCCTGATTGGCTGTACGCTGGTTGCCAATCGTCGCCATGCCCATCCCGACGTAGCCAGCAATGTACGAGGCAGCAACGCCCGCGATGAAGAAGATCGCTACGCCAATGGCCTCCCGGATGCCGTACCCGAGAGCCTCCTGCCCCCGGTACAGCAGGAACAGACCGATAGCGATGATCACAACCAGCAGCAGCATCGCCTTGATCTGCTGCTGCAGGTACGCCAGCGCACCGTCCCGAATGGCCCTGCCGACCTCTTCCATGCGTGACGTGCCGGGGCTCTGACTGGCAACGCTACGATACCAGTACCATCCCATGAAAACCGACAGCAGCCCGGAGAGAAACACAATCCAGATCAGCAGCACGTCCTGCTGGCGGAATTGCGGCAGAGCAACCGCCTCTGCGGCGTGCGCCGCGCGTGCGGAGAACAGCAAACTCAGAACCAGTGGGAATGCAAACAAGCGTGAAACAAGCAGATTTTTTCCAGGGAGTGCCATGGCGCTCCATTGCCCGGTTCGGCGACTGTTCATTGTGGTGCCGATCCTCCTTCTGTGACCCGCAGATGGTTGCGCGGGTACGATGTGTGTATCAAGGTCTCCCCTGATGCAGGTTCAGGAAATTATGGGCCTATGTCAACGACCGCGTCAAGCTTCACGCGGGCAGCTCAGAGAAGGTAGAGCGGACGCTGATTAGACACCCTCCAGCGCCTGATCCAGGTCCCGGATCAGGTCGGCCGGGTCTTCTAATCCGATGTGCAG
>JANWZQ010000178.1 GCA_025054835.1 Chthonomonadaceae bacterium
TGGGAGGGCTTTCTGGCCGGCGAGGATGGTGTCGGCGAATTCTCCGAGGAGGAGTCGGAGGGCGAAGGCGGGTACGGGGAGGAGTGCGGGGCGGTGGAGGGCGCGTGCGAGGGCGCGTGCGAATTGTGCGTTGGTGACGGGGTTGGGTGCGGTGGTGTTGATGGGGCCGTGTGCCTGCGGGTTGTTGAGGGCCCAGAGGAAGAGGTGGACGGCGTCGTGGAGGTGGATCCAGGGCATCCATTGTTTGCCGGATCCGAAGGGTCCTCCGAGGCCGAGTTTCCAGGGTGAGAGGGGCAGGGGGAGGGGGTAGAGGATTTTCTGGAGTGCGCCTCCTTTGCCGAGGACGATGCCGATGCGCATGCAGCAGACGCGGAGGCCGTATGCGGTGGCTTGCTGTGCTTCGTGTTCCCATTGCTGGCAGGTTTCGGCGAGGAAGCCGGTGCCGGGTGGGCTATCTTCGGTGAGGGTTTCGTCGTGGCGGTTGCCGTAGAAGCCGACGGCGGAGGCGCTGATGAGGGTGGTGGGTGGTGGGGAGGCGTCTTTGATGGCGTGGACGAGCTGTCGGGTGGTGTGGACGCGGGAGGCGCGGATGATTTCTTTGAATTGCGGGGTCCACGGGGCGCTGGCGACGGGTTCTCCGGCGAGGTGGAGGATGGCGTGTGTGGTGGCGAGGGCGTGGCGCCATTCGGTGTGTTGTTCGGTGCCCCATGGGAGGCAGGTGATGCCTTCGGGGAGTGTGGCGCGGGCTTTTTCGGGGTTGCGTGTGAGTGCGATGACCTGATGGCCCTGCTGGAGGAGCTGGTTGCAGAGGGGCCTGCCGATGAAGCCGGTGGCTCCGGTGACCAGGATTTTCATGGTTGTGGTTTTCCTGTGTTCCTCGTGTTGTGCCGCGTGTGATTTTCCTCTGTTCTGTGTTCCCTGTTGCGGTGTGTTTGTGGTGTGTCAGGCGAGGGCGGCGTCGACTTTTGCGATGGCGCGGGCCATGAGTTGCGCGTGTTGCTGTGTCATGCGGAGGTTGAAGCTGAAGCGGATGGCGCGGTGGAGGATGTAGAGGGAGCGCGGGCAGCCTTCGGGGTGGTAGGTGATGTTGCCGGGCGGGAGGTTGTGGAGGGGCCGGGTGTAGTGGGGGTCTTTCCATGGGTATCCTGCGGGGTGGGGGCTATTTTGCTGGAGGATGGAGGTCCAGTTGCGGTAGATGTGTCGGTCGGGGAAGCCTGCGGGGTTGTAGGCGGTGCCGCAGGGGAGTCCTTCGGCGCGGAGGGCTTCGGCGTAGCGCTGTGCGGTGTCGGGGTCGTGGCAGAGGATGGCGGCGCTGATGCCGCAGTCGCCTTCGGGGTCGTCGACGTGCTGGAGGCGGTAGCCGCGGGGTCGGGGCTGGAGGTGGAGTTCGTGGAGGAAGGTGGTTTTGAGGGTGCGGGTGTGTGTGAGGAGTGTGTGGAGTTTGCGGAGCTGGACGCGGAGGATGGCGGAGGCGATTTCGCTGGCACGGAAGCAGTGGAGGGAGAAGGGGGGTGTGCTCCACTGTTGTTTGTCTTCGTGGTCGCGCATCCAGAGGGGCATTGCAGGGTCGGAGGCGAGGCAGGCGCGTTCGAAGAGGTGTTCGTGGTTGGTGAAGAGGAGCCCTCCTTCGCCGGCGGTGAGGATTTTGAAGTGATTGAAGCTCCAGATGCCGGCGTGTCCGAAGGTGCCAACGATTTGCCGGTGGTAGCGCGCGCCGATGGCCTGTGCGCAGTCTTCGATGACGGGGATGTTGTGTTGCTGTGCGATGTGGAGGATGTCGTGGAGGCGGGCGGGGATGCCCTGCATGTGGACGGGGATGATGGCGCGTGTGCGCGGTGTGATTCTGTTCGGGAGGTCTGCGGGGTCGAGTCCGAGGGATTCGTCGATTTCGGCGATGACGGGCACGGCTCCGACGGCGGCGACGGCAGCGGGCGTTGCGATGTAGGTGTAGGCGGGCACGATGACTTCGTCTCCGGGGCCGATGCCGAGGCCGTGGAGGGCGCAGATGAGCGCGGAGGTGCCGCTGTTGACGGCGAGCGCGTGCCGGACGCCGATGAGGTTTGCGGCTTCGTGTTCGAAGGCACGGGTCTGGCTTTCGGGGTTGTGACGGAAGAGGTTTTTTGAGAGGAGGGTTTGTGTGACGGCGTGGATTTCTTCGTGGTCGATGGCGTCGGCACCGAGTCCGCCGCTGAAGGTGGGTACGGGTGGCTGGATGAGGGGTTCTCCGCCGTGGAGGGCGAGTCGGGTGTTGTGTGTGGCGTGTGCTGACATGGCGGGTGTCTCCTTATGGGTTGCGGGAGCGGCTGTTCAGGTTGTGAGGAAGTGGCGCAGGATGAACATGTCGAGCCCGTCGTAGTCCTGTGTGTCGATGTAGTGTTGCCATTCCTGCCGGTCGATGGTTGCGGAGAGTTGCACGAGCCGGAGGAAGACTTCTTTGCTGTTGGCGAGGTGTCTGGTGGCGAGGTGGTGGGGTTGTGTGCGCATGGCTTTGACGTCGAAGCCGACGACCTCGCCGTGTGTGCCGTAGTCGTTCTGGACGAGGACGTCGACCTGGTTGAACGCGCGCCGGAGGTCGACGCTGCCGAAGCTTTTGTCCTGGTCGTACTTGAGTCCGTTCTGGTCGTTGAGGTGGACGCCCCAGAGTTTGTTGTGGAAGAGGGCGCAGGCCATTTCGTCGGCGGGGTCGAGTCCGAGGAGGATGCAGTGTGCGGATTCGATGAGGACTCCGGTGCGTTCGGGGTCGATGGTGCGGTAGCAGAGTGCGAGCATGTGTGCGGTGGTGGGGAGGTACATGAGGTCCATGGGTTCGTTGGGTTTCATTTCGCCGAGGATCCGGATTTCGGGGTGGATCTGGAGGATGGCGTTGCAGTAGTCGAGGAGGCGCTGGAGGGCGGTGCGCGGGTTTTTGGCTTCGCGGATGTAGGTGCCTTCGCGTGCGGGCCAGAGGACGATGCGTCGGGTGTCGAGTTCGAGTGCGATTTCGACGGCGCGTTGTGCGCGTTCGAGGGCGCGCTGTCGGGCCTGGGGGTTGTTGGAGGTGGGTCCGCCGTCGGCGAAGAGGGGGTCTTCCCAGATGCGCGGGGCGATGAATTCGACGCCGAGTCCGTGGTCGTTGCAGATGGTTTTGATTTGCTGGCAGTGTTGTGGGATCTGGTGGGCGGGCACGTGGAGGGGTACGGCGTCGTCGTCGTGGAGCTGGACGTAGTGGAAGCCGAGTTGCTGGAGGATGCGGCAGGTTTCGACGAAGTTGCGTTCGGGTCGGACGGGTGGTCCGAAGGGATCGGCTCCGGTGTTGAGGTTCCAGACGCCTGCAGAGAAGGTGAAGCTGGTGTTCATGGTTGTGTTTCCTGTGTTTTTTCGCTGGTCGTATGCAGGTTTCGACGGTGGGCGCGGGGTTTCCTGTGTGTGGTGTGGGGCGCCGGGTGCCGGGTTCTGTGGCCTGTGCGGGCGGGGTTTTAGGGTATAATCGGGTCTGGTTTCGGGGTGTGATGCGGGGGGCGTTGAGGAGTGACATGACGTCGATCGGGGACGTGCCGCTGGAGCGGTTGCGGTGTGTGGTGGTGGTGCCGACGTACAATGAGGCGGAGAATGTGGCGGCGCTGGCGGAGGGCGTGTGTCGGGCGTTGCCGGGCGCGGATCTGTGGCTGGTGGACGATGGTTCTCCGGACGGGACGGCGGATGTTGCGGAGGGTTTGTTTGCGTCGCGTGTGGAGTACGCGGGGTATCGTGTGATTCGTCGTTCGGGGCCACGGGGTCTGGGGCGGGCGTATCGGGAGGGTTTTCTGCGGGCGTTACGCGCGGGTTATGATCGGGTGTTTCAGATGGACGCGGATCTGTCGCATGATCCGGGGGCGTTGCCGGAGTTGTGGCGCGCGAGTTTGACGGCGGATGTGTGCATTGGTTCGCGGTACTGTGCGGGGGGTGTGGTGCGGAACTGGCCGTGGCACCGGCACATGCTGTCGCGTTTTGCGGTGTGGTATGTGCGGTGTGTGGCGGGGATACCGGTGGCGGATAGCACGGCGGGTTTCCGGTGCTGGACGCGGCGCGCGCTGGAGGCGGTGCAGCTGGAGACGCTGTGTTCGGAGGGGTATTCGTTTCAGGTGGAGATGACGCATCGGGCGTTGCGCGCGGGGATGCGGGTGGTAGAGGTGCCGATTGTGTTCACGGACCGTCGGCATGGGCGTTCGAAGATTTCGCGGCGGGTGCTGGTGGAGTCGATGTGGATGCCGTGGCGTTTGCGGTGGCGTCCGTGGTGTCCTGCGGTGGCGGCGGTACGGTCGCGTGGCGGGAGTGCTTCCGGGAGCCCGTCGCTGGTGATATCTGGAAGAGAGGATGAGGGATGAAGCGGATTTATAATTTCAGTGCGGGTCCGGCGACGTTGCCTGTTGCGGTGCTGGAGGAGGCGGCCCGCGGGGTTCTGGAGATCGGTGATTCCGGGATGTCGGTTCTGGAGGTGAGTCACCGGGGGAAAGAGTATGAGGCGATCCATTTTGAGGCGCAGGAGCGTCTGCTGCGGGTGATGGGTCTGGATCCGGGGGCGTATGTGGTGTTGTTTCTGGGGGGCGGCGCGAGTTTGCAGTTTGCGATGGTGCCGATGAATTTTCCGGGTGGCGCCGGTGCGGACTACGTGCACACGGGGGAGTGGAGCGCGAAGGCGATCAAGGAGGCGCAGCGTTTCGGGGCGGTGCATGTGGCGGGTTCTTCGGAGGACGGGGGGTTTTCGTACATTCCGCGGGAGCTGTCGTTGCGTCCGGATGCGGCGTATGTGCACATTACGACGAACAATACGATTGAGGGCACGGAGTGGCCGGAGTTGCCGGAGACGGGCGGGGTGCCTCTGGTGGCGGATGCGTCGTCGGATATTCTGGGGCGTGCGCTGGATTATTCGCGGTTTGCGTTGATCTACGCGGGGGCGCAGAAGAATCTGGGTCCGGCGGGTGTGACAGTGGTGGTGATCCGTCGGGAGTTTCTGGAGCGGGCGTCGGATGCGGTTCCGGCGATGCTATCGTACCGGGTGCATGCGAAGGCGCAGTCGCTGTACAACACGCCTCCGGTGTTCGGGGTGTATGTGCTGTGTCTGGTGTTGCGCTGGATTGAGGAGCAGGGCGGTTTGACGGTGATAGAGGCGCGGAATCGGGAGAAGGCGGGGCTGGTGTATGCGGCGCTGGATGCGCATCCAGAGGTGTATGAGCCGGCGGTGCGTGTGCGGGAGGATCGTTCGTTGATGAACGTGACGTTTCGTTTGCGCCGGGGCTCGGAGGAGGCGTTTCTGGCGGGTGCGCGGGAGCGCGGCATGGATGGTTTGAAGGGGCATCGTTCGGTTGGTGGCTTCCGGGCGTCGATTTACAATGCGTTTCCAGTGGAGGGTTGCCGGGTGCTGGCGGAGTATCTGCACGATTTTGCGGGGCGTTGCAATTAGGTGTGCGTGTATGGATGCGTGCCGGGGGGCAGGCAGGTCCTGCCCCCCGGTTTTTTTGTTGCCGGTCAGAATTTGTTTTTGGCTCTGCGTTTGACGCCGCTTTTGGCTTTGGGTTTTTCGGCGTCTTTGTCGGACTTGTCTTCTTTGTCGGGGTCGGAGAGGAGCTCCTGTCGGTCGACGGTGGGTGGGAAGGCGTTGAACTGTCGCCAGAGTTCGAAGCCGAGGGAGACCTGATCGAGCATGACCCATCCGACGACTTTGGCTCCGGGGCGGAGGCGCTCGAGGGGTGGCCAGGGTTCGTCGCGTGTGTTGTTGATCTGTTCCCAGTCGGGTTTGACGATGATGCGGAAGCTGCTGGTGCCGTCGTCGATGGCGTCGATGACGGCGACTTTGCCGGCGAAGGTGCCGACGGCGACGGAGGGCCATCCGGTGAACTGGAGTGCGGGCCATCCGGCGAACTGGAGGCGGACTTTGCGTCCGACGGAGACGAGGGGTGCGTCGTTGTCGGAGAGGAAGAGTTCGACGGCCTGGTCGGAGGAGCGGGGTGCGAGGACGGCGAGGACGTCTCCGGCTTTGACGGTTTCTCCGGCGCCGACGCGCATGAGTCGGACGATGCGTCCGTCGCGGGGCGCGACGACGAGTTGTTGTTTGACGCGGCGTTCGAGGTTCATGAGGTCCTGATCGAGTCGGATGATGCTGTTGGTGATGGAGGCGACGGTTTCTTGCGCGGCGGCGAGGGAGGCTTCGACGGTGTTGAGCTGTGCGGCGGTATCGGCGTCGACGGTCTGTACGCCGAGGGCACCGGCGTTGCGTGCGCGTCTGGCGGCTTCGACTTCGGCAGCGGCGCGCGCGACGTCGGCGTCGGCCTGTTCTTGCAGGAGGCGCGCGCGTTTGAGTTCCTGTTTTGCGACTTCGACGCCTTCCTGTGCGGCGCGTACGGCGGCTTCGGCTTGCTGGACGCCGGTGGTGGCGAGGACGAGGTCCTGTTCGGCGAGTTCGTCTTCGCGCTGGGATCGGAGTTCTCTGGCGAAGAGTTCGGCGATGCGTTGTCGCTGGATGCGCGCGATTTCTTCGCGTTTACGTGCCTGTGTGAGGGCTTCGCGTTCGCGTCGGAGGGCTTCTTCGGCCTGTCGGAGTCGGGCTTCGGCGGCGGGCACGGCGGCGTCGCGGGCGATTTGCTGGCTTTTGCGTGTGGCTTCGAGGATCTGCTGTGCGCGCCGGAGCTGATCTTCGGCCTGTTTGGCGAGTTCGCTGGCGGTGGGTACGCGTGCGGACCGGGATTGTGTGAGGAAGGCGTACTGGCTTTTGAGTGCGCGGATGCGATTCTGTGCGGCCCGGCGTTGTTCGATGAGCGCGGCGCGTTGTGCGCGGAGTCGTCTGGGCTGTTCGGGGTCGAGGAAGCGTTGTTCGATGTCTTCGAGGCGCGCGATGATCTGCCCTTTACGGACTTCCTGCCCTTCCTGAACTTCCCAGCTGACGAGTCGTCCGGGGATCTGTGCTTCGATGTTCTGGGGGCGTTCCATGGCGGAGTAGATGATGACCTGTCCGGTGCCGGTGACGGACTGCTGCCAGGGGATGTAGATGAGTCCGAGGGTGATGGTAAGGATGAGGAAGATGAGGGTGAGGGCGACGGGGCGGACCCAGGGTTTGGGTGCGACCATGAGGAGGGAGCGGGAGGGAGCTCCGGCTTCGATGATGAGTGAGTTGAAGTCGCTGTGTGTTGCCATGGTATGTCACCTGCCAAATCCGCTGATGATCTGTCGGGTGAGGAAGGGGAAGATGGGCCCGAAGGCGCAGTTGTCTTTGCGCGCGAGTTCTTCGGGGGGGCCGGACTCGACGATTTTGCCATCGCAGAGGACGTGGACGATGTTGGATCGCATGACGACTTCATCGATATGCGTGATGGAGAGGATGGTCCACGGGTTTTCGGGCGCGAAGATGGCGTCGAGGAGTTTCTGTCGAGTTTGTTCGTCGATGGCGATGAAGGATTCGTCGATGATGAGGAGTTTGGGTCGGGCGACGATGGCGCGTGCGATGAGGAGGCGCTGGCGTTGCCCGCGGGAGAGGTTCTGTCCTCCGGCGACGAGGGTTGTGCGCATGCCTTCGGGCATGGATTCGAGTTCGCGAGTGAACTGTGCGAGTTCGAGGGCCCACCGAACGTCATCTTGAGTGATGTTGGGTCGGCCGACGGTGACGTTTTCCTCGATGGTGCCCTCGAAGATTTCCTCGGTGTCTCCGACGAGGGAGACGATACGTCGGAGGCTGGCCAGGTCGAGGTCGCGGACGTCGGTGCCGTTGACTTCGATGGTGCCGTGGCTGGGTTCCTCGATGCCGCAGATGAGCGCGGCGAGGGTGGACTTTCCGGCTCCGCTGACGCCGACGAGTCCGGCGCGGTCTCCGGAGCGGATGGTGAGGTCGAGCCCGGTGAGGATCTCATGTCCGGGGATGTAGGAGAAGCGGACGCCGCGGCAGACGACGGTGGCGCCGGCGCTTCCGGGCTCGAGCAGACGTCCTCCAGTGCGCTCGACGGGCATGTCGGTGACGTGGCCGACTTTGTCGAGGGCGGTGAGAAGGTCGAACATCTGTTCGGTTTGCTGGACGAGTTTGTCCATGGCGGCAAGGACGCTGACGACGATGATTTCTGCCGCGACGAGCTGTCCGAGCGTGAGTTCGCGGTTGATGACGAGGTAGCCTCCGACGCCGAGGGTTGCGGCGCTGGCGATGGCCTGGAAGAGGTAGCTGCCGGCGGCCTGTCGGAAGATGACGCGGAAGTGTCTGCGTCGGGCGATGAGGTACTGGACGACGATGCTGTCGGCGCGCGCGATGAGGTAGGCGAGGTGTCCGTTCATTTTGAAGCTGATGTGGCAGCGCGCAAGTTCTTCGAGCCATGCGGCGACGCGGTATTTCTGTACGGACTCGGCGATGCTGGTGCGCAGCCCGTTCCATCCGAGGCCAAAGAAGATGAAGAGCATGAAGAGGATGATGAACAGGTCGAGGCTGAGCAGGAGCGGGCTGTAGAAGGCGAGGAGCACGAGTCCGACGAGGGCCTGCAGGAGCGCGGCGAGCCCGTCGAGGAGCAGTTTGGCGAGGGTTTTCTGCACGGTGAGGGTGTCGAAGAAGCGGTTGACGAGTTCGGGTGCGTACTCGCCGGAGAGCGCGGCGTTGCGGATACGTGGCAGGCGTTGTGCGAGCAGGAGTGCGGTGCGCGCGAAGATGCGTTGTTGCAGGTATTCGACGAGCGCAAGTTGCATGAGGCGGAGGGCGCCGGCGAAGAGGAGTCCGAAGAGGACAATGAGGGTAAGGACGATGAGAGGCTGGAAGAAGATGCCCGCGGCGATGATGTTGACGAGGGCCTGTGCGGCGAGGGGCACGGCGAGTGCGAGCATGCCGGTGACGATGGTGTAGATGAAGAGTGCGATCAGGTCGTTGCGGTCTTCGTGGAGCAAGCCGAACAGGCGGCTGGTGGGGCTCGGGTGTTCTTCGGCGTGTTTGTGGTGTGTCAGGTCTCTGGCCATGATGACAGTGCGTTTCCTTCACAGGGTCTGGCTGTGGCCGATGTGTTCCGTATTCGGGTTACGTTCCGGGGCGGGTTCTGTGTTGCAGGGTGCCGCGCGGGGCGGGAAGTTCTACGTAATATTATGTTCTGGCAACGCAACCCTGCCTCTGCGGTGTATCGTATCAGAGGCGGACGCGCTTTCGAGCGTTCAATCCCTGAGGATCCGGTGGGTGTTCTGTGTACGAGCAACGCGAAGTGCCTCTTTCGATGCGTGTAACCGCGACATGTCGGGTGATTGCTGTTCTGTGGTCATTTTTGCCTGCTCTGGCGGCTACAGGACAGCAGGCGCCTGCCACACGAGGGCAGGGACCTCTGACGCTGGAGGAGGTGTTGAAGCAGGTGGATGCGTACTACCCGAAGTTGCGGGGCGCGGATGCGGAGCGGCAGTCGTTTGCGGCGAAGCGACTTTCCAAGCAGGGTGCGTTTGATACGGCCGTGTCGTTCAGCACGGATTATCTGGCGTACAACAGTTCGGGGACGTTGAAGACGGGGGCAACGAACGATATTGTGGTGGAGGTGCCGACGCGGTACGGTCCAAAGTTTTTTGCGGGGGCGCGTTTGAACCTGGGTTCTGTGAAAGCGCCGGATTCGAATACGGGCTCGTTCGGGGAGTATTTGCTGGGTGTGAAGTTGCCCTTGTTGCGGGGGCTGGGGATCAATGAGAAGGCGGCGCAGGAACAGCAGGCGATACTGGGGGAGCGTGTGGCGGACCAGATATTTGCGGGCACGCGGCTGGAGGTTCTGTTCAAGGCGGCCACAGTGTACTGGAAGTGGGTGGCGGCGGGCCGGAAGGTGGATCTGGCGCGGGACTTGCTGAAGGTGGCGCAGGTGCGCGCGGAGGGGATCCGGGAGGAGTTTCGCCAGGGTGCGACGGCCGGGATTGTGGTGGCCGAGGCGGAGCAGGAGGTGGCGCGTCGGGAGGGCAGTCTGGCGAAGGCGGAGCGGGATTTTCAGGAGGCCGGGTTTGCGCTCTCGCTTTTTCTGTGGGGTCCGGATGGGGCGCGTCGTCCGCAGCCGACGGCGGAACGAGTACCGGAGTTGATTTCGGAGCCGAAGGCGTTCACGCCGGAGCAGGTTGCGGAGGGGAAGCGGATTGCGCTGGAGCGGCGTCCGGAGTTGAAGGCGTTGCGTTTGAGCCGGGAGATCACGCAGGTGGATGAGCGGCTGGCCCGGAACGATCGCTTGCCGACGGTGGACATAGTGTTCAATCCGGGAGCGGATATTGGCCGGGGGGCGGTTGGCGGGACGTTGAAGGCGGGGCTGGTGTTTGCGATGCCGCTGCAGTTGCGTGAGGCGACGGGGCGGATCAATGAGGCGCGTTTGAAGATTGAGAAGATCAATCAGGAGGAGCGTCTGACCCGGGAGGCGATCCTGGTGGAGGTGGATGACGCGGTGTCGGCAGTGAATGCGGCGTATCAGCGGTATCTGGCGGCGGAGAAGGAGCTGGAGCAGGCGCGGCGCGTGGAGCAGGGAGAGCGGGATCAGCTGGCAGCGGGTCTGAGCACGCTGTTTCTGGTGAACCAGCGGGAGCGGGCGACGTTCGAGGCAGCGATCCGGGTGATTGAGGCGCAGGTGGAGTATGAGCAGGCAGTGGCGTTGTATCGGGCGGTGACAGGGCAGTTGTAGTTGTGGTTGCGGTTGTGGTAGGGGAAATGCGGAGGAATGTGGAACCTGAGGGGGCGCGTGAGGGCGTCCCATATTGCATTCTGTGGGATGGGGAATGCGCGCTGTGCCGTCGTGCGGTGGCATGGGTGCGGCGCCGGGATGTGCACGGGCAGTTCCGGGCGGTGGCGTATCAAGAGGTTCCGGGCGGGGATGACGCCGATGCCGTGCGGGTGATCGGGCCGGACGGGGTGGTGCAGGGTGGCCGCGCGGTGTTGCTGATACTGGAGCGGCTCGGATGGGAGTGGCTGGCGCGGGCGCTGGGGCGCAGGCCGTGGATCGGGTGCGTGGAGTGGGGCTACCGGCTGGTGGCGCGGCACCGGCGCGTGGTGAGCCGTCTGCTGGAGGGGCTCTGCAGGCGGGGTGTGGTATGACGGACAGGGGGTACGATTGGGGCTGGAACGTTTGTTCGACAGCACGGGGCTGGATCTGCCTGCGGAGGCGCTGTACACACGGGTCGTCTTTCCGGAGGCGCCGCCAGATCGGCCGTACGTGTTTGTGAACATGGTGGCGACGGCGGACGGGAAGATCGTGATCGGAGAGGTGGGCGGGTCGGCTTCGGGTGTCGGGGGGCCAACGGATCAGCTGTTGTTCCGGCGGCTGCAGCAGGTGTGCGATGGAGCGTTGATCGGTAGCGGGACGTTGCGGGCCAGTCCGGTGATCTATCCGGTGGAGAAGCCGCGTTTTGTGGTGACGCGGTCCGGGCAGGTGCCGCTGGAAAACCGCTTTTTTACCGATGCGCCGGATCGCGCGTTCGTGCTGGCTCCAGAGGACCTGCCGCAGGAGATGGCGACGCGTCTGGCGGGGCGTCTGCTGTGCTTCGGTCGGGGGGAGGTGGATCTGTGCGCGGCTCTGCGGCATCTGCGGCAGGAGCGCGGGATCCGTTATCTGCTGTGCGAGGGGGGTGCGGACCTGAACGACCGGTTGTTGCGTGCCGGTCTGGTGGATGAGCTGTTTCTGACGCTGGCGCCGAAACTGAAGGGGGGGGCGCACCTGCCGACAGTGGTGGACGGGCAGGGGTTTCCGCCCGGGCAGTTCGTGCCGTTGTCGCTGGTTTCGCTGTATCGGGACGGGGATGAGGTGTATTTCCGCTATCGTGTTCGAGGCGGGGTATGAGGATCGCGATGGTCTCCCGGTACCTGCCGAGCGGGAGCAAGATCGGGGTCGGGTATCAGGTGCATTTGCTGGCCAATGGTCTGGTGGAGCGAGGCCATCAGGTGACGGTGTTCAGCCAGTGCAGTGCGTGTGCGGATGCGCGTTATGAGACCGTGACGGTGCCGGTGGGGGCACGTTTGCGGACGTTCCGGTTTGCATGGAACCTGCGGCGGGCGGATTTTTCTGGTTTCGATGTGCTGCACGGGCATACGGATGATTACTGGCTGGACACGCGGGGGCGTCCGCCGCATATACGGACGTTGCACGGGGCGTCATGGGCGGAGGCGCGGAACGCTTCGGGGTGGAAGTTGCGGTTGCGGATGGCGTTGCTGGCGCTGGGGGAGCAGCGCTCGGTGCGGATTGCGGACCGGGTGGTGTGTGTTTCCCGGGATACGTGCCGCTACTTTCCCGGGGTGACGGGGGTGATCCCGAACGGGGTGGATCTTACGGTGTTCCATCCGGGAGGAGTGCCGGAAGGAGTGCCGACGATCCTGTTTGTGGGCACGTACGAACGGCGGAAGCGGGGGAAGCTCTTGATGGAGATATTTGCGCGCGAGGTACTGCCGGCGGTTCCCGAGGCGCAGCTGTGGATGGTCTGTGAGGACGCGCCGGCGGCTCCACGGGTGAGCCGTTTCTGCCGGGTGCCGACCGCAGAGCTGGCGGAGCTGTATCGTCGGGCGTGGGTGTTCTGTTTGCCGAGCCGTTATGAGGGGTTCGGTGTGCCGTATGTGGAGGCGATGGCTTCTGGCCTGCCGGTGGTGGCGACGCCCAATCCCGGTGCAGAGGAGGTGCTGGAGGGGGGGCGATACGGAGTGATTGCAGGGCCGGAGTTGCTGGGAGCGACGCTGGTTCGGTTGTTGACTTCGCCCGAGGAGCGCTCACGGTGGCGTGCTGCGGGGCTGGAGCGTGCCCGGCAGTTCGATCGGGAGCGGGTGCTGGACTGTTACGAGCAGTTGTACGCGGAGGTTGTGGCGGCGGCGCGGGGGTGATGATCAGATCCGGGGTGTGGTGCTCTGGCGACCGTGCTGTGATGATTGTGTGTGAGAGGGAGTTGTGACAATGGACAGAGTCAGGATGGGGGTGATCGGTGTCGGGGGGATGGGTTCCGGGCACTGTAACATGATGGGGAAGATCCCGGAGGTGGTGCTGACGGCGGTATGCGACGTGGATGCGCCGACGTTGCAGGCGGTTTCGGAGCGGCACGGGGTGCCGGGCTTTGACCGGCATGAGGCGTTGCTGGACAGTGGTCTGGTGGACGCGGTGCTGATCGCGACGCCGCACTACTTTCATGCGCCGATTGCGCTGGACGCGTTCCGCCGGGGGATCCATGTGCTCTCGGAGAAGCCGCTGGCGGTGACGGTTTCGGCGGCGGATCAGATGGTGGCGGCGGCGCGGGAGTCGGGCCGGGTGTTCGGGGTGATGTTTCAGATGCGTGCGGAGCCGGCAAGTGTGGCGGCGCGCCGGATTGTGGAGGAGGGGCGCCTGGGAGAGATCTATCGGACGCAACTGGTGATGGGATGGTATCGGAGTCAGGCGTATTATGACTCCGGTGGCTGGCGCGCGACGTGGAGCGGTGAGGGGGGCGGCGTGTTGATCAATCAGGCGCCGCATGCGCTGGATCTGTTCACATGGCTCGGGGGGCTTCCATGCCGGGTGACGGGGCAGGTGCGGACGCGCCTGCATGATATCGAAGTGGAGGATGAGGCGTTTGCGTTCCTGGAGTACGCCAACGGGGCGCATGGCTACCTGTACGTGAGCACAACGGAGGTGCCCGGGGTGCAGCGGATTGAGCTGTGCGGGGACCGTGGGAAGCTGGTACTGGTGGACGGGCAGTTGGCGTTCCATGAGGTGGAGGGATCGATCCGGGCGTTCACGGTGGAGAACACGGAGATGTGGGCCTCTCCGAAGGCGCATGCAGTGGATGTGGCGTTGCCGGAGCGAGGGGAATTGCGGGACCATGCGGTGATCACGCGCAATTTCGCCCGGGCGATCCTGTACGGGGAGCCGTTGATTGCGCCGGGTGAGGAGGGCTTGCGTGCCATGGAGTTGATTAACGGGATCATCCTGTCGGGGAAGACGGGGGAGCCGGTGTCGCTGCCGGTGGATCGGGTGGCGTACGATCGCCTGATTGCGCAGTTGCAGGCGTCTTCCCGGGGGAAGACCCGGGTGCGGGAGCAGCGGGTGACGGACCCGCACTACGTGTGAGCGATGGAGCGTGTTCCGGGCGGGGTGTTGCCCTCGCAGTGGATTCGTACAGCGATCCGGGATGGCGTGATCACGGCGTGTGCGCCATTCGGGGCACGGCAGGTGCAGCCGAACAGCCTGGACCTGCGTCTGGGGGACGTGGGCTATCGGGTGCAGTGCAGTTTTCTGCCGGGCGAGGAGGGCGTGGAGCGGAAGCTGGCGCGCTTCGGGTGGTATCGGTTCGCGATACCGGAGGAGGGGGCAGTTCTGGAGCGGAATCAGGTGTATCTGTTTCCGCTGTGCGAGCGATTGTGTTTGCCTGCGGAGGTGTATGCGCGGGGCAATCCGAAGAGTTCGACCGGGCGTCTGGATGTGTTCACGCGTCTGGTGACGGAGTACGGGCGACATTTTGACGATGTACCGTGCGGGTACCGGGGGGCGCTCTATCTGGAGGTGGTGCCGCGCTCGTTCGCGATCCGGGTGCGTCCGGGGGACTCGCTGTCGCAGATCCGTTTTCAGACGGGCGCGCCGCAGCTGGATCGCGCGGAGACGTTGCGTCTGCTGGACGCGGATGCGATTTTGCTGGGTCCAGATCTGCAGGTGTTGCGCTCGCGGGATGTGACGGTAGCGTCGGGGCTGGTGCTGTCGGTGAGTTTGCCCCGCAGGGGGGGGACAGTGGGCTTTGTGGCGCGGAAGAATACAGCCCCGATTGATCTGCGCGCGGTGGGGCAGGCGCGGATCCGGCACTACTGGGATCGGATTCACGGGGATAACAAGCCGGTGATTCTGGAGCCGGATGAGTTCTACATTTTTGCTTCACGGGAGCTGGTGCGGTTGCCGCCGCAGTACTGCGCGGAGATGGTGGCATTTGACGCGAGCAGCGGGGAATTGCGCACGCACTATGCCGGGTTCTTCGACTCGGGCTTCGGGTATGCAGCGGGGCGCGCGCCGGAGCAGAGCGCGGCGGCAGTGGTGCTGGAGGTGCGGAGCCGGGATGTGCCGTTTTTGATTGAGGACGGGCAGCCGTTGTTCCGGGTGCATCTATTGCGGTGTGTGGAGCCCCCGGACATTCTGTACGGGGCGGATCTGGGGTCCAATTACCAGTCGCAACGTTTGCGACTTGGCAAGCAGTTCACGCAGGTTGTAGAGGATGAGGAGGAAGGGCCGGGGCAACCGCGGCTGGACTTCGCTACGAGTGTACAGGAGGAGTGTGCAGAATGATTGGACATTGTCCGCGGTGCAGTACGCCTCTGGAGCAGACGACAGTGGGCACAGTGCATGTGGACGGGTGCCACGGTTGCGGCGGGGTGTGGTTTGATCATCGGGAGCTGGGGCAGATTGCGCAGGCGCACGCGGCGGATCTGAAGGAGCTGGATGCACGTTTTGTGCCGGGTGCCGGAGTGCTGGCGGACGGGAACATGCTGTGCCCGGTGTGTGACGTGGTGCTGTTTGAGTTTGAATTCAAGCACTCGCCGGGGATCAAGCTGGATGCCTGCCCGCAGTGCCGGGGCATCTGGGCGGACAACGGGGAGCTGATGGCAATTTATGATCGGATCACGCGGTCGTTGTCACGCGCGGCGACGGCGGCCCGGCCGGCAGTGCGCACGCTATCGACGCGTCAGAAGGCTCGTCAGGCGATGCACTTCCTGGTAAGCCGGCAGTGCAGTGGGTGCGGGGAGGCGAATCCGCGTGGCAGTCTGGTGTGCTGGGCCTGCGGGAAGGTGCTAGCCGGGCAGCAGGATAAGGAGTGCCCGGATTGTGAGATCCCGTTGCAGTCGCATACATTTGACGCGGTGGGTACCGTGGATATCTGCCCGGCATGTTGCGGGGTGTGGCTGGATCATCGGGAGCTGGCCGGTGTGGTGCGGCGGACGGATGCGGAGTTGCGCCCGTTGATGGATGCGGTAAGCCGTCCTTCGGTGGCTCCGCAGGGGCGTTTGACGCCGGGGGCGGAGTATCTGTGTCCGGTATGTTCTTCGGTGCTGGAGGAACGGCAGTACGGTTACAATTCGGGTATCCGGATCGATGTGTGCGAGGAGTGCGGCGGGGTGTGGCTCGGGGCAGATGAGCTGCGCCGGACGGTGGAGTACTACCGACGGGAGCAGGGCCTCGGGGGCGATAGAGCAGTTTGATGGGCGTTCTGTCAGAATGTGGGCCCCGGCAGGTAGCTTGCCTGTCGGGGCCCTTGCTGTGTTACAGTGCTGTCACCGGTTTCTGGCGACCGGCTTGCCGGTGGTGGTAAGTTCGATGAAGTCGGCCAGAATGCGCTTGGTCTCGTCGAGGGTGATGTCGACTTCCGGTGTTTCAGCCTCGGCGGCGTCGGGTGGGGTCTCACCATCCGGGGTGTTGAGGCGTTCGGACCGGGCGACTTTTTTCGTGCCGGGCGCGATCGGTGCGGGCAGTCCGGGTTGATCGACGTTTTTCAGAGTGATTTCGTAGATTTTCTCCCGGGACGGGGGCCGGGCAGCCAGCTCGGCCTTGCGGGCCTTGAGTTGCGCTTCCAGTTCGGCCTTCTCTTTGAGGCGTTGTGCTTCGTTGAGAGAGACAGTTTTCTGTTCCCGGGCCTTGCGGTACTGCTGCACGAGGCGTTGCCGGTAGAGCAGATCCGGGTCGGTTTTTGCCCGGGCCTGTGAGCGTGCGCGCAGTTCGTTCAGGTAGGCGTGCACGCGGTTGAGCTTCGTGAACGGCGTCGGGTCGATGGTGTCCCACGGCAGGGGGTTTTTGAGCGACTTTTCTCCGACGTCACTGTAGTTGTAGACAGAAGGGATGACGACATCCGCTGCGACGCCTTTGAGCTGCGTGGAGTGGCCTCCGGGGCGATAGAACTTCTGGATGGTTAGCTTGAGGGCTCCCGGGTCGGTCTCCGTTTGCAGGTTATATCGCTTGAGAATGGGGGCCAGCTGCATGACGGCCTGCACGGTGCCTTTGCCGAAGGTAGTGTTGTCGCCGATGATGACGGCACGATCATAGTCCTGCAGGGCACCGGCAAGGATCTCGGAGGCAGACGCGGAGGCCTTGCTGATGAGCACGGCCAGGGGGCCGTCGTAGAGCACGCCCGGGTCCGGGTCGCTGCGTACTTCCACGCTGCCGTCCGGGTCGCGGATCTGTACGATGGGCCCCTGCTTGATGAAGAGGCCGGTAAGTCGGATGGCTTCTTCGAGGGAGCCACCGCCGTTGCGCCGGAGGTCAAGGATGATGCCGTCGACGTTTTCCGCCTTGAGCTTCCGGATGAGCCGGGCGACGTCGGTGGTGGTGCTCTTGTGTTCTCCCCGGCCGCGACCGCTCATGTCTTCGTAGAAGGAAGGCAGGTCGATGATACCGAGCCGCAGGGTTTTGCCTGCGGGCGCGGGGTATTCGATCAGGCGCGCCTTGGCGGCCTGTTCTTCCAATTTGATCTCTTCACGGACGAGGGTGACCACCTTGCGGGTGGACATGTCGGTGGCGTCGGCGGGGATGACGATCAGTCGAACGGTGGTACCTTTGGGCCCGCGGATCATGGAGACGACATGTTCGTTTTTCATGTCGATCACATCGACGGGTTCGCCATCGCCCTGCGCGACGGCGACGATGCGATCGCCGACTTTGAGTTGCTTGCTCCGTTCGGCGGGCCCTCCGGGGATGAGCTCCATGATTTTGCAGTAGCCGTCTTCGGAGCCAAGGAGTGCGCCGATGCCGAAGAGAGAGAGGCGCATGTTGATTTCGAAGTCTTCGTTGGTAGCCCGGCCCATGTAGTCGGTGTGCGGGTCGTAGACGTGGGCGAGGGCGTTCATGTAGAGCTCGAAGATGTCGTCGCTGTCCTGTTCGCGGAGGGTGCGGGCGATGCGGTTGTAGCGCCGGGTGAGGATACTGACGATTTCCTCGGGCTTTTTCTGGTTGAGCTTCTCCTGCAGGTACTCGTAGCGGAGGCGATCGCGCCAGAGTTTCTTCGCCTCTTCGAGGGTAGCGGGGCGCGGTTGCTGCTTGCGATCAATGATGAAGGTGTCGTCGCCGTCGAAGGTGAACTGCCCGGTTTTGAGCAACTCGTGGACATAGGCGAGCTGGGCGTCGAAGCGCTCCATGAAGCGTTTGAAGATCTGGTAGGCAGCCGAGACGTCGCCATGATCCACGAGGTCGCGGACCATTTTAGTGCGCATGGCCTCGAATTCCGCCACATCGCTCTGCAGGAAGTAGAGACGCATGGGGTCGAGAGCGTCCAGATAGTTATTCAGGAAGCGCGCGGTCATCTCCGGGTCATCTGGCTTGAGGGGCTTTTTGAGGTAGTGGACACTGGAGAGGATGCGCGCGGCCATTTTGGCGGTGACCCGGTTGTCCAGATCGCTGGCGGTTTTCACCTTTGTCCCGCTGCTTCCCGGTTGCTGGGACGCCAGCGCGGCCTCGCGGGGCGCGTTCATGACGAACGTCTCCTTGAGGGATGCGGCGGGCCGGAAGGGCAGGGCGCATCCTGTGAGGAGGACGCCGAGCGCGAGAGCCGGGACGATGAGGCGGGCGTTGGTTTTCATTCCGGACAGATCCTTCATCCTGATGTGCTTGCAAGCAGGCGGAATTCTGACAGAGATATAGACGTTTTGCCGACGCGGTTCGTTACCCTTTTATGAGGGAGATTCCACGCGTGGTGCGGCAAATCCTTGTGTGTCTCCGGGTTCTGAGGGGATTATCGGTGCGGGGCGCGTGATGGCGCAGTGCGATCGGTGTGTGGGTGGCGGGTTCAGGAGGTGCGGCAGGCTGCGTTCTCCAGGGCTTCCGTGGCGCTGGTTCGGGCGCGTTGCTGGCGCCGGTAGGATCCGAGCGATACGGCCTGGAGGCCCAGTCCGGCGAGCATGATGCCGGTGCAGATGAGGAATGCGCGCTGGAAGTTGCCTCCTGCTGCGTGGAGCAGGGGGATGGCAAGCAAGGGGGCGATGGTGCCCCGGAGGCCGAAGAAGGTGGAATGCACTGCCTGATACTGGGCTGCCTTGCCCGTCTCGGCGAACATGAGGGTGGTGTTGAGGTACCCGAGGTCGATACCGGACTGGGCGAACCCGGTGCAGGCAGCGGCGAGGTAGATCCACTGGATGGATGGGGCGAGGAGGTAGCAGATCGGGGTGAGGCAGTTGATGGTCACCGCGAGAAGGACGACTGTCAGGCTGCCGTAGCGATCCAGGAACCATCCCCAGAAGAACAGGCTGATCAACGCTGCAATGGTAAGCGCGTTGGTCATGATGCCGATCTGTGTGGGGGTGATACGGAAGTGGTCAACCTGATAGATGGGGTAGAGCGTGCCGGCGACGAGGTTGCCAAAGCCGGTGACGAACACGCTGGCGGTGAACCATCGGTAGCCCGGGTTTTCGAACACCACACGGAACGTCTCGCGCAGGAACTGCCCGACAGGCGGGGGTGGTGTGGGCGGGGTGCGGGGAAGGCGGAGGCGGCTGAACGCGCCGGCGGTGGCGATGCCGAAGGCCCCGCCCAGAGCGAACATCCAGCGGAAGTCCAGTCCAGCGTGTTCCTGCAACCATCCCATGAGAGGGGTGGTGATGAGCATGGCGCCGGTGGTACCGACGCGTACCAGGCTCATCAACCGGCCGCGGTGTTCGTCCGGGTAGATGTCTTTCATGATGGCCGTGTAGGCCGGTGTGGAGATGGAGAACAGAATGGGGGTGGCGCAGATGAGGAAGAGGAAGGCGGGGAGCTGGAACCTGCCGGTGACGAGCAGGGGGGTGAGCAGAAACAGGCCGCGGGAGACGAGCCAGGTGCGTGTGACGAAAGGGAGCTTGGCGCGCCCTTCCATCTGGCGGGCCCAGAGCAGGGCAAAGAGATAGCCAATGGCCGGCGCGGCGGAGGCCAGCCCCATCTGCCATCCGGAGGCCCCGAGGGGACCGCGGGCCAGCTGCAGGGCGAAGGACCAGATGCATCCCTGATAGATGCCAGCGCAGATGCCGGCGAGCAGGTCCCAGCGCCAGTTATACCAGACATCGTCGGGCACAGAACGCCCGAGACGGCGGCGCATCGCGCTGCAGGTGCGGGGCAGAACGCGCAGAGAGCGGCGCGCGCGCCGGCGGGTAGTTCTCGAGAGCACGGATGCCATGCGTTTCTGTGTCATACATCGCGTCGCTGGAAGATCGCAACACCAGCAAGCAGGGTAACCAGCACGTACCCGCCCACGTACCAGGCGTCCAGATGCGGGAGATTATGCAGGATCCCCCAGTCCCGCAGGAAGAGGGGGGAGGACCCGATGCGTCCGAACGGCCCGGTCTCGGTGACGATCTCCTCCACAGCCTCCCAGACCCACCAGGAGATGTAGCCCTGTGGCATGATGAGACTGGCTGCGTTGGCCAGCGTGCGCAGGACTTCCACATCGTACACCTGAGGGGAGCCCAGCGTGTTCAAAATGCCATCGAACCATCCAATGGCGCAGAGGGCAACCGCCAGCGAAGTGCCGAAGACGCGCTGAGCGAACGTGGAAAGGCTGAGGGTTACTGTCATGAAGACGATGGGGAAAAGGACAGAGATCAGGCCGGCCCGGAGCATCGGGGTCAGGTTGGCCCCGGTCTGGTAGGTGAGCGAAGCCCAGGCGAGCACGGTCCAGAGCAGGATGCTGCCAGTGAGGATCAGGGCCATGCCGATCCATTTGCCCAGCAGGATGTGCCACCGGGGGATCGGTCGAGGCAGGATCACGGCAAGCAGGCCGCGCTCGATCTCACCGGAGATTGCGCCTCCGGCCAGCAGGATCGCGAAGAGGCCCCCCAGCCCTTTGATAGCTGCCAGACAGAGCACGGTGATCACGCTGCGTGCCGCCGGGTAGAACTCTCCCCAGGCCTCTTCGGGATCCATGCGCCCGATTTCCACCCGGTATTGCAGGCGTGCTTTGATGAAGAAGAGAATACCAGACAGGGCCAGCACCAGCAGGCCCAGCAGCAACGCGCCCACGAGGGTGCGTCGTCGTACAGCCTCGGTCAGGGTCAGCCCGGCGATGGTGAAAACCGTCATGCCGCTCCTTTCGGCGTTCGGGAGGTGACACTCATTGTACGCTCTGCGCACCCGTAGCGTCAACGTGTCTTCCGGCACGTCGGGCAGCCCTGCACGTTGACGGTGGCACAGGCCATCCTCTATAATAGGGGTATCGGCACCTCTGCTTCGGATCTAATGGAAAGGAAAGACGATGGCCTCTGCGGACGTGGACAGGGAGCTTGAGACGCTCATTCGGGCACGGTATCCGATCATCTACATTGTCTCCTGGGAAGAGAAACGCGTGGAGGACGCTCTGCGTGCGATTGCGCAGGCACGAGGCAAGAAGATTTTCTTCTGGACGATCACGCAGGGCATGGTGCTGAACCCGAACCATCGGGATAATGCCACCCGTGACCCGCTTGCTGCGCTGGACTTTGTGATGGACTCGCGGGATCAGGCGCTGTTCGTCCTGAAAGATTATCACGCGTTCATCACGGATGTTACCGTTACGCGTCGTCTGCGCGACCTGACAGTAGCGCTCAAGACCAGCTACAAGACGTTGTTGATCCTCTCGCCGATCCTGAAACTGCCTACCGAGCTGGAGAAAGAAGTGACCGTGGTGGATTACGGTCTACCCGATATCGAGGATCTGGATCGGATCCTGGAGAGCATCATTCAGGCGGTGAAGGATAATCCGCAGGTGAACACGCAGCTGACCGAGTTCGAGCGGGACCAGATCTTGAAGGCGGCGCAGGGGCTGACCGCCAGTGAAGCGGAGAATGTGCTGGCCAAGTCGCTGGTGGAGAAGCAGCGGTTCGATGTGGATGTGATCCTGAGCGAGAAGGAGCAGATCATCCGCAAGTCGGGCATCCTGGAGTACTACCCGTTCAACGAGCAGATCGGGGATGTGGGGGGGCTGGATCTGCTCAAGGACTGGATGGAGAAGCGGACGGTAGCTTTCACCGAGAAGGCACGGGATTTCGGTCTACCAGCGCCCCGTGGCGTGCTGTTGCTGGGGGTGCAGGGGTGCGGGAAGTCGCTCTCGGCCAAAGCGATCGGCGCGCTCTGGCGCCTGCCCCTGCTGCGTCTGGATGTCGGGCGGATTTTCGGAGGGATTGTGGGGCAGTCCGAGGAGAACATGCGCAAGGCGATCCGGGTGGCCGAGTCGGTCTCTCCGGCGATCCTGTGGATCGATGAGCTGGAGAAGGGGTTTTCGGGCACACAGAGTTCCGCACAATCGGACGGGGGCACGACCAGCCGGGTGTTTGGCACGTTCCTGTCGTGGATGCAGGATAAGAAGGCGGCCACGTTTGTGGTGGCTACTTCCAACGATGTGAAGTCCCTGCCGCCGGAGTTGCTGCGAAAGGGGCGCTTCGATGAGATCTTCTTCATCGATCTGCCGTCGGAAGCGGAGCGCCGGGAGATCTTCCGGATCCATCTGAAGAAGCGGCGACGCAATCCAGACGACTTCGATCTGGACGCACTTGCGGCAGCAACACCCGGGTTTTCCGGCGCGGAGATCGAGGCGGCTGTGGTGGAAGCGCTCTACGATGCGTTCGATGAGACCCGTGACCTGACAACGGAGGACATTCTGAAGGCAGCGCGCAACACGTTCCCGCTCTCCATGACGATGCGCGAGCGGATCGAGGAGTTGCGCGAGTGGGCTGCAACGCGCGCCCGGCCCGCCTCCAGTGAGAAATCGGAAGATATGCTGACCATCGCGGAGGAGCTGATGCTGGCCAAGCTGGGACACACGCGCACGGGCGCGAGGCCCGTGGAGGCGTCCGGGGATGGGCAGGAGCGCCCGGCGGCGGAACCTCCAGCGGATCCTGTAGAGCGCGTCCCCGTGCTGCCGGCTACCGAGCTGCCGGGCTCCGGCACGTGATCGCTGCTGGCGTCTATGAGCGACCGTTTTGACTTCCTTGAGCTCGGAGATCCTCCACCTGCCCCGGCCCCTGCGGAGACAACCCCGTACGAGCCCATCGGGTGGCGCCCCCTGCGCCTGCGCAGTGTGGAACTGATCGGTGAGCCGGGCAATCGCCCGGGGCAGTTCCGGAACCCGGTAGGCCTCGGGGTGGACCCATGGGGATCGTTGTACGTGGTCGATAGCGGCAACCATCGCGTGCAACGGATCACGCCAGCGGGCGATGTGTATCTCTATGGTCGTCCGGGGAGTGCCAGCGGGCAGCTATGGGGGCCGCAGGCCGTGGCAATACAGCCCGACGGTCAGTTCTTCTTCGTGGCTGATCAGGGCAATCATCGGGTGCTCTGCTTCCGGGTGACGGATGGCACGCCGTACGGATTTCTGCGCGAGTGCGGGACGCCGTTCCGGAGCCCTTCCGGGGTGGCTTTCGATGTGGAAGGGATGCTCTGGATTGCGGATACGGGCAACGCGCGCCTGCTGCGTTTTGACCCCTACGCGAGTCGCTTCATCGGGGGATTCGATCGCCGGGCGGGCGTGATGCGCCCGATTGCGGTCGCCTGCGACACCACCGGCACGGTGTATGTGACTGATGGCGTGGCGGCGGACGTGACGCGCTATACGGTTACCGGGCAGCGGCTCGGGGCGCTCGGGGCGTTGCGCCGGCTCGCCGGGCCTGTGCAGTGCGCGGTGGATGCGCAGGGACGGGTGTACGTGGCGGAGGCCGGTGCGAACCGGTTGCATGTGTTCGACGCGCAGGGGATGTCTCTGGCTACGTTTGACGCGCCAAGCACGCGCCTTGGCCCTCTGAAAGCGCCCTGTGGCGTTGCGCTTGGCCCGTACGGGGAGATCTACGTGGCCGACACGCAGAACCATCGTGTGGTGCGCGTGGCGTGGGAATGATCAGGCAGCTCACTCCCCGGCTACCTCCTCGAAGGCGTCGGCGAGACGGGCGAACTCTTCCAGCGAGAGCGTCTCTCCGCGGCGGTTGCCATCGATCCTCGCGTGTGCCAGTATCCGGAGCGCGCGCGCACGATCTTCCATCCCGATGCCCAGCCCGAAGGAGGCCGGAGCCCGGATCAGAGCGTTCAGGAGAGTCTTGCGGCGCTGACCGAATGCGGCGCGGATCACGTGAAAGAGGCGCTCCTCGTTCCGTACTGGCACGGTGCCGGGCACGACCGGGGTGAGGACCAGGATCGCCGAGTCGACTTCCGGTGCAGGCAGGAAGACGGTGCGGGGTACGAAGCCGGCAATTTCCGCGTGCGTGTGATACTGCACGAACAGCGAGAGGGCGCCTCGCGCTTCGGATCCTGCAGAAGCGACGGCCCGTTGGGCGAACTCTTTCTGTACCAGCAGGACAATCTGCCGCAGGCGCGCTTTCTGTTGCAGGAGGCGTTCGACGATGGGAGTGGTGATATAGTAGGGAATGCTGGCTACCACGACCCCGGGTCGGTCGCCGAAAGCGGTGTCCAGCAACGCGGGTAGATCCAGGCGCAGGAAGTCGGCAAACACCAGTGTGACGTTGGGCAATCGCGCTGTGGTAGTGCGGAGCACAGGCTCCAGGTGCCGGTCGATTTCGACTGTGGTCACCTGTGCGGCCAGCGCGGCCAGTGCGCCGGTGAGGGTGCCCAGTCCACCCCCAATTTCGAGGACCGGATCCTCGTGCGTGAGGTTCGCCGCCCGAATGATCCGGTCCCGGGTGTTGCGGTCGCACAGGAAATTCTGACCCAACCGCTTTTGCGGTTGCAGACGATAGGCCTGCAACAGCTCGCTGGCCTGCTTCGGCGAGGTCAGATCCTGTTCTAGTCCAGAATGTGCACGCGCACCTGCTTCCAATTTTTGATGTTGATGCGCTTCGTGTCGTGCCGTGTATCTACGCCAAGGTCGATGCGGTTGCCTTTGATTGCGCCTCCGGTATCGGCGGCTACCGCATAACCGTATCCTTCGATGTAGAGTCTGGTTCCCAGTGGGATGAAGTTCGGGTCGACGGCTACGGTCCCGTAACCAGCCATCAGGCCGGTGCGTGTGCGTCCGTTGCCGGAGCCACCACAGTTATACGGGTCGTAGTAGGTGGCGCGCATGATCAGCACGCGCCGCCCGGAGGCGTAGCCACGGCGGGACGCGTACTTGCCGCGTGCAGGGGGTGTGACGCCCTGCTCCACAATCTCCGGTTGCGGCTTCCTCAGGATCCGCGTGGAGACTGCTTCGCGGCGCAGTTCGATGCCGTCCGCGCGCAGAAAAACCCGATACTTCGTCTCCTTCTCCCCGTTGGCTCCATGTTGTAGGACTCGACTGGCGCCGCTCCGCAACTGCGTTGTGGTCTTCCTCAGGATGGGAAAAGGAATTGGCTCACGCTGCACAAGCGTTTTCACTGCCGGAACTTCGGTGACGGCCACCCCGGTCTCCGGGCCTGTGCTGCGCTTTCTGTCAGGTTCCTGTGGCGCACCGTGCAGCCGGGCCTGGCTGATGGCCAGCAACCCGAGGGCGCTTAACCCGGCGATCAGGGCCACAGGACGGCCAGCAGTGTTCAAGGACACGTGAGGGCCCTCCTTTCCGTTCTGTTGTCAGACACCACGGCGAATGCCTTGCGGTGGAACCTCCTTGCTACGATTGAGATGCGGCCAGCGATCGGCGGACGCCCTCCGTATCCGGGGAGGGGCGCCGCTGTGAGAACTCCGCGCCTGCCAGTTGGAGCAGACGTTGAGGAAGGGGCTACCAGCCCGTAGAGCCAACCGACGCAGAGTGTGACACATTCCGTACCACGTTGTCAATGTGAGAGTTATTGACAGAAATCGCTAATCTGCGTTTTTGAGTGAGAATGGCTTCCTGTGAATGCCAGAACGGGATGGATAAAAAGATCGCAGAAAATGCAAAAAAGTTTTCCGGAAATGGCAACAAAGATCTACTTATTCTACTGGAATGGCTCCGGAGGTCAGCGGTCCGTGGGGCCCGATTTCCGGAGCGGGGAACAGGAGGAGAACATGAAGAAGGAATTCATCGTGGAGCGACAGGGTCGGCATTTTGTGCTGTACGCGGGCTTGCTGGCCGAGGCGCACGCACAGGGATTGCAGGCGATCCGGACGGAGTTGCTGCAGGTGCCCTCCGGGGAGAACCAGCAGGTGGCGATCTGTCGCGCCGAGGTGGTGATGGCGCGCGATGGACAGGAGCGGGTATTCACGGGCATCGGGGATGCAGCGCCCAACAACGTGGCCCCGGCGATGCAGACCTGCCTGATCCGCATGGCAGAGACCCGGGCGAAAGCGCGGGCGTTGCGGGACGCGGTGAACGTGGGTGTTGCGGCCCTGGAAGAGCTCGGGGAGGCGGATGCGCTGGATGGTGCTCCGGAGCGGGGCTACGCGTTGATCGACCGCCGATCGCGGGCAAGCCGTACAGCCACAGCGGAACCGCGCACTCCCGTATCACCGCCGGCTCCAAGCCCCTCTGACCGGATCACGGAGCAGCAGCAGGCGGCGATCCGCAACCTGTGCAAGCGGCATCACCGCACAGTGGAGGCCGTACTGGAGGAGCGGTACCGGACGAAGGACCTGACAGCGCTCACCCAGGCGCAGGCCAGTGAGTTGATCCGGGCCCTGAACCAGACGGGGAGCGCGCCTGCAGCGATGGCGGATCGGTCTTAACGCATGCGCAGGCGCCGCAGGAGACGCTTAACTCGGGCGCCGACCTGCACCAGCGCGTTCTTCACCAGCCCGATGAGCATGGTCGGGAGGAAGGCCAGCGGGTGCAGGGGCGTTCCGGTCTTGCGATAATAGGTGAGCCCGCTGAGCAGCAGGCGGTTGGACATGGCCCATACTCTCTGGCGTACGCTGCCCATGTGGTGGTGCGTGACCTGCGCGGTGGGCACATACATCACACGAAAACCAGCGCGTTTGATCCGCCAGCACCACTCAACCTCCTCGTAGAACATGAAGAAGTCCTCACTGAGCAGGCCGACTTTCTCCATGGCCTCACGGCGTACCATGAGGCAGGCACCCATGACGAAGTCGACCTCTGCTTCCTGATCGAAATCGCTTCTTCCGAACTCGATCCGTTGCTCGAAGGCCGTGGGGTGCAGGCGCCAGAGGCCGGTGACAGCCAGGAAGTCACGCCATGGCGAGGGGAAGAGGCGGCCATTGTGCTGAAGTGAGCCATCGGAGTTACGCAGCTGTGGCCCGATAGCTCCCACATCGGGATGGGTATCCAGATACCGGACGAGACAGGTGAGCGCGCCCGGGTGGCACTCGGTGTCGGGATTGAGCAGGAGCAGGTAGCGTCCGGTAGCCCGGCGCAGAGCCTGATTGTTGGCGCGGGTGAAGCCTGCGTTGTGGGTGTTGGCAATGAGGTGGACGTGCGGGAAGGTGCTGGCGACCATGGCGGCGCTGCCGTCCCGGGAGGCATTGTCTACGACAAATGTCTCATATTGCAGCCCCGATGCAGCCTCTGGCAGGGTCTGCAGGCACGCACGCAGCATCTCTCGCGGATTATAGTTGACAATGATGACGGACAGATCCATGTGGACAGCGGGAGGTTTTGACTATGACATCGGCAATGACACGTTCGGAGGCAGGACCGCAGGTCGGCGATCTGGCTCCGGATGTGACGGTCCGGCGCGAGGACGGCAGTCCAATCACGCTCTCGCAGCTGTGGCAGAACGGCCCGGTAGTTCTGGTCTTCCTGCGTCATCTGGGGTGTACGTTCTGCCGGGAGCACATTGCGCAGTTGCGTCAGGATGAGGCGCGTTTCCGGGAGCTGGGCGCGACCATTGCGTTGATCTCTCTGGGCTCGCCGGAGGCCACGGCGGAGTTCTGTGCGACGCGCGCTCCCGAGGACATCTTTGTGTGCCTGAGCGACCCGGAGAAGCAGGCGTACCGGGCGTTCGGGTTGCGCCGGGCGGAGATCGGGGAATTACTGGCGCCGCATCTGTGGGCGCGCGGATTGCAGAACATGCTCCATGGTCACTTCGCTGGTATGCCCAAGGGCGATGTGTATCAGCTGCCCGGCGTGTTCATTGTGGATCGCGCAGGGGTGGTGCGGTACGCACACCGGCATCGGGATGCCGCAGATAATCCTCCGAACTTCGAGTTGCTGGATGTTCTGGGGGCGCTCCCCTGAGTGTCATGTGGAGGGGCTCCTCTGTATCCGCGCTAGCTCCGGGTCATGGTGGCGATCAGGTCAGCGTATTTGCGCGCGACGAAATGGCGCTTCACTTTCAGGGTGGGCGTCAGTTCTCCTCCTTCGATGCTGAATGGTTGTTCAATCAGGCGGAACCGCCGGATCTTCTCGTAGTCGGCCAGATGGGGGGTCAGGCGGTCGATCTCGCTGCGGTAGAGCCGGTACACCTCGGGGTGCTCCAGAAGCTCCGGGGTGTTCTGTGACGGCACATCGTGCTGTTCGGCCCATGCGCGCAGGGCGTCGAGGGCAGGAACCAGCAGTGCCATGACGGTGGCCTGCCGGTCGCCCAGGAGGACAGCTTCGGCGATGTAGGGGCTGTGTTTGAGCGCGATTTCGATGGCCTGCGGAGCAACCTTTTTGCCGTTGGTGAGCACGATCAGGTCTTTCTTGCGATCGGTGATGCGCAGGTAGCCGTCCGGCGAGAGTTCGCCGATGTCGCCGGTATGGAACCACCCCTCCGCATCGATGGCTTCCGCGGTGTCCTCCGGTCGGTTCAGATAGCCTTTCATCAGGCCCTGTCCGCGCATCAGGATCTCGCCATCCGGAGCGATTTTGACTTCGACCTGGCGCAATTTGAGGCCGACAGTGCCGGGGCGCTGTCGGCCGGGCCGGTTGACGAACATGATGCCGGCCTCGGAGAGCCCGTAGCCTTCCAGCATCTGCACCCCGATGGAGAGGAAAAAGACGGTGGTCTCCGGGTCGAGAGGAGCGCCTCCGGAGATGGCGTAGCGCATGCGACCTCCGGTCAGGCGTTGCCGGATTTGCGAGAGCACCAGGCGGTCGGCGAGGGCGAGGCTCATGCGGAGGATCGGCCCCGGCTGGCGTCCGCTGGCGCGGAGTTCGACGGCCTTCCGGGCGGTCGCGAGCGCCCACGTGACCAGTTTGCGCTTTTTCTCCGGAGCGCGTGCCAGCGCCTCGAGGAACTTGCTGTGCATGTTCTCCCAGAGGCGGGGCACGCAGAGCATGACGGTGGGGCGCACGGTGCGGGTGATCTCGTCGGGCAGTGCGGCGAGTCCCCGGGAGTAGACGATGCAGGCCCCGGCGCGCAGGGGGAGGTAGTATCCGGCGGCGCGCTCGGTGATGTGACTGAGGGGCAGGAAGGAGAGGAAGATGTCCTGCGGGGTGAGGTCACCGACGGGTTCTTCCATGACGTCGTCCGGGCACTGCAGGAGGTTGTTGTGGGTGAGCATGGCGCCTTTAGGATCGCCCGTAGTGCCGGAGGTGTAGAGCAGCGTGGCGACGGCATCCGGGTCGACGCTCGCGGCAACCCGATCCAGTTCTTCCTGCGTTCTGCCGCTCTGCTGGCCGATCGCGGGTAGTTCCGTGAAGGGGATCAGGCCCCGGGCACGGAGCGTTTCCGGGTCCCCTTCCATGGCGATGACGTGTTCCAGGCAGGGCAACTCGTGGCGGATCTCCTGGATTTTGTCGGCCTGTCTGGCATCGGAAACAATGACGGCGCGTGCGCGGGAGTCTTGCAGGATGTAGCGGATCTGCGGCGCGGGGAGGGTTGCATAGGGGGCCACGATGCAGATACCGAGCGACTGTGCAGCGAGGTCGGCGATGGCCCATTCCACCCGGTTCTCTGACAACATCGCGAGGGTGTCGCCGGTTTTGAGCCCGAGCGCATCGAGACCTCTTCGAAAGGCGCGCACGCGTTCGTCCAGTTCTGCATAGGTGTAGTACGTATAGCTACTGGCGTCCGGGGTGGCTTTGAACCCGACGGCGGGCCGGCTCCCGTGCCGGCGCACGGACTCCTGGAACATGTGGTACAGGGTGCGGCTGGCCATGGTGCCTTTCTCCTTCATCGTGTGCTATAGCAGGCATCCGGTCGTGCTGCGTCCTTACGATACGGTATACCGGGACGCGTCCGGAAGGGCCAGAAGTCCCATTTTCACGTTCGGTCAGGTCGGTAATTCCGTGGGACTGTGCCCTGCTGGCGTTGCACTGGTCTGGCTTCTGCTGTTCTACGATCCTGTCCGGGGGCGGGATCGTTGCAGACTTCAGCAGGCTTGCCCCGGGAGGGTTTCCGGATGTGCAGTGCCTTCTCGGAAGCGATACGGACATGAGCCCGTTCCGCGTTCCGTCGGTCCGATTTTCGGGGCGCGCCGGGATGATTTTCTCCTGTGGTTCTTCCGGGGGTGAGGTGATGCCGGCGCAGGAGAGCCGGTGATCGGTATGGAAAGCAAACAAAAGCGCCTGTTACTTCCGAATACAGGAGGGTTCGGACTTACAGGCGGGTGTGTGAAGCCGACGGTCGGATTCGAACCGACGGCCTGCGGTTTACGAAACCGCTGCTCTACCGCTGAGCCACGTCGGCAGGTGCCAGATGGGCACCCTTATTATGGAGGCAGTTTCCAGATTCTGTCAAGAGGTTCCGGTGCATTTGCTTGCTCCAATACGGGGAAGTGCGGTACAATGGGATGCAAGCGGTATCAGCCGCCCTGTGGATTGCGGCATGTGCCGGTTATCGTGTCACCGGCCGTGGAACGTTGTCAGGAGTGAAGCCATGATGAAGATCGCTGGATGGATCGTTGCGGTGTGCTTGCTGACTGCCGGTTCTGGCGTGCTTGCGGGCCCGCCCGCCAAAGGCAAGGCGAAGACGACGCGCTTGCAGGAAGTGTGGACCTGCCCGATCTCCGGTGCGAAGGTCACGGACAAAAAGTCCAGAACGGCTGTTGTGGGGAACTATCGGGTGCACTTCTGCTGTGCCAGTTGCCCTCAGGCGTTCGCCAAGCTGAGCGCGAAGGAGAAGCAGGCCAAGGCGGCTGAGGCGGCGAAGAAGGACAGGGCGAGCGCCCGGAAGCCGAAGGAGGTTGCCGAGGCGGCGCCAGAGGCCCCGGCAGAGGAGGCCATCAAGGACGTGTGGGTCTGCCCGATTTCCGGTCAGGAAGTACGGGATCGGGAGGGGGCCCGGGCGAACGCGGTTGTCGTGGGGAACTACCGGGTGCACTTCTGCTGTGACGGGTGCCCCTCGGCGTTCGCGAAATTGAGTGAAGCGGAGAAGCTGGAGAAAGCTGAGGCCGCTGCGAAGAAGAACTAGGGAGCGCATTCCGGCAATCGATGCGCGAGGTCTCGAGGCAGGGGCGCAGGTATAGAAAGCGCCCCTGCCTTGCAGTGATGCCTCCGCGTACGCATCCGGGGTGTGTTCCCATGGCGGGTTCTGTACGCTCGCCAGCACCGTTGCATGCCCAGATACCTGCTGACGTTTGAGAAAGGTGAGCCGGTTCGCTGGCTCAATCACCTCGATATCCTCCGTACGTTCGAGCGCGCGATCCGCCGCTCCGGTCTGCCAGTGGCTTTCTCGCAGGGGTTCAACCCGCGGGAGCGCCTGGCATTTGCCTCCGCGCTGGGTACCGGGATCACTGGGGAAGCGGAGAAGGCGACACTGGAACTGACCGCCCCTCTGGATCCTGCAGACGTTCGGGAGCGGCTCAACGCGGCGCTTCCCCCCGGGATTCGCATCCATGCCTGTGAGCTGATCCCGGATGCTGGTGCGCGCGACCTGCTGAACGCCTACACGCGTGCGGAGTACCGGCTGCTCTGTCGGTGCCCGGAGGGGGTGACAGAGCATGAGGTGGTGGATGCGATAGAGCGTTTCCTGAGCGAGACCGATGTGCCGTTTGCGCGGGAGCGCGAAGGGAAAGTCCGGTCGATTAACATGCGTTCGCTGGTGGAGTTACTGGCATGTGAGGCGGGATCCTGTCGGGAGGGGCAGGTGGTGCTGCGCGCCGTGATGGTGCTGGCGGCCACAGGGGCGGCACGCCCGGTGGAGGTTGTGCAGGCACTGAGCGCGTTCCTGCCCGGGCTGACGCTCCGGCGGGCGCATCGCGTACGGTTGCTGGGTGCGTGAGGTCGGGTCGGCTGCACGCAGGAGGGACAGTTGTCCAAGGAGATTTACGTGAACGTGGGCGATCGAGAGACGCGGATCGCCGTGGTCGAGGATGGTAAGCTGGTCGAGTTGCATATGGAGCGGGCCGAACGGGTCGTGGGTAGCCTGTACAAGTGTCGGGTGGCCAACGTGCTTCCCGGGATGGACGCCGCGTTTGTGGATATCGGTCTGGAGCGGAACGCGTTTCTGTATGTGGGGGATGTGCTCCCGATGAGCGAAGACGCCTGGCGTGTCAGTGACGGGCGAGAGTATCCACACGATGCGCCTTCCGGGACGGACATGATTGAGGCGTCTTCACCGGTGGCGGATGTGGAGATTGTGGAGAGCGGGGAGCCGCTGGAGCTACCCGATGGGGACTCGCTGGAGGTCCCGATGGAGACCGGGACCGGGGAGGACCGTGCGGGCATTCCCCCGGAGGAAGGGGATGCGGTTGTGGAGGAGGGGGTAAATCCCGCCGCGTTGATAGACCCGACGGGCGAGAAGCTGGCGGCACGCCCCCGGAGGAGTTACCGGCGTTCTGCACTGCGGCAACAGCGGATCAAGGATGTGTTACGTGTGGGGCAGGAATTGCTGGTGCAGGTCATCAAAGGGCCCCGCAGTACCAAAGGAGCACGGGTGTCGACCCGGATCTCTCTGCCCGGGCGTTATCTGGTGCTGATGCCGGAGGGCGATATGCTGGGGGTCTCGCGCAAGATTGAGGATGGTAGAGAGCGAGACCGGTTGCGCAAGATCGGCGAGCGATTGCGCGAGCCCGGGTTCGGTCTGATCGTTCGTACGGAGGCGGAGGAGAAGACCGAGGAGGAGTTGCGCAGCGACTACGAATTCCTGATGCGCACGTGGCGTCAGATCCAGGAGACGGCGCGCAAGGTGAGTGCGCCCGCGCTGGTGCAGCAGGACCTCTCGCTGCTTTACAAGACCATCCGCGACGTGTTCGGGTCGGATGTGCAGAAGCTGGTGATCGATGACCCTGCCGAGTACGAGAAGGCGAATGCCTTGCTGGAGCGTCTTTCGCCGAAATTGCGGGGGCGGATCCATC
>JANWZQ010000009.1 GCA_025054835.1 Chthonomonadaceae bacterium
AGAGTGTGATTGGAGCATCGTCCTCCTCTGCCCGGAGCCAGATGATGGCGCCTTCGGCGTCGAGCGCCTGTCGGGTCTGCGTGACCGCGGCGTCAAGCACGTCCTCCATGTTGAGCGTGCTGTTAATGGCGCGGGTCAGCTCCAGCAGCGCATCCAGCTGGCGCGTTCTCTGGGCCACGTGTTGCTCCAGTTCCTCATTGAGGATGCGCAGTTCCTCGGTCAACTCCTGGTTATGCGCCAGCTGTTCGCTCAGCTGCAACGTCAACGAGCGGTTCTCCCAGAGTGTGCAGAGCTGTCGGGCCATGATGATGACCGCGAGGCCAAAGGTGATAGCGATGGTAGAACCGCGCAGGTATCCTCCGTGCCGGAGGTCGTAGATCATGACTGTGCAGATCGACAGGCCCGCGGCGATGTAGGGCATCACAAGCTGCAGAACGTGCGGTGCCCGGGTGCGCGGCACGTTCGGCGGAACCTCTGCGCCGTCGACGCGTTCTGTCCACCAGGAGTGGAGAGCAGAACTGGCGAACAGCAAGGCCGCGAACGGCCATCCCCAGTCGGACCAGGATCCGATCTGGTAGGTCTCGTACAGGCTGACGTAGCAGTAGAGGAAGTCACCCACACACCAGCAGATGATGCCGCTCGCCAGCAGGGCCGCGCCGATGCGCTGGTAGCTTCGATTGTGCAGGCCGTTCAGCAGCATGAGAGCGCAGAACAGGGCGACCACATCCGCGAGGATCGGTGCGACACTGACCAGCTTGGCAAATGGCGAGAGGTTCGAGCGGGCCAGCAGGGCCTCGATCAGCAAGCGCCAGCAGATCAGACCGATGCTCCCGGTGGCGATCGCACTGTCCAGAACCAGCCGGGCGCGGCCTGCGCCACATGTCAGCCTGTAAAGCAGGATCATGCCGGTGACCAGCAACGGGACTGCTGTCAGCCAGAAGGCGTCCGCGATGCTGGGGAAGGGCACTTTGCCTTTGTTGACCGTGAAGTAGTAGAGCCAGGTAAAGTTGCCGGCCAGGTAGGCGATGCCGGCCATCCCGATGAGCGTCCACCCGGTCCGGTGGAATGGCCCATGCTGCGCGCCACGCCGGGCGTAGAGAAAGCAGCAGATGGCGGCAAACAGGTGCGGCGCAAGATGAAATAGCGGGAAGTAGTTCTCAAACGCGGCCCTGCCTCCGGGCTTGAAGCCCAGCAGAAACAGGAACACCCCGGCGTATATGAGAATACCTGCAGCGATCGTGCGCTGACACCGACTCAGATGGCGCATGCCCGGCATGATTTGCTCCTGTAAACTGCCTCGCGACAGATTTCCCGCTTTCCAGACGCAACATTCCACAAAAGACCGGTCGCTTTACCATGTTTTTGTGACACGCGCCCGGAAAGAGGCGCAGGAAAAGGCCGGAGAGTTCACAACTCTCCGGCCTTTTAGTGAACAGACCATCTGCGGGCTTCAGGACTGCGCTCTGCGTCGGAACAGGCGTTGTAGCCCGCGCCGCAGAGTGCCCCAGTAAGGCGTGGTCACGATGTCATCAAAGAGGGAGTAGAATACCGGGGTTGCCAGCAGCGTGAGCAGCAGCACCAGAGATTGTCCCCCGATGACCGTGAAGCCGATGTTGCGGTTGGATGCCGCGCCGGTGCCGGATGATACGACCAGAGGCACCATACCGGCAACGAAGGCAACGGTAGTCATCAGGATCGGGCGCAGACGGTCCCGGCTGGCCTGCACGATCGCGTCGTAGCGGTTCATGCCGCGGGCGCGCAGCTGGTTCGTGTGATCGACCTGCAGGATGCTGTTCTTCTTCACTACGCCGAAGAGCACCAGAATGCCCAGCATGGAGAAGATGTTGAGCGAGACGCCGGTGATCAGAATGGAAAGGAGCGCGAACGGCACGGTAAGCGGCAGGGACAGCAGGATGGTGACTGGATGGAGCCAGCTCTCGAACTGCGCCGCCAGGATCAGGTACATGAACACAATGGACAGCAGAAACGCGCTCAGGAACAGGCTGAACGCTTTGACCTGCTCGCGGCTGTTGCCCGACACGCCATGTGTGTAGCCGGGTTCCATCTGGAGCCGGTCCAGAATGCGGGCCATTTCCTGCTGGGCCGCAGTCTGTGAGTAGCCGGGCAGGACGTTCGCGGTGATGTTCACCTGACGTTGCCGGCCGAGGCGCACAATCTGTGAAGGACCGGTGCCGGTGGTGAACGTGACCAGTGAGGAGAGAGGCACGCCCCCGGGAATGGTCGCCGACGGCACGGTGATCTGGCCGATGGCGGCCGGATCGGAGCGAGCCGTGAGGGGCGCGCGGATGTGGGTCTCGTACTGCTCGCCTCCCTCACTGTAATCCGTTACCTTCACGCCACCGACCAGCAGGCGCAGGGTGCTTGCGATATCGCTCACCGCCACACCCAGATCGGCAGCGCGTTGCCGGTCAATCCGCACGCCCAGTTCCGGTAACCCGGTGATGAGGCTACTATCCACGTCCACAACGCCGGGGAACTGTTTCAACTGTTCCATGGCCTGCCGGGCGTACTGCTCCAGTTTCTTCAGATCCGGTCCCGCGATGTAGTAGCTCAGGCTGTTGGGAGCGCCGGCTGCGCTGGAGAACGCGGGCACGATGCTGACCGACGCGCGGAGCTTGCCGAACTTCGGCAGGATCTCGCTGCGCGCCTGCTGCATCAGGTCCTGCTGCGAGATACCGGGGCGTTGTGAGACATCGACCAGTTTGACGAAAATGGTGGCGAGGTTGGGCGTGCGCTGTTCGTTGTTGCCGATGGTCAGCACGGTGTAGGCCACGCCCTTGAGGCGACGCGCCTCCGCCGCGATGCGCTCCCCGAGCTCCTGTGTGGCGGTCAGACTGGTGCCCTCCGGCGCACGTACCGTGATCTGGAATTGCGACTCATCGTCCTCCGGAAGGAAGTTCTTGTTGACCTTCATGCCGATCGGAATGGTGCTGAAGAGCACCAGCACGGAGATCAGCACAACGGCCCATCGGTGCCGGAGGGACCACCGCAGCATCGCTGTGTATACCACGTCGATCACCCGGAACAGGCCGCGCTCTTTGGAGGCGACGGAATGCCGTTGCCGGGTGGTATGCGCGTGCGCGCTCTCCGATGCCTCTTCGGAGGCTTCTTCCATCCCGATGGGGATTCCCTCTGGCGTGTGGGGCACGGCCCCCTCCGTGGCCGGGCGGCGGATCCAGCGTGAGGCCATCATTGGAGTGAGCGTGAAAGAGACCAGCAGGGAGACGCCAATGGCAAACGACATCGTGAGGCCGAACGAGTTCATGAACCGTCCTACCACGCCCGACATGAACGCGATCGGCAGGAACACAGCGATCAGCGAGAGCGTGGTTGCCATGACGGCCAGACCGATCTCCCGGGTTCCTTCGATGGCCGCCTCAAACGGGTTCATGTGTTTCTCTTCGATGAAGCGGTAGACATTCTCCAGCACCACGATCGCGTCGTCAATGACGATCCCCACGGAGAGCGTAAGCGCCAGCAGGGTCAGCGCGTTCAGGGTGAAGTTCATCCAGCTCATCAACCCGAACGTGGCGATAATGGAGGCCGGGATCGCGATGGCGGAGATGACGGTTGTGCGCCAGTTCCACAGGAACAGGAGCACGACGAGCGCGGCTAGAATGGAGCCAACGATCAGGTGTTCCTGTACCGCGTGCGTGGCGGCCTCGATGTACTCGGACTGGTCGCGTGTGATGGTCAGGGTGTAGCCGGGAGGTAACGCCTTCTGGATTTCCTGCAGGCGTTCTTTAACCGCGTGCACCGTGGCGACTGTGTTCAGACCGGACTGTTTACGGATGGAGAGCAGGACAGTCGGCTGGCCGTTCAGGCTGGCGATGGTCTCCGGCTCCTCCATGCCGTCTTCGATGGTGGCAACGTCCTTCAGTCGCACTACCGCGCCCCCGGGTGTGCGGCGCAGGAGGATCTCGCCGAAGTCCTCCACGCGTTGCACACGCCCGTAGGTGCGCAGCGTGAGCTCCCGTGTGTTCTGGTCCACGCGCCCGCCCGGGATCTGGATGTTCTGAGCCTGCACCGCGCGCTGCACGTCCAGTGCAGAAAGGCCGACCGCGCGCAGGCGCTGTGGGTCCAGCCAGATGTTAATCTGCCGGGCGCGCCCGCCGATGATCCGCACCTGCCCGACGCCGTTGATGCCCTCGATGCGGCGGCGGATGACGCGATCCACATACTCGGTGGTATCGCGGATGCTACCCGGAGAGGAGACGGCGATCTCCAGGATCGGAGCCGCGTCGGGGTCCACTTTATCCACAACCGGGGCCTCAATACCAGCCGGGAGCTCCGGCAGGATCAGGTTGACCTTGTCGCGCACTTCCTGTGCCGCGATGTTGATGTCTTTCTCCAGTTGAAAGGTGGCGACAACCAGGCCGAGGCCTTCATAAGAGGTGGAGCTTAACTGATCCAGACCGCTGATGGTATTGACCGCCTCTTCAATCCTGTCGACCAGCTCGGTCTCGATTTCCTCGGGGGACGCGCCGGGTTGCCGGACCACCACGGTGACGATGGGGAAATCCACTTTCGGGAAACGGTCCACGCCGAGTCGGAAATAGCTGAACGCGCCGATGACCACCAGCGAGAGGATCAGAACAGTGGCGAACACAGGCCGCCGCACGCACACTTCTGCTAGCTTCTGCATAAAGCGTTCTCCGCCGGGGGGCTCCCGGATACAGGAGGGCCCCGCTGTAGAATGCCCGGGGAGTGACTGAGGGTCATTTCATGACCCTCAGTCACTTTCTGGTTCCTAACGGTTTACGCGCTGACGTGGGGGGAAGTTTCTCTCTGGCGGTTTTTTTCGGGAAGAGTGGCGCTGTGTCCGGGGGTGGCTGTCCAGGTTCGTGCTGCACATGGTGCGGAAGATCAGATGGTCCAGGATGCGCCGCTCCCTACGTCGGTGACCTCGATGTTCAGGCCACGCAGGTAGGCGATGCCCGCTTCCAGATCTGCCTGTGTTCCTTCCAGCTCCAGAACCATCATGCCTCCTGTATGTGCGTCGATCTGCGCGCGCCGGATGTTGGGGATTAGATGGTAGTCCACAACCAGATGATAGATAATGGGCTGAGTGACCTGTTCCAGTGGAAAATCCAGTTGCACACGAATACGCTCCTGTGTCATGACAATCGGTACCTCCCTGTGGGCTGGCATGCCGGGGCGCATACGCCGGGAACCTGTCAGCCTCTGCAGGTTTAGCGGGGTAAAACTGACAGAAACTGGCAAAATACCCGTCTTCGAACCCGTACAATCTCTGTTGTTGTTTCGTTGCACGGGCCGTATAATCCTTGCGTCTGTAGTGCGGACCCGTCGGGGGACACCCTGGACGGGCAGGCTCCCGAGCAACCGATTTGTGTGTTGAAAGACCTGTAGAACGATGCTGAACCTGCAGCACGAAAACGTCTTTGCAGAAAGGAAGTTTGAAATGAAGAAGTGGATTGGTGGCCTGATGGCCGCAGGCCTTCTGGCCGGTTCCCTGAGCGCCAGCAACGCGTTGACCCTGTTCGCGCAGGTGAACCAGATTGGCGTTGGTACCCCGTATCAGTGGGACAACACGGGTGCGGGTGGCACGTTTGGCACGGTGCCCTCCCCTCTGAACGTCACCTTCCAGTTTCTGGTGCCGGTGCCGGTGATCGGCACGAGCATTGTGCCCGCGACACTGACCATCAGTGCGGTGGACTTCGGTCCCATGGTGGGAACCACACAGCCCCTGCAGTGGCTCTCCTTCCAGATCCTTGCGACGAACCCGGCGGACTGGTATCTGGGCAACAACGTTCTGCTGGAGACGATCATGCCCGTGCCGTTGCCCAATGGGATTGAGGGAGACATCACCGGGGTCGGGAGCATCGCGTTCCTGAGCTCCGACTTCCTGCGCGGTCTGGTGATGCGTTCCGACTACATCAACATCAGCCAGACGCAGAACCAGACAGCAACGTGGTCGTTTTCGAGTGTGAACCCGACACCGCTGGTTGCGGGTGCAGGTGGTTATCTGCGCGACACCCTGTTTGGCGGGAACGGGAACTTTTCAGCGACGTTCCGCAACATCGTGCCGGAGCCGGGT
>JANWZQ010000016.1 GCA_025054835.1 Chthonomonadaceae bacterium
GGCGAACTCCCGATGCCATGACCGTTCTGGAACGCGCCGTAGTCCCGGCTCAACGACCGTTGCCATCGTACCTGCCCCGTGTGGGACAACGCTACCAGATCACCACTCTCAAAAAAAGCATACACTCCATCCCCGTCTGCAACCGGAGTGGGTGCCGCCCGACTGACCATGTAGTGATTGGCCGCAGGCATGCTGGAGACCAGCTCCTGCTTCCAGAGAACGTGCCCCTCCTGCAGGTTCAACGCCAGTATCAGATTCTTCTCTTTGTTGCTGCCCTCCACACAGGTCACATAAACCCGATCTTCCCACACAACTGGTGCGGACTGCCCGTATCCGGGCAATGACGCCTTCCAGCGGATCCCCCGGTTCGGTGCCCATGTCACCGGCACCTGTTTCGCCGATGACTGACCGGTCCCCTCATTGCGAAAACTGACCCACCGGCGCCCATCACCATACGCAACCGGAGCCAACAGGGTCAGAAGCAGAAACGACCATACCACGCGTCGCATGGAACCCCCCTTCAGATCAGAACCTCGATCTGCAAAAAGCGCGTGCAAAGTTCTGCACAGAGCCCTTCTCACGTCGTACAGAGGAGCCAGGCCCCCGGACCCCTTTCCGGAAGGGCCCGGAAGGCCCAGCTTTACGGGCTGTCCGGAGCAACATGGCTGGGGTTAGCCCCCCGCGGTGCCGGGGCCGTGGGCATGGTTCCCGCCTGCTGCCCTGCCCATCGCCACAGGAGGAAGAGCGTGAACATCAGAGCCACCCCGGCCAGCACCACATGCCACCACGTGACGGGCCTGTCGCGCATATCGCCTGTTCCTCCGGCCTACTCACGATCCCAGAGGCGCTCATCTCTCAGCTGATCCACCCCGAGCGCCTTCACATGGCCGTCTACGAAAGCGCAGTTCGCCCTGTTGTGATGCCGCGGCATCACAAAGCCATACGAAGACCCCGTCAACGGCGGCGCGCCCGTCCAGAACTGCGGCGGATTCACCACGAAATACCCCATCACCAGCCGGGTTGGCTCATTGCGTGGCGACCAGGTGCTATCAGCCAGCATCAAGGTGTCCGCTGGAGAACCGATGGCTGCCAGAGAAAATGCACGGCTGAAGCGGGTGCTGGCAGTCTGAATGTTCTGACCTTCCGGAACACGGGTATCCGGTGCAAGGTACCACCAGTTGTAGCCGTAAGAAGGAAAAAGCCCCCAGAGATATCCGTAACAGGGGTTACGCGGATCCCGATACATCCCCGCACAACTCCCCGTGCTCACGCTGTACTCCACCGTATCCGCCGGGCTCCGATAGATTGCCATGGACTTCACATAAACCAGCGTGAGCCACGGCCACCGCCAGGCGCCCGCGTTGTCCGGCACCGTAACGCCCCGTGGCCCATCGTTGTGTGCGGGAGGCAAAACCTCATCGTAATCCTGCGCATACATTCCGAACGCCAATCCCAGCTGCTTCAAATCCGAAAGACTGGTTGTTTGCCGTGCCTTGCCCCGGGCCTGTGCAAACACAGGAAACAGGATCGCCGCCAGAATGACAATGATAGCGATCACTACCAGCAATTCGATCAGTGTAAACCCCTTCGAGCGACGTCGCAGCATTTTTAACCTCCTATCAAGATAAGCAGGAACCTTGCGGTTCGATTAAATTTTAGCCAGATTCATTTTTTCAAGTCAACATTCCGTCTAAAAATTTTTAGTCTTGGTTAAAATTTTTCGGGAGAAAATTACAGCCCCGTTGCAGGAGCCCCCACACCCTACTGGCATGAGGCCACTTCACAGTGACCGTACAAGACCGGGCTTTTCAGCACCCCGGAGCCTCATAAGGACTGTTGGCACACTATTTGCCGCACACGCCAGTGCTCAGGTACAATCAGGATAAGCAGAACAGAACGGGGAGATCGCGTGCCACCTGCGGCCTGTGCCCGATGGAGTGATAGACGGAGCGATAGAAGATGAAGTGCTACAAGTGCGGTCTGGAACTCTCGCCTCTGGAGACGGTGTGTCCCCGTTGCGCCCGGCACGCACGCCCTCTGGGAACAAGCCGTCTGCCGGACCTGTCCAGCACCCGAACGCAACATCTGGTGCAGCTGGAGCAGTGCCCGCACTGCCGCATGCTGCTGTTCCCGGCAGATGCATTCTGCCCCTCCTGCGGTGCCCCCGTGCCGCGCACACCCGCGCAGCCCACCGGACGCTCGCAGGGCCGCGTCTCCAAGCCCTCTTCAGGATGGGTGGTTGTGGGCGTGGCAGTCAGCGTACTGCTGATCGCCGCCTTCCTCTACGCCCTGCGCCACCTGTGAGCGGATCCCCAGCACTCAAATCACAAATAGAAGTGCCCCTAACGCGATCAGCACCACACCCACAATCAGACCCTCATTGCGGTCCAGCCACGCCAGAGGCACATGCTGCAACCCCTGAAACGTCAGGTAAACCAGCAACAGCATCACGCTCAACGTCGTTGCCGCCATAATCCCGCTGATGGCCAGCAACGCGCTCCAGGAGAACACCGAAGCGGCCAGATAGACCGAAAGAAGCTCCAGGCAGGGCGAGAGCGTCATGCTGAGCACCAGAGTCGCCACAATCGGCAGATTGCTGCTGGCACGTTGCAGGTCGCCTCCCGTTGCCCCGGCGTCCCCCACCTCCCCGTGCGCATGCCCGCAATGCCGGTGCCCGCAGGACCGACCGCGCAATGCAGGCCACGCGAAGTATGCCCCCAGCGCGATCAACAGAAAGCTGGTCACCCCGTGTTGCAACACCCCGGGAACCCGCTGATGCAACTCCTGCCCCGCCGACGCCACCAGACATCCCAGTGCCACCGTCGTCAGCACATGCCCGCTACCGGCCATCGCCGCCACGCGCAACGTCTGCCGCACTGGCCACCGCCGCGAACGCCCCACCAGCACGAATGAGAGCCAGTGACTCGGTATCAACGCATGCAGCAATGCTATCGTGAACGTCCCCAGCAGCAGAGCGTTCAGCGTCATGTTGGAAGGCATCACTTCTCTCCCCTCTCCCGGCCCTGGCAGGGCCACCGCAACAGGAAAATTCCGAATCGGGAATGTTCGCACCCCGTAGAAATCCGTTTCACACAAATAACTTCTAACGAATAAAAGCAAATATTGGCGAATTTGCGCAAAGCACAAAAATTTGCAACAACAACAGAACAGAACCGGTACAATGAATACAGAACATGCCGATAATTCACCGGGTTCAGGGGTGCCGCACCCACGTGGCACACAGTTCAGAGAAAGGAAGCCAGTATGTCACACAGCATCCATGCCGATCATCCGCACGTGCACAGCGCGCACTGTGGTCACACACGCATCCTGCACGACGGGCACGTTGACTACCTGCACGACGGGCATCTGCATTCCGAGCACGACGGCCACTACGACGAGCACGTGATCCCCGTGGACGCAACCAACCCGGACACCTGCGCCCCCATCGCCTGCGAGTGCGGGCATGATGGTTGCGGGCATGAGCGTGTGCCCCACGGCGACCACTTCGATTATCTGGTGAACGGGCGCCTGCATCACCGACACAACGGTCACTGCGACGATCACGGCCCGGTACAGGTCGCCGTCTGATCATACACACTCCGCGTATCGCCTGCGGCACGCCGGACAGCACGTCCCCGCTGTCCGGCGTTCGCGCATTGCAGGCACCCGGAGCGTCGTATCACAGAAAGAAACGGCACTTCCCAGCGTGTACCGGTTCTGGTATACTGCTTTCCCGGGTGCGAAGTCTCCTAAATAAGATTATTCTGATTCGGGAGGCATAAAAAAAGTGGAATTTCGAACGGCGGTGCAACGCCTGCGGGATGCAGGCTACAAACTGACCCCCCAGCGCATGGAGATCCTGCGCGTCCTGATCAATGCAGGCGCCTCCATCTCCGCACAGGCCGTTCTGGAACGGGTCAAAGAGACCTATCCCTACATCAGTCTGGACACGGTCTACCGCAATCTGGCCGTGCTCACCACAACCGGGCTGGTCAACCAGGTGAACCTGCAGGCCAAAGGCATCGCCCTGT
>JANWZQ010000033.1 GCA_025054835.1 Chthonomonadaceae bacterium
AACAGGCGCGGGTCACGCGCAAGGGCCGCCAGAAAACACTGTTCCGCTTTCCCGCGCGTCTTCGGATCGTCCGCCATCTCCGAATAGAGCTGCCCCAGCCAGTAATAGGCAACCGGATCCTCCTTCTGCAGCTGGATCGCCCGGGTGAACGCGGCTTCTGCCTCCGGAATGCGCGAATAGTGCCGGTAAAGCTGCCCCAGATCGCGCCACGCGATAGAGAGCTTCGGATCCACCTGCGTGGCTTTCTCCAGAGCCAGCAACGCCTGATCCGCCTGTCGGGCGTCCCCGTAGGCCTTACCCAGCTGATACCACGCAAGCGCGCTGTTGGGTTGCAACTCCGTCAACTTCTGCAACGAAGGCAGGGCCCGGCGCGGACTACCCATCTGATAATACGCCTGCGCCAGCCCGAAGTGAGCGGCCGGATCCTTCGGCGCCTGCCGTACTGCCACCTCAAAGGTGTCGCGTGCCTCCGGCACTTTACCGGCACGCAGCTGCGCGCTCCCCAGCCCGATCCGGGCCCGGGCCGAACGCGGATCCAGATCCACCGCACGCTGGAAGGCGTTCTCCGCGGCCGTGTAATTCTTCGCCTCCATCAACGCAGAGCCATAGTAGAGGAACGTGAGTGGATCATTGGGCGCGTCATGGATGGCAAGCGCCAGCTCCTCCAGATCCATCTGCTTCAAACGACGCTCCCGTGCCCAGGAGCTGTTGCGCACCATCAGACTGACAACGATCGCCAGCAACCCGATCGCCAGGATCCACGGCAGGCGATGAGCGCGCCGGGGTACGGGTACGTTCGACCCGGGGACTGCAGTGACTTCCATAGTACGTATCTTACCGGTTCTGAAACGGGGCAACAACAACACAACGACAGCCTGAGGGAAAGAACTCCCCCAGGCTGTTGCGTCCTGACGTGATCGCAACCGATCAGTTGATTTCCCACTTCCAGTTCGGGTCTGCCTGATCCGGCTGCGCCACGCGAACGTGCGGATAGGTGCGCTCGAACCAGCCGTTGCGCGGATCCGGAGTGCGGAAGATCTGGTTCCCCTGTGCCACCGACATCTGGTCCTGCGGGGTCACGCGGCTCCACTTGACATGCCCGTCCACATATGTGATGTTGGCACCACCGCTGTGCCGGGGCAGCCGCCAGGTGAAGCCCTGCCAGCTGAGCCAGCCATTGACGAGCGACGCGCGGTCCCCGAAGATGGTGTTCTCCATCAGCCAGATGGTGTTCGGGCGGCCCATCCAGTCCACACCCACGCAGACGTTGTTGGGGCAGCCCCAGTCGGAGTGGCCGTCCAGAACCAGCCAGGTGGTTGCGGGCTGAAGCACACCCGAGTCGTTGACCGGGCGGCGATCGCGGGCCAGCATGTTGTTGTAGAGGTAGGACACCGGGTTGCGGTTCCACGCCCAAGCCTGCGGGTTGTTAGGCAATTCATCCTCATCGCCACTGGCTGGATCGTAGAAGAGGCCCTTGTTCCGCACATAGGGCGCCACGGTGTTCTGCCATTCCCATGTCCCGTTGCCATTCGGCATCCATCCGCCGAACGGATGGCGCTCATCATAGTCCTGCTTGTACATGTTGATGGCGAGCCCCAGCTGGCGGAGGTTGCTGGCACCGGAGGCCTGCCGCGCTTTGGCGCGCGCCTGAGCGAAGACCGGGAACAGAATGGCGGCGAGGATAGCGATGATAGCGATGACTACGAGCAACTCGATCAGGGTGAAGCCGCGTTGCGAGCGGCTTGCGTTGCGCCAATGCATGTTTGCGCTTCCTTTCTACCTTCGGATGGACTCTGTCTTTGAGATGGATAAAAGCATCACGAAAAGAACCATTGCGTCAGTAGCCTCCGGACCCGGGAGCACCCATCGATCCGCCGGCGGATCCGCCACCCGGGGCGCCCATCGCGCCACCATAACCGCCGTACCCTGCAGAACCCCCTCCTCCGGGAGGACCGGACGGTGCACCACCACCAATCGAAGACGGAGGACCGGCGCCGGGAGGTGCCCCGCTGGCCTTGTACGGATTCTCGGTCGCCTTGCCGGGACCTGACGCTGCTCGGAACGCGAAATAGCCCAGAACGAGCACGATCAACACAATCACGACCGCAGCTACGCCCGGACTGACCTGCTGTTTCACGACTCTGTGCCTCCTTGACTCACGATTTTCCGCAGACCGTGCCATCCCTGTATGCCAGTGCATGTTCCACACAACGCATGGTGGATACGCCGGGTCTGCTTACCGATAAGATTTTTCTGGACCGGGGCACTTTCCTGCCTCTCCGGTGCAGAAAGCAGAACTTCCCTCATCCCTATTATCAGGAAAAATCTCCCGATCTTTACAGGCACAGATTGCTGTGGTGTGCACACAGCAGGTCTCTCTATTATAGCACGATTGACGCACGATGCAAGCCCATTTTTTTCACAGAAAAACCCGAAATAGCGCAGTAGCCCTTGTTTTTAAACCGCACACACGCTGTTACTCTGTGCAGGCCGCAATGCAAGGAATCACACCATGCAACGCACGCAGCAATTGCAGGGATTGAAAGAGCTTCAACGCACAGGCCGGGAGAGCCGGGCCAGACCCTCCGGATTCGGCGCAAAGCCCAGGCCCGGCCCGGTGGGCACGGCCAGCATGCCGTCCTCATCCAGCACGAACGGAGCCGCCACGATTTCCTCGATGTAGGGCGACGGCGTGATGTACTCCACGTACCGGGCAACCGGCATGGCCGCCGCAAGATGCAGGTCGGCCAGCAGACCTACCGCGGTGTTCCACCCGTGCGAGACCAGCAGCACGTTGTGCTCGCCGGCCATCCAGGCGATGCGACGGGCTTCCGAGAGGCCGCCGCACTTGGTGGTATCCGGCTGGATGATGTCGACGGCGCCCCGCTCAAGGAAGGGGCGGAAGGACTGCCGACGAGTCAGCACCTCTCCGGCAGCGATGGGAAGTGGAGCGTGCGTGCGTAGCAGCACGTAGCCCTCCAGATCATCCGGAGGCAGCGGCTCCTCGAACCAGACCACATCGTAATCGCGCAGCATCCGGGCGGTCTCCGCTGCCCACTTGTAGCCGTGAGGCCAGAACGCTTCCGAGCCCCCGGCATCCACCATCAGCTCCACGTCCGGACCGACCGCCTCCCGCGCCGTTCGCACCAGCAACTCGTCGTACTGCCGGCTCACCCGCCCGAAACCGTTCCACCCCAGCTTGAGCGCGCGAAAGCCGCGGGCCACAGCCGCCTGACACCGATCCCGCAAAACGGGTGGCTCCTCGAACAGGAGCGATCCGTAGGGCTTCACCCGATCGCGATAGATGCCTCCCAGAAGCCGTGCCACCGGCTGCCCGGTCGCCTGACCCAGCAGATCCCACAGGGCAATGTCCACCCCGCTGATCGCGTGCGCAACAGCGCCCCCGCGTCCCTGCCAGAAAGTGGTCTGATGCAGTTTCTCCGAGATCCGTTCGGGCTCAATCGCAATTTCGCCAATGAGCAGAGGACGCAGCAGTTGCAATGCACCCTCTACCAGTGCATGGCTGGTGAAGCAGCTCCCGTAACCGATGAGCCCGACATCCGTGTGCACCTCCACCAGCGTGTGCAGATTGTCCTCCGGGGCTACTTCGTGCGCCCATCCTCCCGGGGGTGTTTCCCCCAGAAGGGGAATGGTACGGATCTCTGTGATCTTCATGCGCGCACATTTCGGCGCGCGGATCCCTTTTTCCTTGCGCTATCGGGTATGATTGTCTGTGCATCAGCAGGTCCTCGCACTGCAGGTCCGGAGGCATTCCGCATGGCGGGTAAAGTGGTCGGCATCACCCGGGCTTCTCGATCCGAGCTCCGTCCGGCTTACGTGCGCGCAATCGAAGCGGCCGGAGGCATGCCCCGCGTGCTGCCTGCAATCGCAGATACAGATGCCGTGCAGCAGTACCTGGACCACATCGACGGGCTGCTGCTCTCCGGGGGCGATGACGTTGCGCCAGAGCACTACGGGCAGGAGCCCCACCCGCGCCTGGGAACCGTGGACCCGGATCGCGATGCGATGGAGCTGACTCTGATCCGTCTGGCCCTGCAGAGAAATCTGCCGATCTTCGCCATCTGCCGGGGCATTCAGGCGCTCAATGTGGCCATGGGCGGTACGCTCTATCAGGACCTCCCCTCCCAGCGGCCCTCAGAGATCGCGCACCAGCAGGAAGAGGCAGGCCTGCCCCGTGATCGGTTCAGTCATGAGATCGATGTGGTGGCAGGCACCCGTTACCGCACGATTGTCGGCCGCGATCGGATCCCGGTCAACTCCCTGCATCATCAGGCGCTGGATCGGGTCGCCGCCGGGCTGGTTGTGGCAGCCCGGGCCCCGGACGGAGTGATCGAGGCGGTGGAGGCCCCGGAGTACCGCTACGTGATCGCGGTACAGTACCATCCAGAAGAGACCGCGCCGCATGACGCGGCCGCGCGACGATTGTTCGAAGCGTTTGTGGACGCGCTGTAGCAGGATATCGGAAAGGAGGCGGAGAACTCCCTTACAGGCGATCACAGGGATGCGGCCCTGTAGCGATCCCCTGCATGATGAGGGCTGTGCAACAGACAGCGATCTTCTCATCGGCGCATCAGACCCGGAACAGGACACCCCGGAAAAAAAAGAACCTGTCTCCGTTACCGGAAACAGGCTCCATCTATCCGATGGACTTCAATGAAAAGGAGGACATGCGCTATTATCAATACGGAGTGTCCTGTCAGAAGGTTCCCCTGGCGCTTCACGTGAAACGCGTATGCCACTGTTCAGGGCTCCCGGGTACCGTTTCACGTGAAACGCATCGGAGTACCCGGCAAATCGTAAAATCCGCAAATCGGAATTGCCGCGCCACCGTTTCACGTGGAACGGTGGCGCGGCACCGGCCGACCCCGGGGCCCGGAAATTCCTCCTGATACCTTATCGCGTTGAGCCCGGTGCCGGTACGTGCGGCACCATCCGATGGCGCGGTATGGGTTGTGCGGACAGACGCTCCTGCGGGTGGGCGCGGAAATAAGCCTCGCGCAGCAGGCCAGTGTGCTCCTCTGTCGCCAGATACTTGCCGATCGCTTCCTCGCGCCGCGCGTCCGGCACGCGCCTCAGGTGCTGGTACATGCGCTTCAGCTGGAAGTGCGCAGGGGCGAAGTCCGGGTCGGCGACCAGAGCACGCCGGTAGGCATCGGCTGCCTGCTCGTACTTCCCCTGTCGAAAGTAGGCCAGCCCGAGGTCAAACTGCAGCGCGCTATCCTGTGGGAAGCGCTCGGCAAGCGGGCGAAGCCACCGCACAGCCCGTTCGTACTCTCCCTGATTGCGGAACACGACCCCCAGCAGATGTTGCGCCCCGGTATGCCCCGGTGCGATCTGCAACGCCCTCTCCAGCTGTGCGCGCGCCGCCAGAAAGTCCGGTTCGGTGAGGAATGCGCGGGCCAGACCGATGTACGGCTCCGGCCGATCGGGCATCAGCGTCTGTGCGATGCGAAAGGCGCGCATCGCAGTAGCCCGATCCAGCGTACCCTGCGGGGCGATCAGTCCCTGCCCGTACGCGAGAAATCGGAGGGCTGTCCGGGCGTTGCCGGGAGTCGAGCGTGGTTGCGGCCAGAGCGTGGCACGCGCCTCGGCCATCGTGGTGATGGGCGGCTCCGGGGGCAGGCCCGGCGTCCGGCGCGCGAAATCCGGCCTGAGGGCACGGTAGCGCAGGCGCGCATGGATCTGCAGAGGCCATGCGAGAGGTCGGCCCACGCTGTCCTGCGCCGGCAACGTGAGGTCGTAGCGGGCGATATCGGTGCCCCCGGGGGGGATCACCCGCCGGTAGGCCACGGTGACCATGCGGTCCAGATCATGATCGGTCAGGGCCCGGCCGTTTCGATCGAGCGGAACCATCCGGTAGGCGTGCACGTCCGGGGGGAGGGGCTCCGCGGGTCCCGTTGTTCCGTTGTGCAGGAGCGTTCTGCCCCGGGCGTCGGTCAACGCGACTTCGAGCCAGGCCTCGCGCAGGTCGGTGTAGCCGGTCGGGAAGGCGTGCCCGACGTTCCGGTTGTGCACCAGGATCTCCAGGGTCAGGCGGTCGCCAGGCATCAGGCGCGCCGGTTGCATCGGAGCGTCAAGCGGGGCGATCCATTCCTCCAGACGGCCCGGCTGGCGTGGTTCCCGGCGCAGCGCGAAGAGGTCCAGTGTCACGCGGTTCTGCTGCAGGAAGTTCTCGATGCGCTGGCGTTGCTCCGGGGAGGCCCGTACGGTGTTCGCTCCCGGGGTGGTATGGTGCGTTCGCCCTTCGTGGCGGAAGTGGCAGGTCTGGCAGGGGGTTGTTGCGCCCGGGGAGGCGGCCGTGCGCCCGGAGTAGGGGCCGGAATGCCACTCGCCGTAGGTATCGACAACGCGCACCTGCCGGTAATGATTCTGCGCCACGCCGAAGCTCTGCCGGTGGCAGGTGCTGCAGAACTCCGCGGAGCCGTGCCACTCCGGTTTCCAGAAGGCGCGCCGGTGGGGTCCGGGGCGCACGCGCAGCAGGAAGGCGTGGAGCTGTTTCTGCCAGGTGATCTGGCTACGTGCGTACGGGTAGGTTGCGGGGAGCTGGAATGTGAACAGCCCGTTGCCGGTGCGCATGGGAGCGCCTGTGATGGCGTGACAGGCCACACAGTCGACGGCGGGCGCCGCATCCGCAAGGGGGGTGTTCCCGGGGATCAGGGTGCTGTAGGGCGCGTGGCATCCGGCGCACCATCGCGCTGATCCGGCACCGCGCCGCGTGGCAAAAGCATCCCGGACGCGCCGGTAGGCCGGGTCGATTGCTGCGTGATGGTGTGCGGAGTGGCGCCATTCGTCGTATGCTGTTCGGTGGCATTCGGCGCAGTAGGCCGCGCTCTGTTCCACCCAGCGCCGCGCGGTTTGCGCCGCGGTTTCTCCCGGGGGCAGGCGCATTCCGGCGGGGAACAGGGGGTTACCGGCCTGCGCGGCGTTGGTGGCTGTCAGCTGGAGGTAGTACTCGCGTGCCGGGTAATCGGCGATGGCAGTTGCGGCGGCGAGCAACCCTGTCATCAGGAGGAGGCCCGGGGTGGTGGTTCGGAGGAGGGTGCCCGGTTCCGCTGCCGGTTGCGGGGTTCTGGCTGCGCGACGTCGGAGCCAGGTGTAGCCCATCGGGGTCAGGAGGGC
>JANWZQ010000060.1 GCA_025054835.1 Chthonomonadaceae bacterium
ACTGGCGCAGGCCGTCGCCGACTGGTTGAGCGTGCCTCTGGGAAAGATGCACTATCGGCAGTTTGCCGATGGGGAAAACTACGTACGCTTTGATGAGAGTGTGCGCGGGGCCGATGTCTACTTCATCCAGCCGACCTGCCCTCCGGTGGACACCAACCTGATGGTGTTGCTCTGCGCCATCGACGCGTTGCGCCGTGCCTCCGCGCGACGAATCACCCCGGTGATCCCCTACTACGGCTACGCCCGTCAGGAGAAAAAGGACGCTCCCCGTGAGCCGATCACGGCCAAACTGGTGGCGGATCTCCTCACCGTGGCCGGGGCCAACCGGGTGATGTGTCTCGACCTGCACGCCGACGCCATTCAGGGCTTTTTCAACATTCCGGTCGATCACCTGACCGCGATCAACCTGTTCAATCACTACTTCGCGCAAAAAATGCAGAATGGTCTGCAGAACCCGGTGGTGGTCTCCCCGGACGAGGGGCGCGTGAAGAAAGTGCGCAGGGTGATACAGGCACTGAAAGCGCCACTCGCGGTAGGGTACAAGCACCATCCGGGACATATGATCTCGGAGGTAACTCATCTGGCCGGAGACGTTCGGGACAGAACACCCATCATTGTCGAGGACATGATCACAACCGGGGGGAGCATCCTGCAGGCGGTCGATGCCTTGCTGGAGCATGGATGTCGTCCGGAGATCTACGTCGCTGCCACGCACGGCATCTTCGCCCGTGATGCCGTGCAACGACTCTGCGCCCGCCCGGAGATCGCTGAAATCGTGATAACCGACTCGGTTCCGCTTCCACCCGAGAAGCGTCACCCGCGGATCAAAGTGCTTTCCGTCGCTTCCCTGTTCGGTGAGGCGATCCACCGTGCGAACAGCAACCAGTCCATCACTTCCCTGTTCGACTGACCCTCTCATATGGAGACCTGTATGGCGCTCCCCCTGTTGCGCTCGGAGATCCCGGGATTGGCCCGGTTCGCTACCGGTAAGGTGCGCGATGTGTATGACCTGGGCGACACCCTGCTGCTGGTCGCTACGGATCGCATTTCTGCATTCGATGTGATCATGCCCAACGGGATTCCCGATAAGGGACGCGTGCTCACGCAGATGTCGCGCTTCTGGTTCCGGCGCCTGCGTCCGATGGTCTGCACGCACTACATCACCACGGATATGGACTACATCATGCAGTGCATTATGGAGGCCGGAGGCACAATGACACCGGAGCTCTGTGCGGCGCTGGAGGGCCGATCCATGCTCTGTGTCAGAGCGCAGCCGTTCCCGATAGAGTGTGTGGTGCGGGGGTATCTGGCGGGCTCGCTCTGGAGAGAATACCGTGAGGCCGGGGGAGAAAACCGGCCCGTTGTGTTGCATGGTGTGCACCTGCCCGCTGGATTGCGTGAGTCGGAACAACTGCCCGCCCCGATCTTCACTCCGGCAACCAAGGCAACGGACGGGCACGATGTGAACATCAGTGAGGAGCAAGCCGCCGCGCTGATCGGGTCAGAGACGGTCAGGTTTCTGGCCGAGGTCAGTATTGCGCTCTATCAGGCAGCGGCCGCGCATGCTCGGCGTTGCGGGATCCTGCTTGCGGATACCAAATTCGAGTTTGGATTGCACGGGGGGGCTATCACGTTGATCGATGAAGCGCTCACTCCGGACTCCTCCCGCTTCTGGGAAGCTGCTACCTACGCGCCGGGGCGCAACCAGCCCTCCTACGACAAGCAGTTCGTGCGGGACTGGTTGGAGGCGTCCGGGTGGAACAAGGAACCTCCGGCTCCGGAATTACCCGGGGATGTGGTAGCGCGCACTGCAGACAAATATCGTGAAGCCTATCAACGTCTGACCGGCCAGCCCCTGCGCTGATCCAGCCGTCAGGCGTGTCGTATGGGGTGGAACCGGGGACGCAGCAATGGTGAGCGTCGAGCAAATACAGGCTGCCTATCCAGGAGTGCGGGAGATCGCGCATCATACGCCGGTGATGACCTGTGCTAGCATGGCGGAACGTTGTAGCCTGCCAGCAACAGCGTTGTTGTTGAAACTGGAAAACCAGCAGCGGACAGGCTCCTTTAAGATCCGTGGGGCCTATCACCGGTTGACCGGGCTCTCGGATGCGGAAAAGGCGCGGGGAGTAGTGGCAGCATCGGCAGGCAATCACGCACAGGGGGTGGCTCTGGCGGCGCACCTGACCGGAGTCCGGGCGACCGTGTTCATGCCGGAGTTTGCCAGCATCGCCAAGATCCAGGCGACCCGCAGGTACGGCGCGGAGGTGGTGCTGGAGGGCAGCAACTTTGATGAGGCAGTGGCCGCCGGCAGGGCGTTCGCGGCGCAGCAGGGCGCGCCCTTCATTTCCGCCTACGACGATGATGGTATCATCACCGGGCAGGGGACTCTCGGGCTGGAGATCCTGGAGGACGTGCCGGATCTGGAAACGATACTGATCTGTGTAGGGGGCGGGGGTTTATTCAGTGGCGTCGCTACGGTGATCCGTGCGCTCTGCCCGAAGGCCCGGATTATCGGTGTGCAGGCCGCGGGGGCGCCTGCCGCTGTGGAGTCGTGGCGGGCAGGCCATCTGCTCCCCCGGGGTGCGGTCAACACCATCGCCGATGGAGTAGCGATCAAATCGCCCAGCGCACGCACATTCGCGTACATCCAGCGTTACGCGGACGATATGGTGACAGTGGAGGACAGTGAGATCGCCGGGGCCATGCTCTGGTTACTGGAGCGGGCCAAAACGGTGGTGGAACCCGCTGGCGCGGTGGGGGCTGCGGCGCTGATGTCCGGTAGAGTGAAGGCGCAGGGGAAGACCGTGGTGATCCTCTCCGGAGGGAATGTTTCGACCAAGCTGCTTGCGGACCTGATCGAGCGCGAGATGATCCGTGCGGACCGCTACATGCAGTTCTTCACCGCGGTCCCGGATCGGCCCGGGGGGCTGGCCGCGTTGCTGGAAGTGATTGCCGGATTACGGGGCAACATCATCACCGTGGTGCACAACCGGATCAGCCCGACAGTGCCTCTGGGGCAAACCGGTGTGGAAGTGCTGCTGGAAGTGCGGGATGCGGAGCACATCGCCCGGATCCGCGAGGAATTGCTGGCGCGCAACTACCGGGTCGATATGCTGCACTGAGAGCCACTGGTTGGATCAGCGCAACAGGGGCAGTTCCATCTGACGGGTTGTGAGCCACCGGCAACCGTTCTCGGTGACTTCGACCATCTCTTCAATACCCAGATAACCTCGCCCGGGGACGTTCACCCCCAGCTCCAGTGTATACACCTCGGAGGCGCGTACCGGAATGACGGGTGTGCGGCCGTAACGTTCCCACCGGGGCCCCAGGATCGCGCCTCCATCGTGTGCCATGCGTCCGACCTGATGCCCGAACGCGTGCAGGTATTCCGGGTAGCCTGCCTGTACCAGCGCATGCCGTGCCACAGCGTCCACCTGCCACCCGGCCACTCCGGGGCGCAGCGCAGCCGCGCCCGCTGAGATGGCCCCGGTTACAGCCTCAAAAGCACGCTGGACATCCTCTGGCAATGTATTCTCCCCGGGATGTGGCACATACCAGCAACGCTGGATGTCAGAGCTGTACCCGTCGAGAGTGACCCCCAGATCGACATGCAGGATGTGTCCGGGGGCGATCGCGATCTGTCGGGACGGCACGCCATGCCCGGGCATAGAGTCAGGCCCGGAGTTCACGATCGGGTCTCCGGTCTGATCCCATGCGAATCCCAACCCCCGTTCGTGCATGCGGTGCTGAACATGAGCGTACACCTCATATTCCGTACGACCCGGGCGTGCGAAATCAGCGATCTCCGCGAAGAGTTGTTCGGTCGCCGCTATCGCCTTCTGGATCCGTGCGATTTCCAGGGGCGTTTTGAGCCCCCGCAGAGCCATCACGATCTCTTCCGCGCTGATCAGGCTGTCCGCGTAGCGGGTACCCTGCAGATAAGAGGTGAGCAGGAGATACAGGCCATACGAGAGCCCGTCCGCCTTGACGTCGTTGACCGAATAATTGATGGCGATGCGTGGCGCGGTCTGCTCGACTGGAATGAGCGTGTCCAGTGCATGGATCAGTGGCTCACGGATCGAGTGGACGTAGGGGATAACCTCGTCCCACTCATCGGAGGCTAACAGTGGGCCGGCATCATAGCTGCCGACGATCGCAACCCTGCGCCCATTGCGCCCGATCAGCAGAGCGCTCTGCCATGTCAGGCCGCCCTCCAGAATCAGTGGCAGCACAGGATCCCCGCCTTCTATGGTCTCGCGTACGAAGGTAAGCCAGACATCCGCTTCAGACAGGGCGACCAGTTGTGTGGCCTGCTGGAGCTTCTCTGCTGTCAGCGACATGGGGGCCTCCTCCTGCGTGCAATCCGCAACAGTGTACCCCGAATCCAGTCGGGCTGCAGGAGGTGCATGGAGATCTATATCTGGTTGCAAACCGCCGTGTACACCCGGAGGGTCGCCTCGGCGGTGCGGTGCCATGAGAACTGAGCGGCTCGTTCCAGACTGCGCTGCCGCAACTCCGCACGCAGGTCCGCCTGTGTGGCGATGGCCTGTAACGCCTGCGCGACCGCGTCACTGCTGTTCGCGTCGACCAGAATGCCGGCATCCCCCACCACTTCCGGGATCGCCGTGGCGTCATTCACAATGACCGGCACGCCGCAGGCCATCGCTTCCAGAGGTGGCAGGCCAAATCCCTCGAATGCGCTCAGGTAGAGGAAGGCCAGCGCGCCATTGATCCACCAGATCATTTCCTCCTGCGGGATGAAACCGGGGAAGAGGACCCGATCTTCCAGTCCCAGCATGGTAGCCTGCTGAAATACCTCCCGGAACATCCATCCCTTCGGGCCTGCGAGAACGAGGTACGGCGGGTCTTCAGACGTTTTCCACTGGCGTACGCACTGCGCATAGCCCTGCAGCATCCGTGGCAGGTTCTTCCGTGGCTCCAGTGTACCGACATAAAGGAAGTAGCGTTCGGGCAACCCCTTGCGTTGTCGAAAATTTTCCAGTTCGTGTTGCTCCGATGGGGCAAGAGGGCGGAACCGGGAGTCCGGGGCAAGCGGAATGGGTACGACCTTTTCTGCGGGTACTTGCAGGTGACGGATGACGTCCTGCCGTGTGAACTCCGAGTCGGTGATGATCGCGCGTGCCCGGCGTGCGGAGAGTCGGGTCATCACGGTCAGGTAGAGACGCTTGACGGCGAGATGCGTGTCGCGGAAGTGCAGGAAAGCCAGATCATGAATGGTAACGACCTGCCGAACACGCGCGGCGATCGGGATCACATTCACGGGGTTGTGCAGGACATCAAGGTTACGCGCTACGACAGGTTGCACGGTCTGTTCCCAGAGAATGCGCGCGGGGGGGAAGTCCGTCGGGATCAGAGCGGGCACCATGCGAAAGTTAAGGCCAAGAGGGAGAATGATGCGGCAGTCGGTGTGGCGCGCCCATCTGCCCGTGAAGACGGTGTAGGCGTTGCAGGGATCAATGGCACTCAGGCCCTGCAGCAGGTGCCGGATGTAGTTGGAGACCCCGGTAGCCCGGTATGTCGTGCCCGTATGGAGCAGGTGTGCGTTGACGCCAATACGCATGATCAACTCTTCACAGGGCTTCGGACCGGGCGTCCGGCGTGTTCGAGGCGGTCTGCGGACACAGGCGCCGGTAGATCGCACGCATCTGTGTGGCAATGGCCTGCCAGGAGAAACAACGAACCGCGCGTTCTCGCCCGCGGTGCCCCAGCGTGCGACAGAGATCCGGATCATCCGTCAGACGACGC
>JANWZQ010000086.1 GCA_025054835.1 Chthonomonadaceae bacterium
GACAGCCAGAGAGGCTACCGGGGCCAGCACCATGCGGGAGGGCAGTGGCCACGACCAGCGCCAGAGCCACCGGGCACGGCGCACCGGGCGTTCCTGCAGTTGCGGTGCCAGCTTCGCCCACAGATCGGTGGACAGTGTTACCTCCGGCGCCCCGGCAAACCGCTGCCGCAATGCGCGCTCCTCCTGTTCCAGTGTGCGGCAGGATGCACATGCATCCGCGTGCGCCAGCATCCGATTGGCGTCTACCGGGTTCAAACGCCCGGCCACATAATCTGCAATCTCGCGTTCAAACTCTCTGCAGTTCATAGCAGGCTCTCAGCTTTCCTGACCCAGCAACGCCCGGAGACGTTGCCGCGCCCGCGACAGGCGCGTTTTCAGCACTTTATAGGATAGCCCGGAGATGTTTTGCATCTCTTCGTAGCTGCTGTCCTCGAAGTAGTAAAGCACCAGCAACAGACGGTCCATTTCGTTCAACTGGCCCAGTGCTTCCTGCAATTGTCGGTACTGTTCTGCGCGTTCTATCCGTCGCATCGCCTCGTCTTCGGCATTTCCCACCAGAGGGTCGCAGAGCGCGTACTCCTCTGGCAGGCTCTCCTGCTGTGGACGTGCTTTGCGCGCTGCGTGCATGTCACGCGCTATGTTGAAAGCAATCCGGTATAACCAGGTCGATACCTGAGAGCGGAACTCGAATCGCCCCGCGTTCTGCCACACCCGGACGAACACGTTCAGAACCGCCTGCTCGGCGTCGTCCGAAGACCCCAGAAAGCGCGTGAGGAAGCGATACAACGGACCCTGATACCGCCGTACCAGCTCCTGCATGGCAACATCATTGCCGGCAGCGATCTGCCGCAACAGGGCCTCGTCTGTCACTTCCCTGCGACTGTCCCGCGTGGTTTCCGGTAAATCGATAGCTGTCATCCCGGCGTGGATCATCGGTTCCTGATCAGCACAATACTCTACCCTTTTAGACGCTTGCCAGACAGACTGGCAACAACGCCCCGTATTTTTTTCCTGTCTGCCCGGATGGATCTCCTTCACAAAACCCGTAGCGTTGACAGCAGAGCCGAACAATCCGTTGCCAATAATTCCTGCCGGTTTTCCGTTCAGTCACCCGGTCGGTTCCTGTTTGCCATCGGGGCACCCTGCAGAACCGAAACCCGTGACGATTCGTTGGGGAAGGAGAAGGAAACACCATGGTCAAAAACATTGGATCGCTCAATGCCGTGTTCCACGCCATGCAGACGGTGATGAACCGCACGCCGCGCAATGGCACATTGCACGGTGTCTACCAGGCTTCGCGCAGCTCCCTGAGCCGCGACCCGTATCTCGGGACGCTGGATGGCACTGGTGAGGCCCTGCAATCCGCTATCCGACGCAACCCGAACCCGGGTACTCTGGCGCAGGTCGCTACCCGGGTTGCCCTCAATGCCTGAGCACCCGGTCCCCTGTCCTGCCCGCCTTCTCACAGGGCGGGCGGGATCCTCAGTCTCCTCTGCTGCGCACGCTATCCCTCATCAGGTATCCTTACTCTACTACGGTGACGCCCTGAGCCGCATCGCGCACCGTCGGCTGGCAACAGTCGGGAGGAGACCGTACCCATGTCCGTCACCCAGCGTCGCATGATCGGGGAAGATCTGTTCCGGGAGTTACTGGATTTGCTCTGGCAGAACGAGCACATTGCCCTGCTCGGTCCACGTCATGGAGCGAAAGCGCTGGTTCTGGAAAAGCTTCAGGAACGCAGTCAGACCCCGGGGTTACCGGTTCGTGAGCATCCCTGTATTGTCCGGCTGATCTGGGATCGCTTTGAGACCTGCAACGAGGAAGAGTTTCTGGTTGAGTTGCATCGACACCTTCAGCAGAGCCTGCAGATACCGACTCTCCCGGAGTCTTCCAGAGGTCGCCTCTCAGGGCGTGTTCTGGACACTCTGCTGGCTGCCGTGACGCAGATCCCGAAGCCGCGCCCACTCTGGATCTTCATTCAGGACATCATTGGCTTTCCCAAGCCCATCGCCCGCCAGCTGCTGGAAGCCATTCGTGCAGCCTACTACGACGAGACACTCCGGCACCGCACAGCAGTGGTCGTCACAGGGAGCTCCGACTTCGTGCATCTCACTTACGGCCCCAACTCCCCGTTTAACCACGCGCGACACATTCTTGTTGGCCCCATGGACCGCGCTTTTGCCCGATCCTACTTCTGTGAGCGCCACGCCTACAATTTCCACACGCCCTGCCCGGGCCCGGAGCGCCATGATCCCTGCGCGGAGATCACCGATGATGCTTTTGACTACCTCTACGAGCAGACCGGAGGCAGCGCCCATCTCATACAGGAATTGATTGTCGCCGTTATGCGCCATCCCTTCAACTCGATCCGGATCCCCATGTCCCGCCCATGGACACTGGAACAGACCCGGCAGCATATTCACCTCTACCGGGAGACGTTCATGCCGTACGATCATCTGCTCCGGATGACCGTGCGCGAAATCGAAGCGGAGCCCGAAGCCTTCGACCTTCTGCTCACCATCCTCCAGCACTCCGAGATCACCGTCTCTCCACCGGCGGTTCACGAGCCCTGTCGGCTTGAAGTTTGCGGATTCGTTCTGCTACAGGGCAACCGGTTGCGTATTGCCTCCCCCATGTTGCGCGACTTCCTGTTGCGCGTCCTGACCCCGAGGCACATTGGCGATGTGCTCGCGTCGCAGGGGCGCTGGGAGGAAGCATGGGCCCGTTATCGTAGCGTTCCCCGGGGCCGGTACGAGCGCTCCATTGCCGGGCATGCGCGCTTCCGGCTGGTACAGGTCCTGCTTGACTGGCAGGCCCATCTGCTCAATGAGGCACACCAGGGCGTGGAGAGCGTTGTGCGGCACTTCCTCAACGGTGCGCGCCATTTGCTTGGCTTCGACTCCGGCGGACTCTACGACCCGGAGAGCGGGCAATGGCTCGTTTTCGGCAGTAGTACGTCCCCTGCGGACCTGCCCACTCCGGAGAGTCCTGCTTCCCCCCCGGCAGATGCGCCCACCTTCTACTATCAGGGTGTGCGCTACTACTTCGACCCGTTGCGCCTCAAAATCTGGAGTGACCCGGGCTTCAAATCCCGGCTCCCCGGCCTCCCGAGGCCAGCGCTTCAGCTTGCGCGGGAAGGCGATGGTCGGGAGATCGATATGGGAGACCGCCGCCTCGTCCTTGAGGCTCTGGATCAGTTCTGGAAGGCGTATCGCGCTGCTCAGGAGTTTGAGTACTATCAGAAAATTGGCGCTCTCCGTGAACGCCATCTGCGCGTCATTGAGGCAATCAACCGGGAGATGCTCGCGGAACCCTTCGACATGGGGAAAGTCGTTCACAAAACCGCAGAGGCTCTCGTTCATGACGCCCGATACTATCGCGTTCTGATCTGTCTGGTAGACGCCCGGGGCGAGCGCATCCAGTCCGTCGCGTCTGCCTGCGCCGAGCCAGAACAGGACTTCGATCAGCCTCTTGACGTTCCTCTTACAGACACGGATGTACAGGCCTGGGTGTGCCGGGAGAAACGCCCTGTGGTAGTAAACAATCCCATGCTACCGTTGCCAGACTTCACGGTGCACCCCGCTTTTGCCCAGCGCATTGGCGCTCATCCCTTCACCATTGTTCCTGTTCTGGATGAAGAACGCATTGTTGGCACCCTTCAGGTGGAAAGCCCCGATCGGCAACCCCCGGATCCTGAGGAACTGGAGCTCTACCAGATCTTCGCCGGGCAGATCGCAGCCCTCTTCCGACAGGCGCAGCGCCTCGCGCTGCTACAGGGTGCCCTGGACGCTCTGGGCGATCGGATCTCGCTCCTGGCCCCGAATAATCGCCTCCTGTTCCTCAATAAAGCAGCAGCCCGGTACCTGCAACGCGAGCCGGGATGGCTCCAGCACCCCGATGTACCTGACTGGCAGGTCTATCAGTGGGCGCAGAACCCGCCGGGTCCTGAACTGCTGGAGCAGGCTCCCTTCGACACGCCTCTCCATCGCTATCTCACCAGCGACCCGGCCCATCCTCCGCTCCGCGCCGGGGACTGGCAGTTGGCCCGTATCACCGATTTCCGCGGGCATCTCCCTGATCGCTTCCGTGCCAATCCCACCATCGGGTTTGTGGAGCGCTTTCAGGACCTGACCGAGCTCTACACGCTTCTTAACGCTCTGCAGAACTGGTTGCAGGCCAGTCACGTCGTCGAAGAGATCGGGCAGAGTCTCCTCAACATCTTTCAGCAACGCGGGCACACATGGGCCCGGCTCTACCTGTGCAACTACAAGACCTACCCCGCCGGTGAGAATACGCTGGAAAGTCTCTGCGAGTACGGGTTGCACGATCCGGAACGGAAACGCCTGTTCGCCACCGGGCAGGTGCGCCACGTCCCGGAGAAAAACCGCCTCCCGTGGCACGCCATTCGCGTTGCCCGGCAACCGGCCATCTACGAACGGGACGACCTGCTACCTGTCGACGCGATCCTGCCAGTTCCCTCACCGGATGGCTTCCCGCACTATCGCACCGGTCCGCTTCCTGACGATCCGGAACTGGAACGCGAGAATGTTCGCGTCTGGATTGAAGCCCCTCTGCTGGTAGGCGAGCGTGCGGTCGGGCTGCTCAGTCTGGCGCATCCTGCGGAGAGTCTGCGCTCCGAACAATGGGAACTCCTGGGGTTGCTTGTACAGGGAGCAGCGCTGGCTCTGGACCATGCCATTCAGGCCGAGCGCGTTCGGAAACTGGCCATGGATGCCGCCAAAGCGGAGCTCGCTTCCCTGATCTTCCATGATCTGCGTACGGCGCTCACAATCTGCCGCGGGTTCGTTGCCGCACACCAGAAGGCTGCCCGGGAAGGTCGCCTCACGCGTGAGTTGAGCATCGAGTGGGTTCATAAACTCGGCTTGCAACTGGAGCGCCTGGAGAAGATCTCCAGCCAGTACACCCGACACGTCCGCGGATACGCCCCGGACATCCAGTCGGGTGATCTTGTGCCCCGGCTCCGGGAAGTAGCTCAACTCACCACGGAGACGCGCACCGGACTCGAATGCCACTTCTACTCCGCGCTGGATACCCTGCCCGTCCGCACCGACATCAATGCGATTGTCCGCGTCATTGATGAACTGGCCTACAACGCTGCCAAGGCCGGCGCCACCCGGCTGACTCTCCACCTGACAGATCCGGGATCTGCCGACATGATCCAGTTGTTTGTTGAAGACAATGGTCCCGGCATCCCGGAGACTGTACGGCCACGTCTCTTCGTGCCCGACGTGCGCAAGTCCAAAGGGGGCACCGGGCTCGGGCTGGCTATCGTACGCGACACAGTCACCGCGCTCAAAGGCCAGATCGAGCTACAGGAGTCCCGACCGGGCAGGACCGTTTTCCGTATCCGGCTCCCGCGATATTACGAGGAATAACCCGGGATACTACTGCGAGGCAGACACTCTGCGCCGGTACCGGCGCAGAGTGTCCAGCGTCAGTACCCCCAGCGTCAGTACCGTCAGCGGAATGACAAAGAACAGCATCACGTTCTGGAACGTGCGCAACGCCGGATGACCCGTTGCGGAAAGCCAGAGATACACCGTGTACGCCACATAGTAGCCGAAAAACAGTCCGCCCTCCCATCGACTGATCTGCCCTCCGATCACAAACACAGGCAGACAGGCCACGGCTACTGCGGTCATCACTGGCAGGTCAAATGCCAGTGCCGCGTCCGGCACTGGAACTCCACGGGGCGCCACCAGTGCGGCCATCCCTGCCACCACCAGGATATTGAACAGGAAGCTCCCTACCACGTTGCCCACCGCGATGTCGCGCTCCCCGCGCATGGAGGCGGCCACCGTTGTCACCGTCTCTGGCAACGTCGTGCCCACGGAAATGATGGTCAGCCCGATGATCAACTCGCTCACCCCCCACATCCGCGCGAACGCCACGGCACTCTCCACCAGCGTGCTGGAACCGTACGTGAGAGCTGCCAGCCCCATCCCTGCCAGAAGGGTCTGGCCCAGCAGGTACATCCCGCGTCTCCGGTTCGTAGCAGGCACAGCGTACTCGGCCTGATACTCCTCGGCTACCTCCCGGCTCTCACGCCGGCTGCTCCAGATACAGAACAACGTGTACAGCACAGCACCTGTCGTGAGCGTCAACCCCTCCCATCGGTCCAGCATTCCGTCCTGTGCGAACCGGTACAGCAGGAGCGAAGCCCCGATCATCAGAGGCACGTCGAAACGCACCAGTTGCTGGGCCACGGTCAGTGGCACGATCAGAGCCGAGAGGCCGAGGATCAGAAGAATGTTCAGGATGTTACTCCCGATGATATTGCCGATCCCCAGCGGTGTTCCGGTTGACAGAGAAGCCTTCAGATTGATGGCCAGCTCCGGAGAGCTGGTGCCGAAGGCTACCACGGTCAAACCGACCACCAGCGGGGAGATGCCTGCTGCCACCGCCAGGCGAGAGGCCCCGCGCACCAGCATCTCCGCGCCGAGGATCAGCGTTACCAGACCGACGCAAAACGACACCAGTGTGGTGAGCACCGGTTCACCTCCCTTGCCCCTGTATGCGCCTAGCATGCGGTATTCCCGGCCTATCCGCATCTTCGGGGCGCACACGTTCACGGGTATACTACAAGAAGCCGCCGCAGGACAACGCTCGGGGCGCGCTGTGGCGGAACACGTACCATTATGCCCCAGAAAGGGCTGGCTATGCCGGAGAAACCGACCGTACTGTTTGTAGATGACGTGGAAGAGATCTTCGAGGCGGCCCGTGCGCTCTTCCAGAACGAATACGAGATCCTGCGCGCCACGGATCCGGATCATGCCTGCGACATTGTTCGACAACGCCGCGGCCGGGTAGACGTTGTTGTGGTCGATATGTGGATGCCCACGCCAGATGGCGACGTTAACAAGCGCGCTGGCCTCGAAGTAATCGAACGTATCAAGGGACGAGAGGGACAGCCCGGCCTGGATCCGGACCTGCCCATCATCGTGCTGACCGCGCACGGCAACATCGACGACCTGCGCGAATGCCTGAAGGCCGGCGCTTCCAACTATGTGTTGAAAGGGCAGACCGACGTTTTCGAACGTCTACAGGAGCGTATTCAGGCCGCTCTCGACGCACGCCTTGGAAGGCTTGCCCGCCGCTTCTCCACATTGCACACCGGGCCTGCACAACCCCCTGTATCTCCGGAAGGAGCGGACGGCAATGCCCACCTGCAACGCGCCATCACTCTGCTGGAGGAGGCTCTGGAAGCCCTGCGCACAGCCGCGCAAACTCCTCCTGCTTCAAAGCCCGCGGACAGTCCCCCCACCGAGTGGTAGACCTCTCAACAGGTGTGAGCGCCCATGAACGTACTGGTAATCACCGCGCATCCCGATGACGCAGAGCTCCTCTGCGGAGGCACACTGGCGCGCTTTGCGGCGGAGGGGCATGCAGTCACCATCTGCCATTGCTGCAACGGCGATCTCGGACACTTTGAGATCCCGCGCGAGGAACTGGCCCGGATCCGTGCCGAAGAGGCCCGGCAGGGTGGCGCTATCATCGGCGCCACCGTTCTTAGCCTGCCCACCGTCTCGGACCTGGATATCTATCCAGACCGAGAGACCCGCGCGCTCGTCGCGGATGTGATTCGGCAGGCCCGCCCGGATGTCATCCTGACCCACCCGCCCAATGACTACATGCCTGACCACCGTGCGGTATCGCAACTGGTGTTCGACGCCAGTTTCTGCGCCACCCTGCCTCAGTTACAGGGGCAGTTCCCCTTCCACCCGAAGGTCACCCCCATCTACTACATGGACACACTGGCCGGCGTAGACTTTTTGCCTGAAGAGTATGTGGACGTAACCCCGGTTTTTGAGATCAAAAAGCGCATGCTGTCCTGCCATCAGAGCCAGCTCACGTGGATGCGCGATCACGATGGGATCGACTTTCTCGAGTTCATGGAAGTGCACACCCGTTTTCGTGGCTTGCAGGCAGGCGTGCGTTACGCGGAAGGCTTCCGCAGGTGCGCCACATGGCCCCGACAGCCTGTTACCCGCCTTCTGCCGTGAAGCAACGCAGCTTGTAGACCAGCACATGAGGGCAGAAAGAAGGATCCGTCGTAACGATCCATCGGACCACGGTCCGAGTGCAGGGAGAAACGGTCATGTCATGGTGTCCGCATTGTAAAACCGAGTACCTCGACACGATTACCCGGTGTGCCGATTGTGGCGCGGCTCTGGTGGCGGAACTGGTTCCGGAAGATCATTCCCCCCGGCGCTTTGTCACAATCTACAACGCCCCCGACCAGCAGACGGCGGAAACAGTGGTTGCCACCTTGCAGTCTGCAGGCGTCCCGGCCCGGTTGCAACATGAAACTCTGGGACCGGGAGCGGGTATGCTCCCCCATCTGGGCATCGCATGGGATCGGGGCGTTCTGGTCCCGCAGGAATATGCGGAACAGGCACGTGTCCTGCTGCAGGCCTCGCCACCGGATGAGGAGGAACTCGCACAAGAAGAACAGGAGAATCCGGTAACGCTGGAGGAAGCAGAGGCGCGCGTGCGGGACCTGTAAGCATCACGGAAAGCATATACGCACACAGGTAGAGCTCCGAAAGAGGAGGACGTTGCAGGCCTGCTGGTGGAGCCATGTGACACGAAGCGGTCTCGTGCATCACAGGTGCAGGCGTGTCCCTCGCCCCAGCACGCTCCCTCCGGCAATCACCGGTGTCGCGCCGGCTCCACGCCCGGCAACTACCACCTCATCCTCAATCACGGCTTCGCTGTCCACAATCACCCCCGTGAGACGCACGCGGTTGCCAATAAGGACGTTGTCCATGATGATGCAGTTCTCCAGGCGCGAATCCTCCCCGATCCGGCAGTGCCTGCCAATAGCGGTGAGGCCATTGATCCAGGTGCTCGGTGCGATAGTAGTTCCCTCCCCCACACTCAGCCCGGGCACTGCAGTGCGCACCTGTCCCATCAGCACCGCCTGCGTGGCCAGCAACAACTGCTCGGCCCGCCCCACATCCATCCAGAACCCCCCGGGTGCGATACCGTAGACCCCGGCCCGTTCCGCAATGAGTTGCGGATAGATGTCGCGCTCTATGGAAGAACGGACCCCCCGGGGGATCCGTTCGATGCACCGGGGACTGAGCACATAGAAACCCGCGTTGATCAGATCTTTCCCGGTGGGCACAATATCCTGATCCAGAGCCAGCGTCTGCTTGGTCTCCTCGCTCGGCTCACGCCACTCGCGCACCATACCGTCGTCATCCAGGATCAGCACGCCAAAAGGGTGCGGGCTGGGTACTTCCGAAAGAAAGATCGTGGCGCTGGCCTGTTTCTGCATATGGAACGTGAGAACGGCCTCGATATCGAAGTCGGTGAGCACGTCACCATTGAACACAACCACGGTCTCGCCCGGGAAGAGTTCCGCTGCATTCCGTATGGCCCCTCCTGTGCCGAGCGGCTCCTCCTCGATGGCATAGCGCATGCGGACGCCAAAGCGCGAGCCATCCCCGAAGTGCGCCTCGATCTGTTCGGCCATGTAGTTGGTGGCGAAAACGATATCGTCAATCCCATACTTGCGCAGATGCGCCACCTGATACTCCAGAAAGGGCCGGTTGGCCACAGGCACCAGGGGCTTGGGCCGATGGTAGGTGAGCGGACGCAGGCGTGTACCGAGACCGCCAGCAATGATGATGCCTTTCACCGGTGTCACTCCAGATGCGATCTTTCGCGTCGGGCACAGCGAAGAGGCCCGGAGGGCTCCGAACCTGCCTCTCCCTATTTTCGGCAGATAACCGCAGGAACCTTCGTTCTTGCTTCTACCGGTGCTACACGCTCCCCTCTCGAGCTGGATCCGTCACCATGCCGGTTGTTCCACACGACTTTGCGATAGATTACTTTTCACTTTTTGCCCGACAGGGGTTGTGTTATCGCTTGACATGGTGTATACTGTGCCCGGTTGCCCGGAACAGCTCTGGCACGCAGCGTGTCAGAATTCTTCTAGAAGCGGGCAACAGGAGAGTGTTATGTCCGGTGACGACAGTCACAGTACCAGCGGTCGTTGCGGCGACGTAGAAGGCGCAGGCTTGCGACAGCAGGCTCACGTCTGACCTCTTCCTTCTCCAGGCGAGCGCAGGCGTGACCTGCGGCTCGCAGTTCCTCAGTCTTCCCTCGTTCCCCTGACGACCTCTACAACCAGAACAGCACAGACGGTCTGAACACAGGCGTACGCCCCGGGTGTTCCGTACCGCAGGGCGTGCGAACAGGGGAGCCAGCTATGTTCCAGAAAACCCTGACGCGCGGCTTTTTTTGCCGCCAAACAGGGCGGTGGCTCCTGCGTGCCTGGAGTCCGGTCTTTGCGCTCGCAGGACCGATCGCATGCATCGTGTCATCCGCCAGCGCAGGACCTCCGTACCTGGTGGACGACCCGGGAACGCTCGACCATCGCCGTCTCTTTCTGTACGTTGCCGAGATCGGTTCTCTGCTGGAAGGGACGTACACGCACACGGCGCCCAATCTCGTGCTTGGCTACGGTATCCGGCCAGATCTGGAAGTTACTTTTGGTCTGTCGGGTTACGCGTCCAACACGCCCGCGATCGCTCTCGATCGCATGAACAATCCGGCTCTCGCGCTCAAATGGCGATTCCGGGAGGAAGGACGTCGCACGCCCGCTCTAGCGTTTGCCTATCAGGTCACTCTCGTCACGCTGGACCAGGGTTTCGGGCGGGGACACAGCGTCCATACCCTGTACCTCACAGGAAGCAAGTCTCTCGGCAAGGGGTTGCTGTGGACCAACGTGGGCGGCAATGTT
>JANWZQ010000133.1 GCA_025054835.1 Chthonomonadaceae bacterium
TGACCTCGGCAAGACGGGCATCGGCCTCCTGCATACGGGCCTGTGCCTGCGCCTGTGCAGCGGTGCGCGTCTCCTCAGCCGCTTTTTGCGCCAGCACCAGCGCGTCACGCATGTTCGTCTCCAGCGCGCGGTACTGCGTTAGCTCCCTCTCCAGCACGGCCACGCGATCCCGCAGCTGCGCGACTTCTGTCAGCACAGCCTCCATGTCCGCAGCAACCCGACGCACGAACTCATCTACCTCCGCTACAGCGTAACCGCGCAGGCGGCGAGAAAAGTGGATGTTCAGGATGTCCACCGGCGTTAGCCGCTCCGACCCGATCGTTTGTTCCTGAAACGACATCGTGCGTGACCCGGGCTACTCCAGGTACCCCTGAATGATCCGGAGTAACAGAATGGCCAGCAGGGGTGATAGATCCCATCCAGCGGTCTTATGCGGGGGCAACAATCTCCGAAAGGGGTCCAGCACAGGATTCACTATGGAACGCAATGCCCGAACCGCAGGGTGATAGGGAGAAATTCTCCCGCCGAACGCAATGATATTGGCGACTATGGCCTCCACAAAGATCAGCAGGATCAACACCTGGATCAGCAGAGAGAACAGTTGCGGCAGAGTTTGCGGTACGAACACAGGGCACTCCTTATCACAAATCACAGCCTGACGCACACAGGGCCCGCAGGCGAGTGTTCACTTTTTGCGCCGCTTCTCCAACTCGGCACGAGCACGCCGGAGGGCATTCTCTGCCGGGGCATTGGTCGGTGCGCCGGGAGTAGGTGCCGGGAACTGGACCGCGACCTCCCACGTCTTCACGGCTTTCTCCCACTGACCTGTCTTTTCGTAGCACCGCGCCAGATTGTGCCACGTGAAGAACGGTGGATTGTACTTGATGGCCTGCTCGTAGTAGGGAATGGCCTTCTCTGGCTGCTTGAGGTTGTTGTAGTAGTACCAGCCCAGCTCATCATACAGGCCATAGTGCTTCGGGTTGGCCTTGATCCCTTGCTTGAGTAACGCCACAGCCTCTTCGGCCCGATCAGTGCTCCAGAGCAGGTACGCGCTGTTCTCGTATGCGGCAAGGTTGTGCGGGTCACCCTGCAGGATCACCCGGTTGATGTTGATCGTGTGATTATACTCCCCTTCGTGAAAGTGACGATCTGCCTGCTCCCAGAGCCGTGTCAGCACATCATCGATGATAGCCTGGGCCATCTCGCTCTGTGCCAGCGGGGTCTTGCGCGTGCTGGCGTAGCGGGGCGCATTGGACGCAGAGTGCTGATGGGGATGGTATCCCCCCTGTGGCACAGCGGGTGAACGTGAGAACGTGCCAGGCGTCCCCGGACGGATCCCCTCGCGTTGCGCCTGTACTGGCATCATCAGTGCAGCATGCAGGATCATCCCTGCGATGAGCGCTACGGCCCGGAAGGGCACCAGAGCGAACATAATCATGGGTTCGATCCTCCAATCCGTATGCGGGCTCAGGCGTTCAGCTTCTCATCAATCAACCGGTTGACTTCCTTCGGGTCCGCCTTGCCCTGCGAGGCCTTCATCACCTGACCGACCAGAAAGCCTCGCTTCTGCAACTGCCCCTTCTCGCGGATCGCGCTCACAACATCGGCATTCTCTGCAAACACGCGATCAATCATGGCGGACAGCGTTGCGGTATCCTTGATGGTCGTCCATCCGCGTGCCTCAATGAGCACGTCAGGAGGCTGACCGGTCGCGTACATCTCTTCCAGGAGCGCCTTGGCGATCTTTCCACTGATTGTGCCCTCTGCAATCCGCTGGATCATCACCGCCAGGTGCTCCGGAGGAACCGGGCATTCCGCGATCTCTTTGCCGTCCGCATTCAGCAGACGCGAGAGATCTCCCATGACCCAGTTGGAGGCTTGCTTGGCGTCGCCACAGGCCCGCACGACCTGCTCATAATAATCGGCCAGCGGGCGGGTTTCCGTCAGGAAGCTGGCGTCGTAGGGTGGGAGCCCGTAATCGCGCAGGAACCGGTTGCGCCGTTCGTCCGGAAGTTCCGGCATGGTGGCACGGATCTGCGCAATCCACTCCTCGTCGATGTCCAGCGGCAGCAGATCGGGATCCGGGAAGTAGCGATACTCCTGCTCGAACTCCTTGGAACGCTGAGAGAAGGTCTGCTGTCGCTCCTCGTTCCATCCCCGGGTCTCCTGAACGACCTGCTCCCCGCGGCGCAGGATCTCGATCTGCCGTTGCGTTTCGTACTCGATCCCCCTGTACACTGACCGGAATGAGTTCAGGTTCTTGATCTCCGTTTTGACCCCGAATGTGCTGGAACCCTTCGGGCGCACAGAGACGTTCGGCTCGCACCGCAGGGATCCCTGCTCCATACGGCCGTCGCATACATCCAGGTACGTGAGAATGGCCCGCAACTTCACAAGGTAGGTTCGCGCCTCCTCTGCGGAGTGCAAATCCGGCGGGAAATCGGTTACGATCTCCATCAGGGGCACGCCGGCGCGATTGTAGTCCACGTAGCTCTCGTTGCCCATGCCATGAAACAGTTTGCCCGTATCCTCCTCCAGATGCACGCGTCGAATGTGCACCCGCCTGACCTCCCCGTTCACCTCGATGTCTATCCACCCTCTGACACCGATCGGCGTGTCGTACTCACTGATCTGGTACCCTTTTGGCAGGTCCGGGTAGTAGTAGTTCTTGCGATCGAATCGGGCGTACCGGTTGATGGTACAGTTCAGAGCCAGCGCGGTGCGGATAACGTGCTCCACGGCCTTGCGGTTGGCAACAGGCAATGCGCCGGGCAGCCCCAGACAGACCGGGCAGCAACGGGTGTTGGGCTCCCCGCCGAATGCGTTCTGACACCCGCAGAACATCTTGCTCTCGGTCAGCAGTTCAGCATGACACTCCATGCCAATGACAGGCTCGTATTCCAGCATCGATACGGTTACCTCGGAGTAGCGCGTGCCATCGCGCCAACAGGTTCAGTAGTCTACCGGACGCAGGTAGTACTCGTTGATGGCCGTGGTGGAGAGCATGGCCGTCGTGGGCAGATGCCGCTTCCAGTGTGTGGAGTCCAGACGCTTCTTGACCAGAGCTACCTCATGTTCTGCAAACCCCATCTCGACCAGTCGAGCTACCGTGTACCCTCGCAGGAGGTAGAACAGGATCCGGTCGGCTTTCGGGTACGAGATACCGAAGTCGGACTCATCGGTCTGCCCGACGATCAGATCGGCAGAAGCCGGCTTGTTCACGATCACCTCCGGCACGCCGACGTAGCGCGCCAGCGCCCAGACCTGCGTTTTGAACAGATCGCCCAGCGGGTTGACGGGGGGGCTGTCGTCCGCATGCCATGTGAAGTAACCGAAGAGCCGCTCGGTTTTGTTGCCAGTGCCAACAGGCAATGTTCCCAGCCTCTGGCTCTGATCGAACAGGACGATCATGCGCATGCGCGCCATCACGTTGCCTCGTCGGCGGTCATCAGCATCCGGAGCGAACCTGAGGTACCCGTCCACGGCCTCGGTGATGTCGATGGTATGCATATGGATGCCGGTTACCTCCGCGACAAGGGCCGCGTGCTCCAGGCTCTCCCGCGAGGATGTTCGGTACGGCATACGGAACCCGTGCACATTCTCGGGCCCGAGCGCGCGCGCCAGCAGAAAGGCGACCAGCGACGAGTCGACTCCTCCTGAGATACCCAGCACCGCCTTGCGGAAGCCACGTCTTCGTATGATTTCGTCGCGCAGGAACGCGACCAACCACTCGGTCAACAGAGGCTCGTTCACCCGGAGGTTCTCATCCGAGTCCGGGTCGAACGGAGGCGCACATACCATCGGCAAACGGTTCATCACTTCTGCCCTCGCTGCGTTGTTGCCCATTCCCCGGGCCCTAACGGCGGTTGCGCACCACTTCTTCCAGTTCCATCATCACATCGCCCAGCGCGGCCTCCAGATCTGCCAGCAACGGAGAGGCCGCCCGGGCGGTGGCAACGTCCTCCAGATCGATGGTTGCCCGCACCAGACACTCCTCGATCACTGGCCCGACCACCCGCGTATTGCCCCAGGGGTCGATTACCTGCGACGAGCCAGTAAAGCCTTTTCCTCCCTCGAAACCGACCAGTCCGGCGTATACTACCCAGATATTGTGTTCATCGGCAATGCCGGGCAGGAGTACATTCCAGCGCGTCACATTCCCCAGATGGTGCCCGCTGAACTCACGCCCGGGCGACGCGCTCAGAATGTAGAGGACCTGCGCTCCTTTCAGTGCCGCGATGGTCGCCGTAATGGAGTGCCAGACGTCCTCACAGATGAGCACGGCCACGGTGCCGAAGCGTGATGTGAAGGCGTCGATGTTCCTGCCTCTGGATACGAACCGCTTCTCATCAAATACACCGTAGGTCGGCAGAAAGAACTTGCGGTGCACATGTCGGATCCCGGCAGCCGTGGGTGGCGCAGGCACGTTCGGAGGCAGAGCCGCTTCTGTCTCCGGGTCACAGGCGGTCAGAGTAGCGTACAGCGCGCTGTTGTAGTACTTGCCATCGTCCAGCTCATAGAAGCCGATACAGATGTCCAGAGCGGCATCCGGGCGAGACACCCGGTCGCGATAGGTCCGGAGCAGGTCGGCAAAGAAGCGCTCCCGGGGCAGCGCGACATCGCGCACTCCTCCCTGCAGGAAGTATCCGGTGAGTGCTGTCTCCGGTAGCACCAGCACCTGCGTGTCCGGTGCGTCCTCTTCCAGTTGTTCGAACAGATCCCCGAGCCGTTGCAGATTGGCCGCGTAATCCCCCTTGCGCGGCTTCATCTGAGCCATCGCCACGTTGATTTTCACAGCGATCCCTCTCCCTCACGCGTCGCACGCGCCCGGGCTTCCGCGCTGGCAGTCATTTCGTGATCAACGTACTCGCTGCCAGATAGTGCACCCTGAGCCTGCAGGACAACGCGGTGCTGCCGGATGGCAGGTTATGGGCACGCGCACGCCACACATGCCACCCGGTCCTGAGCGCCCTGGCCCGCAACACACGGGAGGCCTGCTGCCTCCCCCTCAGGACCAGCGACGCCAGATGCCCGCCCGGGCCAATCAGTTCCAGCACCACATGTGTGCGGTCATGCCACACTCCAGCATCGCAGGACAGGCGTGCCGTGATCGTGTGCCCGGGCCGCGGCCAGATCCGCCCGACCACTGTCCATCTGTCTGCCACAATGGGAGGGACGTCCAGATCGGGCGCACCATGAAACTCCTGCGTCACCCACCGGGGGCGCACGGGCACGGCTCGCGGCCACGGCATTACCGGCGCGTAGCAGACATAGCCATCCCCATCGCGGTTCACCGGCAATGTAACGCGCAGGTATCCCCGGGCGTCTGTCTGCAAATCCGGCATGTGGCCCGTGTAGTCTCGCAGGCGCACTCGCGGGCCGAAACCGGTCGGCACTGTGACCGTCCGGCTTCGGGAAGGATCATCTGACAGGCCGACCAGCAGGCGTTGCCCCCCGGTTCGTTCAAAAATAAATACGTCCGGGTCTTTCCAGAGGGTGCGTTGCCCGCCGGAGGCCAGATGCTCATGCACCTGCAGCAACCGGTCCAGGCGTGGCTTGAGCCGATAGCACCCCGGCTCCATGCTATAGTCCCGGTAGAAAACCGAGGGGTATCCGGTTGCGGTCAGAATGTAGGCGTAAGCCAGCATCTTCCCCTTGATCACAGGGGAGTCGCGGTCGGTATCGTGATTCTCCACGAAGGTCACAGCTCGCTCCGGATCCCGTCCCACGAGGCCGGCTCCGTCCAGAAGGCGCATGTCAAACTGACCGTTTTGCGCACACATCTGATGCAGCAGACCACGCAATGGGAAATCGAAGGCGGCCACTCGATTGCGCATGCTATCGCGCACCCATCCGGCTACCAGCTCCAGATTGCCATCGTAGTACTCGCCAATGGCGAAGCGCCCCCGCATCGCGCCATGGTTCAGAAACTCTCGCAACCACCGCGCGGAAATCCCCTTCACATAGTCCAGGCGATATCCCTGCACGTCCAGCGTACGGGTCAACCAGTCTCCGGCAGCTTTGAGCTCCCTGCCGATCCTGCCGTTCGCGCCGTTGACATGGGCGATATCGCGCCCGAACTGGTACTCCTGATCGCCCAGAGGCACCTCCGGGTCCTGCGGCACATGGGGATGAAAATCATACGGATATTTGGGGAAGCGACCGCGTCCTTCTACGCCATACGCGTCCTTGTAGCGGAACTGAAAATCGCCCGGGTCCCCGTTACGATGGTTCTGCACGAGGTCCAGATACACATCCAGACCGGCCGCCCGCAGCATGGCCACACAACGCATCAACTGCTCGCGCGTGCCGTAGCGCGTGGGCACAGTGCCGCGCTGGTTTCTGGAGCCAATATCGTAGTCATCGAATGGATCATATCCAACCGAGTAGCCTCCGGACGCCCCCTTGGTGACCGGGGGTAACCAGACAGCCGTGAAACCGGATCGACGCAGCGCCTGCGCCTGCGCCGCCAGCCGGTCCCACCACCACACTTCCCCCGGGTTGCCAGCCGCCGGTGACGGCACGTCCCAGTAGAACCCCTGTAGCAACACCCTGGCCTGCGCGACAACTGGCGCAGTGACCGCGATCCACCCGACAATCCAGGCGCAGCACAAGCCCCGCATCTCTCGGAAGAGCCTCCGCAACGTCGCCCTGATAGCAGCGACAGGAACGCCAGCATGCGTCGGGTACAATGTAGCAGGTATCCCTGAGGCCTGTCAAGGCAGAGCGCACGGCAGCCTCACACCAGAGTCCGTGCACCGCCCGGTCGCCTGTATCTCTCGGTTTCGTCTTCCAGAACAGCCGTACCCTCCATCCTGCGCAATGTACCCGCGACCGGGCGCATCACGAAGCGAGAAACGGGTGGTCCCGAGGGAGAGATATTCTGTGATGAGAAGGTGATCAGAATGCAGATTTCCAGACGAGCCCTGCTGGGCGCCGGCACCACCGGGCTCCTGATTGCGTCCCAGCCGGGCGCAACGGCACAGAAGCGCCGTTTCCGCAGAAAGCCACGCAACATCATCTTTTGCGTGGCCGACGGTATGTCCCTCAGCACCCTGACAATGTGCGACCAGTTTCAGCAGCTCACCGAAGGGCGTCACTCCTACTGGATGACTCTCCTGAACGCCGAGTATGCGACCAGCGGGTTGCAGGAGACCCGCTCCCTCAACTCACTGGTAACCGACTCGGCCGCAGCCAGCAGCGCGTGGGGATCGGGCCGGCGGCAGTGGAATGGCCAGCTGAACATGTACCCGGACGGCACGAAGCTCCGCCCGATCATGAGCCTGATGCAGGAGGCCGGATTGCGCTGTGGTCTGGTGACCACAACGACCATCACGCACGCGACTCCGGCCGGATTTGCCGTCAACTCGCTCACCCGTCAGCAGGAGGACGTGATCGCGCAGGAATATCTGAAAGCCGGCGTGGATGTCCTGCTGGGAGGAGGAGACCGCTTCTTCTCGGCGCAGCAACGCAAGGATCGACGGGACCTCTACGCAGAGTACGCGCAGGCCGGATACAGAGTGGCGCGCACAAAGAGTGAATTGCTCGGGGCCGTTCCAGCCAACCGATTGCTCGGCGTCTTCCACTCCGGCCACATGCCCTACTCTGTAGATCACAATCACTCGCCGGAACTACAGTCCACGCGGCCGCGGCTGCGTGAGATGGCCCGTGCGGCCATCGCGTGCCTGAAGTCCGCGCCACGCGGGTTCTTCCTGCAGATCGAGGGCGGGCGCGTCGATCATGCAGCGCACTCCAACGACCTCGCTGGACTGATCTACGACCAGATCGAATTCGAAGAAACGATCAAAGAGGTCGTGGAGTTCGCGCTCAAGGACCGTAACACCCTTGTGATCATCACCACGGACCATGCCACCGGAGGTCCCGCTCTGAACGGCTCGGGTCTCGCCTATCAGGACAGTGCCGCAGGTCTGCAGAAGGTCGCCGGCATGAAGGCCAGCTATGACACACTCCTCAAAGCACTGGGAGATGCACCCACTCCGGACAGGATCCGGCAGACCGTTCGAGACCTGCTGGATATCGCGTTGACCCCGGACGAGGCAGAGGCTGTAGCACAGGCAACTCGCAAGAACTCCCCCTTCCGCGTCTCGGAATTCTATGAAGACACCGGCGCCACGCTCGCGATCGTACTGGGCAACCACACCAAGGTGACCTGGACCAGCCAGAACCATACCTCGGACCATGTGCTGATCACCGCGGTAGGTCCCGGCAACGAGCTGATAGCCGGCCTCCATGCCAATGTGGATCTCTTCTCGCTCATGCTGGCTGCTAAAGATCTCAAGTACGAGAACCCGACCATGGACTACACCACGGCCAGAGCTCATTTCGAGAAGATCAAGCATCTCTGGGCGCCCGGAGGGTAGCAGAGAGGAGCGTAGCATGCAACGACACTGGAGAACGACTCTGTTTCTGGGCGTGACCCTGGCCCTGGTGCCGTTCCTGCTCCATCACCGGAACGCCCGGAGCAGTCCGCAGCAGACTGCAACGCCCCGTGAGTCGATCAGCGAGGCAGAAGTCCATCGCCCCACTCCGATACCAGACCGCATCATTCTGACCTGGCAGGATGACCCGGCCCACACCCAGTCGGTCACCTGGCGCACCGACACGAGTGTGAAGGAGGCGATGGCGCAGATTGCTGCAGCCACTCCCGACGGAAACAAGCAGGGCAGCAACGTGCGCCATGTGGTCGCAGAGACCACTCCCTTCACATCGGATCTCGGAAACGCGCACTACCACACTGCGCATTTCACCGGTCTGGAACCGGAGACACTCTACGCATATCGCGTGGGCGATGGCGTACACTGGAGCGAGTGGTTCCATTTCCGTACCGCCAGCGACCGTCCGAAGCCGTTCCGGTTCATCTACCTCGGGGACGCGCAGAACAGTATCAAATCCCTCTGGTCCCGCGTGATCCGCAGGGCCTGCACTGCGGTTCCGGACGCACGCTTCATCATTCACGCGGGAGACCTGGTCAACCGCGCCAATCGCGATGCGGAATGGGGGGAGTGGTTCCAGGGAGGTGGATGGGCCAACGCCATGATCCCGTCCATTGCAGTGCCCGGGAACCACGAGTACGAGAACCGCAGGATCTCCCGACACTGGCAGACGCAATTCGCTCAACCGAAGAACGGTGTCCCGGGTCTGGAGGAGTCGTCCTTCTATCTGGACTACCAGGGTGTGCGGATTATCGGCCTCAACTCCAACGAGAAACAGGTCGAGCAGAAAGCCTGGTTGGAGACAGTGCTGCAGAACAACCCGAACCGATGGACCATTGTCACCTTCCACCACCCCATCTTCTCCTCTGCCAGAGGACGCGACAATGCCGAGCTACGCCGGCTCTGGAAGCCTCTGTTCGACGCCTATCGCGTGGACCTCGTCCTGCAGGGACACGACCACACCTACGCCCGCAGTCATCTGAACGGCGGGGCGACGTCTCTGGAGTCTCCGAATGGCACTGTCTACATCGTCTCGGTTGGTGGCCCGAAGATGTACAACCTGGAGCGTGAGCCCTGGATGCGTCGCGTGGCGGAAGACACCCAGCTCTATCAGGTGATCCAGGTCGATGGAGATCGCCTGCGCTATGAGGCGTACACAGCTACCGGGGAGCTCTACGATGCGTTTGAGCTCCGTAAACGTGCCGATGGCCCCAACCGACTGATCGATCGCGTGCCCCGCAGGGTACCGGAACGTTTGCGCCCACCGGGTGCCGAACGCACGGGCTAGGGCACGGCGATAACTTCCCTCCGGGCCCTGCATCCCGGGAATGCGCGCGTCGCAGGGCCCTCGCATCTTATGACTATCGCTCGGTGCAACTGCGCGTCCCTGCTGTTCGTAAACGTTCTCGACCGAACAACCTGTGCGTTCAGGGAGCCACAGCATGAGGAACCAGTGTTGCCATCTACTTCTCGCACTTGCTCTTCTGACTGCTGCTGCGGCCACGCATGCCGCTGACTGGAACCAGTGGAGAGGTCCGCGTCGGGACGGGCATGTCCCCGACTTCGTTGCCCCGAAGGTCTGGCCGAAAACGTTGACCCGGAAATGGGAACTGACAGTTGGCGAAGGGCACTCTTCTCCCATCATTGCGGGCAATCGCGCGTACGTTTTCGTGCGCGAGTCGGATCATGAGAAGACCCTCTGCATTAATCTGACGGACGGCAAGGTGCTCTGGACCGATCGCGTCTACGCGCCATTCAACAGCGTGATCTACCCTGCGCGCGCACTGGGCAAAGCCCCGCGCTCCACACCCCTGTACCATGAGGGCAAGCTCTACACCATCGGCGTGAACGGATTGATGACCTGCTTCAACGCCAGCAACGGAAAAATTCTCTGGCGCAAGGATTTCAGCAAGCTCCACCCGGTTCCAATGCCCATCTGCGGGGCCTCCCTCTCCCCCCTTATCGACGGCCGGAAGATCTACGTCCATGCCGGTCACGATAATGAGGGCACCTTCTACGCGCTGGACAAGGACACGGGCAAGGAGATCTGGACATGGAAGGGCGAGGGCCCGGGTTATACCTCTCCTATGCTGGCAAACATCGCCGGCACCCGGCAACTGATCACCGCGGCGCACAACCGGTGGATCGGCCTGGATCCGAAGGATGGCACGCTTCTCTGGAGCCTGCCGGTGCGCCAGAACATGTTCAACCACAATTCCATCACCCCGGTCATTGCAGGCGACATGATCATCTGTGGAGGCAACCAGCGCCCGACCTTCGCGCTCCGTTTGAAGCGCAACGGCAGCCAGTGGGTGCCGGAAAAGGTCTGGGAAACCCGGGATGTCACCCTTTCCACATCCAGCCCGGTGCTGTCCGGCCAGACGCTCTACGCGGTGAATGAAAAGCGCCGCGGACAGCTGGTCTGCATGGCGCTGCAGGATGGCAGGGTGCTCTGGACCTGTCCGGGTAACAAGGGGGAACACGTCTCGCTCTACGATACGGGCACCTACCTGCTGGCCTTCACCATCGGCGGCGATCTGTTCGTGTATGCCCGATCGGGCCGGGAGCTGACGGAGGTGGCCCGCTATGAAGTTGCAGACGGCGCGATGTGGTCCAGCCCGGCGATTGTGAACAACCGGATCCTGGTGAAAGGAGCCGAGAAACTGATCCTCTGGGAAGTTCCCTGATTCGGGAACACCTCGCGCCATGTACCCGGAAGTTCCCATGAAGCATTCGATCGCTCTCGCTGTCTGCGCGGGCATGTGCGGCTTCTGTATGCCTCTGCCGGCTCAGGACACGACTTTCAAGGACCCGGCTCCTCCGGTGGTAATGCCACTGACAGAGGTCCCTGCTCCTGTGCCCCGTCCGCAGCAAGGGCTCCGTTTTTTTGCCCCGCCGCGCCCACTGGCCTCAAATGCTACGACACACGACTGGCGCTCCTTTCAGGGCCCGACGCACAATGGCGTCTCCACCGAGACGCCGTTGCTACAACGATGGCCCCGGGGAGGTCCCGCGAAGGTGTGGGAAGTGCCCAAGGGCGAGGGATACGCAACGCCAGCCGTAGTTGGCGATCGGGTGATCCTGTTTCATCGGATCGGCAATGAGGAGATCGTCGAGTGCCTGCACGCAGAGACCGGACAGCGCTTCTGGAAAGTAGCCTATCCAACCGCGTATCAGGATGAATATGGCTACAGTGGCGGCCCGCGATGCCAGCCCATCAGCGACGGCGAGCACGTCTTCACTTTCGGCGCTGAGGGCAAACTCCACTGCATCCTGCTGAAGACAGGCCAGATCGTCTGGAAGCGTGACATCCTCTCGGAGTTTGGTCTGAAGCAGAACTATTTTGGCGTGGGGTCCACTCCTCTACTTGAGGGTGACCTGCTGATCATCAATGTGGGTGCGCCGGGTGGTCCCTGTGTAGCGGCTTTCCACCGGAAGACCGGCAGGATGGTCTGGGGTGCCGGCAAGGACTGGGGACAGAGCTACGCCTCGCCCGTGCCTGCCACGATCCATGGCCGACGGCGCATTCTGGTCTTTGCGGGCGGCAAAAGCCAACCGCCTTCAGGCGGTCTGCTCTGTATCGACCCGGCAAACGGCGCAATCGACTTCGCCCTGCCCTGGCGCGCCCGACGTTACGAGTCTGTCAACGCCTCAGCTCCTCTGGTGATCGGTAACCAGGTGTTTCTCTCCGAATGCTACGGGCCCGGAGGCGTGTTGCTGGACCTGAAGCCCGACGGTTCTTTCACCCGCGTCTGGGAGACGCGAGACCTGCGCACACATTTCATGACCGCTATCCACAGGGACGGCTACCTCTACGGGATCGATGGCCACGGTCCACGCAACGCGCCCCTGGTCTGTATCGACCTCAGGACGGGCAAAGAGAAGTGGCGCTGGGAACCGGAGTGGGAGGAAACTGTAGAGACACCGGAGGGCAGGCGACAGATCCGATTGGGACAGGGACTGGCATCCATGATGCTGGTCGATGGACGCTGCCTGATGCTCAGCGAGTACGGCCATCTGGTCTGGCTCGACCTGAACCCGGAGGGCTACCGGGAGCTGGACCGCACCCGGCTCTTCCTGGCGCGCGAGACGTGGGGCATGCCCGCCCTCAGCCGGGGCCTGCTCTATGTCTGTCAGAACCATCCGGATGTGCTGGATGGTTCTCCTCCGCGCCTGATCTGCTATGACCTGCGCGGCAGTGCCGCCGGCAAGGAATAGGTCCGCCTATCACCCACTGCGCGACAGAGAAATCCGGAGCCCCTGCGTGTCCCTGTAGAAATTCTGTGCAGTAAGGGTGCAGCGTCGTAGCCTCCCTCCAGAACAGAGGGAACTTTCCAAACCGTTGCGGGTGTCACTTATGTTGAAACGCTGCGTTCTTGATAACTGCGCGACACGCATCATCTGACAGCGCACAGGACTTCACGATGGAAACGGAGGAACTTTCTCATGTTTCTGCGAATCATGTCAGCAGCGATTGTGCTGGGCATCCTGTTCTCCCTTCCCGGTTGCGGGAACGGTTCCACCACTCCAAACGTGCCCCCGACGCGCGACGCGGTCGGCCGGAGCGTTCCACAGCAACGCACCCTGGAGGGTTTTCAGGTGACCGTGCAGACGGATAAGACGACCTACGCTCCGGGAGAGCCGATCGAGATCATCGTCTCTGCAACGAATACGGGTACACAACCGCGTACGTTGCGCTACCCTACCGACTCCGCATACCACCGCTGGGGATACATCATTGCACGTGACGGCAGGATCGTCACCTACGAGTACTGGGAGGGACACGGCGACTTCTTCGCGCAGATAATAGGAGAGGACACCTACCAGCCGGGGGAAACCAGAACGTTCCGTTACCGCTTCCCCTACAGAATGTCCTCGGGTGAGGAGATCAATCCGCCGGAGCAGCTGCCGCCCGGAACCTATCAGGTCTATGCGCGCATGCCGGAGACAGTCTATGTGGACAACTTCGACCCGATACGGCACACGGAACCGACGCCAGCCTCACAGCCCGTCACGATTGTTGTGGAACCGGCGGCCTCGCAGAACTGAGCGTCATAGATGACCGAGTTCCAGGGCAAAGCATTCGGTGTACCCTCTCTGTTTGACCCGGCCGAGGGGTTGCTGGTACGTGCCCCCCTCGGCGCGGGGCCCGGGTGGTGGGCAGGCGCTCCCTCAGCCAGCTACGATGCCATCAGCAACACCTTTTACCTGGTCTATCGCATGCGCCTGCCCCGGGAGCTTGGTCGCGGTTATGAGTGCCGTATCGCGGCCAGTCATGATGGAGTTGCTTTCACAGACATATGGGCCCTGCCCAGATCGTCGCTGGACGCTCTCTCCCTGGGGCGCGCCTCCCTGATGCGTGGTCTGGACGGACTCTGGCGCCTCTACCTGGGCTATGTGGCTCCCACGGACCGCCGATGGCGCATTGGAATGCTGGAAGCGCACGAGCCGGACCAGTTCCATCTCTCCCCGATCCAGACGATCCTGACGGCGCAGGACACGGGCGGGGAGGGCGTGCACAACCCGAACGTCTACCTCATCGGGCGCATGATTTACCTGATCGCCAGCTACGCCACCACCGAACCCAGCCTGACCGCAGCGGAAGAAGCGGAAAAGCACGCTACCGGCGATATCTACAGTACCGGACTGGCACGCGCACGCACGGGAGCCGCCATCAGCGGCGACGGCCGTCACTTCGTCTGGATCGGCGACATCTCCCCTCAATCGACCCCGCTGGAGTCAGGATGGGATGCATACATCCGGCGCATCGGCGCGCTTCTGCCTCTGGAAAATGCTGGCTATCTGGCTTTCTACGATGGCGCTGCTTCGGTAGAGCAACACTCGGAGGAGCGCACGGGACTGGCTATTACGATGGATCTCCGTACCTACTACTCTCTCTCTCCGCAAGCCCCTGCTCTGGTTTCCCCCTACAGCACTGGCAGCCTGCGTTATCTGGATGTGCTGCCCGTCGGACACGAGCTTTTCTACTACTATGAGATGGCTCGCCCGGATGGAGCCCATGAACTGCGAGTGAGCGTCACAGAGATGCTGTAGCCCTGTCAGTCTCGCCCATGCTCCGGTTCCTGCATCGGCACAGACATATCCCTGTATCCTGACAGGTTTCCTTCCATAATAAACGCAGGATCTTTCCGGGTCGTATGGTATACTGTGCCGGCGCGCAGGAAGGCGCCAGCAGGTGGTTCTCCGTCGGGGAGATGCGCCAGAGTCAGAGCGTGTATCAAGGAGATTTCAGCATGGTCACTGTTCCCGTGGCGTTGCGCCGAGTGGGGTGTTTCTCTGTGCGACGCAGTGCTCTTGCGTTTATAGCGTTGCTTGCCCTCAGCATGGGCGCGACGCGCATCGCAGGCGCGCAGACCGTCAAAGAGGTCCTGCAGAAGGTTGAGGACGTTTACAACAAAGCAAGTTCCTACCAGTGTAACCTTGTAGTCAAGCGCACGGGGAAAGGGCCGGATGGCAAGCCCCTCTCTATCACCCAGACACAGCAGGTGCAGTACAAAAGCCCCAACCTGTTCCGGGTGCAGGTGTCGGTCACAGGAACCGGCGCAGCTGCTGCGGTAGCCAGGAACGGCAATTCGACTGTGATCTCGGACGGCAAGAACATCTACGTTTATATGCCTGCGCAGAAGCAGTATCTGAAGCAGGCGGTTCCAGCCTCTCTGCCTCTGCGGCAATTGCTGGCATCGGTCATTCCCGGCGCCAACACAGCCAACGCCCGACTGGTTACCCCCTCCACGGTGAACGGGCGTCCGGTCTACGTGGTAGAAGTCAAGCCGCAGGCGCCACCCAATCTGACCCCGGAACAGAAAGCCCGGTTCGCCAAACTGAAACCAATACAGATCATGGTGGACAAGCAGAGCTATCACGTCATCCGGATCCATCAGGAAGCCGCCGATGCGCAGCTGGACGTGTCCTTCAATGGACAGACAGTAAACGGCGCAGTCCCCTCGAAGGCATTCGTCTGGACTCCTCCGCCCGGAGCAAAAGAGTTCGTCCGCCCCGCAACGCCGGCTCCTGGCGGCGCGATGCCTGGCGCTCTGCCCGGCAACCCGGGCCCCGGTGGGCCTTCACGCTGAGCCTGCTTCCGTCGCTGTAGAAAGCATGCAGGTTCAACGGATTTACGTGGTGCGCCACGGTGTGACGCTCTGGAATCGCGAGGCGCGCTTTCAGGGACAGACCGATATCCCTCTAACAGAGGAAGGCCGGGAACAGGCTCGCAGGCTCGCAGAGCGGCTTGCGACGTCTTCCCCGGTCGCCATCTGGTCCAGCGACCTTGTGCGTGCCCGGGACACTGCGGAAATCATCGCGATCCATCACGGGTTGCGCGTCCGGACCACACCGTTGCTGCGCGAGTTGATGCTGGGAGAGTGGGAAGGGCTGAACCGGACAGAAATCGAGGCGCGTGGAGAGGCCGATCGTCTGGCGCGTTACGCACAGGATCCTCTGCACCACCGTCCGCCGGGCGGTGAGCCCCTGGAGTCCGCATGGGATCGTGTGCTCCGTGCTGCAGCCATGATCCGTGCGCAACACCCGCAGGGCGACCTGGTCATCGTTGGTCATGGAGGCAGTCTACGTGCCCTGCTCTGTCACGCTATCGGTGCCCCCATGACCTCCATGCGCCGGATTCGCCTGGACAACTGCTCACTCAGCATCATCGAAGAACAGCATCATGCCGACGAAATCGTGCAACGTCTGGTTCTGTTGAACGACACCGGCCATCTCACCGGTATCAGGCCCGATACCGGGGCAGAGCACGCTTGACTTCACTCTATCCGGTCCGGTATGCTGCAAGTGTGTGTTGCCGGGAGGCATTCACCGATGGCATCATGCCCGCGCGAACGTCAGGAACAGTGGGAGATCGCATATCTGGCCGAGTGGGCTGCCAGGTCCGCCTACTCCCGCGGTCGTGCACGTCCGGAGCCCCCCGACCCGGTACGCACTGCCTTCCAGCGGGATCGGGATCGGATCCTGCACTCCAAAGCCTTCCGCCGCCTCAAGCACAAAACGCAGGTGTTCATCGATCCCGAAGAGGATCATTTCCGCACTCGCCTCACGCACACGCTCGAAGTCGCTCAGATCGCGCGTACCATTGCCCGGGCACTGCGTCTCAATGAAGACCTGACCGAAGCGATCGCTCTGGCGCATGACCTCGGCCACCCGCCGTTTGGCCACGCAGGCGAGGAGGCTCTGGACGCCGCCTACCGGGAGTTTGTCCCCCACGCCAGTTTCCGCCACGATGTGCAGAGCCTGCGTGTGGTGGACCTCCTGGAGCGACGGACCGGTGAAATCCTGTTAGATGACCCCGACCAGTCCCAGTCTCCCCCCGGAGGCCTCAACCTGACATGGGAGGTGCGCGACGGCATTGCCTATCATAGCAAGGGACGTAAAGATCTCTCTGAGGACGCCGCGCATCGCGCTTCCACCCTGGAAGGCAAGGTCGTCCGGATCGCAGACAGGGTTGCCTACATTAACCACGATATTGATGACGCTATCCGCGCCGGCGTTCTGCGCCGGAGCGATCTGCCCCGCGAGCAGCTGGAGAGCCTGGGACACACCCACTCGGAGCGCATCGCCACCATGGTGATCGACATCGTCACCTACAGTGAAGGTAAGCCCATCGTCGAAATGTCTCCTCCGATTGCCGCCTGCACCGATCAACTGAAGGACTTCCTGTTCGAGCGTGTCTACTGGAATGCTGCCACGGGGAATCAGGACCTGCGCAAGGCCCAGCATGTGATCCGGGCTCTCTTCCACCTCTACATGGAGCAACCAGAGCGTATGACCGGCGATGTCAGCCTGCGCGAGCTCCCTGTGGAGGAGCGAGCGCAACGCGTCTGCGACTACATTGCCGGCATGACGGACCGCTATGCCGTTGCCTGCTTCGATCGGCACTTCGTCCCCAAAAGCATGCGGGCCGCCCGGTTCCCATGAGCCCGGGCCCCGGCACAGGGCACGTCTGGCATGAAAGCCCTGCAGTTCCCCCATTTCCCGGCCGATAATCACTAGGGATGCTGTCAGTCTGTCCGGGTAACAGGCCCGCACACGTATTGCGTCTCTCTGTTCTGACAGCATGGCTCCACGCCGAGCGCTGCGATCTCCTGAACTGGCGTTATCTCAACCACAAGAGAGGCACTGATTTCCCGGAGGCTCAGACACAAAATGCAGATCAAAGAGTTTGAGGCGTACTCCCTGAAAGACTGCTTGCAACAGGTGCGCGAGGTTCTGGGGCCCGAAGCAGTCATTCTGGAAACCCGCAAGTTCCGCAAAGGCGGTTTGCTGGGGTTTGGCGCTCGCGACGCGGTCTGCGTGGTAGCCGCAACCGGTATCACCGTCAAGAACGACGTGAAAGAGCGCGCGCCAGCCGCCGATGCTGCGAATACAGAGAAGCGCGCTGCTCTCGACGAGCCCTCCGGCAGGCCGGTCACGCCATCCCGGCAGGCCGCTGCAGCAACTCCTGCTCAGGCGGCGGCCATCGCAGCGGCGCGAAATGCCTACGCTCGCAAGGAAACGACCAGTGGCACAACCTCCAGCCGATTGGCAAACGGTCGCTCCAGCAACACGCACCCCGTGATGTCTGAACCTGCTCCCGAGAAGAGCCCGGCGCCCCGGCAACGCACATTACGCCAGCCAGAGCCTGCCTCCTCCACGCCCCTCGCATCCGAGAATCAACGTCTGGACACGCTGGAGCGCGCCATGCAGGAAATCCGGGAGAGCCTGCTCGCCCTGAAGCAGGCGCAGCAGGAAGCGCACGAGCGCACGCTTACGGCGGTGGTGTCTGCCGTTGCACCCACCGCCAGAGCACGCACCGCAGGTGAAGGCCCTGCGCAACGTTTGCCAGAACTCCACCGCCGATTGCGCGCCTCAGGCATCTCGGAGACCCTGACACAGGAACTGCTCGCCGAGTTACCCGACCTGAGCGCGTGGCGGGAGGAAGCACAGCAACCGCTGGCAGAGTCCGCACTCCGGGATCTGCTGACCCGCCGGATCCATTGCGCCGGGCCCATTGTGCTGACCCCGGGCACACTCAAAGCGGTCGCCCTCATCGGGCCGACTGGCGTTGGCAAAACCACCACCATCGCCAAGCTGGCCGCGCACTTTGCGCTGGTAGAGCGCAAGAAGGTGGCACTACTGACCGTGGACACCTACCGCATTGCAGCCGTAGAGCAGTTGAAGACGTACAGCCAGATCATCGACATCCCCGTCGCTGTGGCGTACAGTCCCGCGGAAGTCCTGCCTGCTATCCAGCAATTCGCCGATTACGACCTGTTGCTGGTCGATACCGCGGGTCGCAGCCAGAAGAACATCATGCAGGTAGGTGAGCTCAAGGCCATGCTGGAAATGGTGCGCTGCGAGACTCATCTGGTGCTGTCTGCGTTGATCAAAACCGAGGACATGCTGGAGGCTGCACGGCGCTTCTCCGCAGCACGCGTGGACCGCCTTCTGTTCAGCAAGCTGGACGAGACCGGGACCTACGGCACGCTCTTCGAAGTCGCGGATCAGACCGGTATCCCGCTCTCCTATCTCACCACCGGTCAGAAGGTCCCGGAAGACATTGAAACGGCGGATCCGGCTACCCTCGTTAACCTGATCCTCGGCTAAAGCATCTCCGGACCGGCCGGATCGCTGCTGCCTACCATGGCGGGTATAATTCTCCCGGGCCTGCAACGCTTCCTGTGTGAAGCGGGTGCGTCCCCTGCCTGAACAGCAACCTTGCGGAAGGATAGCGCATTCGTGACACCCCGAGAAGCGGCAGCGCGCAGAGCAATGGATTTCGTCCGGGAGGGTATGACCCTCGGGCTGGGTACCGGGAAGACTGCTTCGCACTTCATTGCCGCACTGGGAGAACGATGGTCCCGGGATCCCTTCCCTCTACGATGTGTGGCAACCTCCCGACAGACATACGAACTCGCAGCTCAATGGCGCATTCCGCTGGTGGAACTGAATGAGGTCGAGCGTATCGATCTCACCGTGGATGGGGCAGACGAGGTAGACCCGGCGCTGAACCTGATCAAGGGAGGGGGAGGGGCGCTGGTGCGTGAAAAGCTGGTTGCGGCCGCCAGTCAGGAATTGATCATCGTCTGCGATGCGTCCAAGTTACGCCCGGCGCTCGGCGCGTTTCCTCTGCCCGTTGCGATCCTGCCTTTCGGATGGCGTACAACCCTGCGTCGGCTTCAGGCCTTCTGCCAGCACGTCACCCTGCGCCTCTCCAGTGGACCGGGGACGCCCCCTTACACCACAGACGACGGGCTGTATATCGCCGACATGCACCTGCAGGTCATCCGGGATCCCGGCGCGCTGGAACGCTCCCTGAAATGCGTCACGGGAGTCGCAGAAGTAGGGTTGTTTATCGCGATGGCCTCCCGGGTCCTCGTAGGGCACGAAGACGGGCATGTGGAGGAGAAAACACGCTCTCAGACCGTGCTCCAGCCGGGTGGAGGTAACGCCACCTGATCCCCGACCTGTGACTGGGAAACGCGTTGCATGCTGGCCGATAGCCAGACGAACATCTCCACGAAATTCAGCCCCTTTAGCCTGACCGGCGCACGCGTGGAGATAGTAGCCAGCTTCTCCATATCCGCATTCTCTACACCGACCGCAAAGAAAGCCACATGTTTGTTGGCCTCATCCTCCGCGATCCGACGAGCAGCATCCTCTACCACACCCTCTGGCTCTCCCTGTGGCGCACCGTCCGTGATCAGAAACACCCAGGGACGGTAGTAGGCAATCCCGCTGGCACGGTACTGTGCTTTACGCGCCTGCACCAGATCCAGCGCCTTATGGATGGCAGCTCCCATGTGCGTCATGCCCTGCGCCTTCAGTGTGGGAGGCTCAAACCGATCCACGGTGACAAAGTCCTGTTCGACCCGCACTTCGCTGTTGAACGTGACGATCGCCACCTCCACCCGCCGCGACGCGAGCGGATCCCGACACAGGTTGTCCCGGAATGTTCGTAACCCCTCGTTCAATGCCTCTATTGGCGCGCCATGCATGGATCCCGAGATGTCCAGTAATAACACGCAAGGGCAACGCGGTTCCGGATTTTCTGCGAATTCGATGGCCTCTTCCAGGGGGATGGGGGCAGTCATGCGCGCTACAATCTCCTGAGCAGAGTGATCACAGAATCTTCTACGCTCCGGCCCCGGGCTTCGTTCTCACGAAAGGCCTGCCTGTGTGCGTTGGCGGCACACAGTCCCGGGTCAGCGCCACCCCTTGCGATATGTTTTGTGCAGGAACACATTGGCCTCCCGGGTGTTGGTAATCCGTCCGCGCTCGCCGTCCCACTCGATCTTCTGCCCGGAGCGATAGGCCACGTTACCCAGAAGAACGGTCTGCGTGAGCGCCCCTCCGTACCCGAAATGACATGTCGGCAACCCGCCCCGCTTGCAGGCATCGATCCACTCGGCATAATGCCCGATCGACTCGGCCAGAAAAGGCGGGGGGGGCTGGAAGCCCTCAAAATCCTTCTCCGGCAGTAGCCGATACCGATTGTAGTCCGCCAGCAACATGCCCTTTGTGCCGACGAAGAGCGTTCCATCTCCCCATGGAGGCAGGATACCTTCCGCGAAGTGCGGCGGGCGCTTCTCGCCGGTGTACCACGTCAGTCTCACAGGGGCTCTGTTCGGTCCGCGCTGGTATGTGTAGCGCACAATGAGCCACCGTGGAGCGCAGTAGGGATTGACAGGTGGGCCCTCCGCCTCAATCACAGAGGGATATTTCAGGTTCAATGCCCAGTGCGACAGGTCCATGTGATGACAGGCCATGTCCGCCAGCGTTCCCCCTCCGAAGTCCCAGTAGCACCGCCAGTTCATTCCAAAGTAGGCCGGACTGTAAGGACGCTCCGCTGCAGGCCCCAGCCAGAGATCCCAGTGCAGGTACTCCGGTACCGGAGGCGTCTCGGCAGGCGGACCATCGGCCGACCAGACGCGCCCGACCCAGACATGGATCTCTGTGACCTCGCCAATCACCCCGGTCTGGATCAGCTCCACTACCCGGCGATAGTTGCTGCCCGCATGGATCTGCGTGCCCAGCTGGGTCACGCACCGTTTCTTCCGCGCCATCTCCATGACCCTGCGCGCCTCTACCACCGTATGTGTAAGCGGTTTCTCGCAGTACACGTGGCGCCCACTGTCCAGCGCGGCCAGTGTCGCCACGGCATGCGTGTGATCGGGGGTACTGATCACCACCGCATCGATATCCTTCTGCTCCAGCATCCTGCGAAAGTCATGGTAGGTTTTCGCCTGCGGGAACTGCGCTGCGGCGGCCGCTAGCATCCGGTCGTCCACATCGCACAGTGCAACGATGTTCTCGCTCCGAACCCCCTCGATGTTGCTGGCTCCCCGGTTTCCCACACCGATGATCCCGATGTTGAGCTTCTCGTTCGGGGACCGCCCCTGTGGGAATGCGCGCGCCGCGACCCAGAGCGCGGATACACTGAACGCGGATTGTTCCAGAAACTGACGACGATCCATCCTGCGCTGTCCCCCCGGATCTCTGCATACTCTGAAAGTGCCCGACAATCAGGCCGGATCCAGTAAAAGACGCAAAAGCTCCTCCTCCGCCTCCCGGGTCCAGAACTGACCGTCCTGCAAGCGGGCGTACACTGTTGGGAACCGTTCCTTCAGTTCTGGCAGGGGCGTTAGAGGCAGATTATGAATGTGTGGGAAAATGAGCGTTTTCCCGGGAAAGCGCCCCTCTTTCACCGCACGCAGGCCCTCCGCAGCGGCCTCCATCCCTCCAATGGCCGCCAGAGACGCATTGGTCGATAACTCTCCACGCTCCACACGCTCCAGCGTCTCACGCATGTCCGCCAGAGAAGAGCCGCTGCTGCCGATGAAACGCACGCGCTCTCGAACGATGCGATTGACGTCCAGCAGACAGAGAGTACCCCGTGCAACACCGGCGAAAATATTGAACCATCCTCCGGGCGCCAGATAGCCTGCGGCCTGCTCATTGACTGCAGGTACCGGCACCATGGAGACGATATCGTCAAATCCCCGGCCATCGCTCAACCGGTACAGGGCTGCATCGAACGGCTCCGGTCCGGTCTCCGCAGGGTTGAGCGTGTGCAACGCGATACCACGCTCCTGCGCCAGTCGCCCGAACCGATCTGCCACGCTCTGCAGGCGCGCCGCGTCCACGTCTGTACAGACGATTTTTCGGGGAGGCGCCGCATGTTGCACTGCGCGTTGCACGTGCATCTGTCCCATCGGCCCTCCGGCGCCAATGAACCACGCAACCCCCCCGGGAAGGAGATCTGCCGTGCGGGTCTCCCGGTAGGCATCTACCGGGTTGGAAGAGGGTGTGCCCAGATAGTGATGCCAGTTGTAGTGGATCCGCCCGATGTCCAGAGAGAGTTTGCGTGGCAATGGGGGTGTGCCTGTCAGGTTCACAATGCCGTGATTGGCCAGTGCGCGCGATACCCCCTCGATGATCTCTGGTGCCACGGCGCCGAGAATCAGAATGTCATCGAAACGTTGCTCCGGTGTGAACTGTTCCGCCTGCCACGCCGTCACATCCACGTTCTCCAGGCGTTCCAGACGGAAGCCACACTGCGATTGCAGCTGGAGCAGCTGCTGATGCAGGCGCTCCTGCACGTACCACTCCACCACGACTGCGGGAGCGCACCCGGGCTGGATCAGAGTGCGCAGATCACTGTCAGAATCGGGGGCTATCACCAGCATTCGCCCACCGGGCTTGATCCCCTCCCGATGCGCCTGCGCATAGGCGGAGACCACACAGGCCCAGGGCTCCGTTAGAGCGGACTCCACGTATCCCGTTTCCGGGCGCACGGGCAGCAGGTAGCACCCCTCGTCACCCTCGATAATCTCCTGCGGGATCACGCTGTACTCCGCCAGACCTCCGGGGATCACATACCCGTAGGCCATGCTGACTCCCTGATAGAATACATCGGCCTGCACCACAAAGCGGTCTCCCACTTTGAACCGATCTCTGAGGTTCTCCCCTACGCCCACCACTGTGACGGCTACCTCATGTCCCAGAACTACCGGATCGCGCGCCAGATCGCGCCCGGTTAGCCGCGGGTGGTTGGCCCCCAGCGCAATCACCTTCGTATCCGAGAAGCAGAGCCCGCACGCATCCTGCCGCACAAGCAGTTCGTTCGGACCGTATTGGGGGACCTCTACCTCTTCGGGTCTGCCATCTCGCCCGAGGTTCTCCAGCCCCGCGCCATAGAGATGCCAGCGCAACATCGTGCCGGGCACCGGATGACGTGCCGCTTTGTAGTTTTCCAGAGCGCTCATGATCTTTTCCTTACGCCCTCAAATATCACTGCCCGATCTGCCGCTGCCGATAGTGTTCGTCCGGACGTGTATGGATCCGGTGGACGTGTGCCTCTGAGAGGAAATGCGGTCCCCCGAGCGCATACGTGCCGAGAAGAATACGAGCCGTTTTCTCGTACATGGAGGTCGCGGTCTGCACATCACGGGGCGTCTTTCCCACAGCAATCAGACCGTGGTTCTGCATCAGAATGACCCTCGGGTACTCCCCGCGTTCTATGCGGAACTCTTCTACCCGTTGCCGGAGCAATCGGGCCAGCGGGATACCGGGATCCGTGTACTCCACGAAACAGGGGGCTATTCCACAACAGACGATCTCATCAGGGAAAAGACGCCCGGAAATCGCCTCGCGTGCCCGCACCGAACAGAGGATCGCATTGACCGCGGTTGGATGCGTGTGCCCGACAAAGTGCACGTTCGGCAGCGTGAGCAGATAGGCGTGCAGAAAGGTCTCCACAGAGGGCATTATCTCTACCGAGCCCTCAGCCCGACTCTCCTGAAGCAGGGCTTTTACCTCAGCATCTGTCAGATCAGGGCCTTCCAGTGCAGGGAGAACGCGGGCGAAG
>JANWZQ010000149.1 GCA_025054835.1 Chthonomonadaceae bacterium
CAACCGGTAACACTGTTGTGTGTGGTGCGTAATATCGGGCAGGCCTCTCTCCCGGCAAATCATCTCCGTCTTCGTTGCTTCGCTATGAGTGGCCTGGAATATACGGCTGGTGACACGCAACCGGTATTGCCCGGGCTGGAGCCGCAACAGGCTGTCGCATACCGCTGGCGTCTCCTGCCCTCCGACATGCAGGGGATTATGGCTGCTGCCGTTCTGCTGGAACGTACAGACCCGCACGTGAGACGCCCGGCAGGTGACGCCAGCGCCATGCGTGTGCTCACCGGTCAGGCCGCGATCACTGTCATTCCAAGATTGACCACGGTACCGGGGAGCAGATCGGTGTCCGTTGCGCCCGATGGAGAACCTCGTGCAATCGGCCGGGGAAGAGACGCCTGCATCTACAACGATCGGATCCAGCTGCGGTTTCTTGCCGGTGACTCTATGCAGACTCCGTTGCTCTTACTGGCGCTGAGGGAGCGTGCGGGATGGAGGACCGTGGCGCACGCTCTTCCTCTACTTGAGGTCCTGTCGGGAGAGGAGGGACAGATACCCTGGTGGGAGGCGTTTCGGTGGCGTGATGCCCTGACGACCCGGGAAAAAGCAGTGAGCCGATTGCTGCTGAAAGGCACCATGGGTTCCCGGTGGCGTGTGGAGATCCATCTGGAACTTCGAGCAGGTACTTCAGCGATCGACGGCCATGTTCACCTCATGGCGGCCCGGCCGGTGCGTCTCCACTGTGTGCGTCTCCCCCGTCTGTTTCGTGCTACGGAAATCTCCGGTATCAAAGCGGACGGTTCTGCGACGCCAGTGCCACTGAAGCCTGCTACCGTGTCTGCGGAGGTGCGGGCGAGTACTGTAGAACTCCCGGATCTCTCCTACGGGTTGACTTGGGCGGCCACACCACCGTTGCCGGAGTGGAGCTGGCGTGCATCTCCTCTGGGGGACTTCGTGCCGTGCCCCGTGCTCTGGGGCGAGTGCTACGGACCCCCTGCAGGGACCGCGCTGGCGCCCGCGCAATCCATCAGGATCCCGTTCCGTCTCTTCGTGGCCCGGTCGGTTGCAGGCAAAGCCCCGGATATCACACGTTTCCTGATACCATAGGTGCAGTGGTTCATGCGGTCGATAACTCTACGCTCCTGCGCCAAGATCAATCTGACTCTGGACGTGTTCAGCAAGCGTGCTGACGGGTATCACAGCATTGCGTCAGTGCTGCAGGCTATCTCGTTACATGACACATTGCAACTGATACGTGAGGCCGAGCCCGGGGTACGTTTCCAGTGCGAATCTGTCTCTGGTGATCCGATTCCACTGGACGATACAAACCTGGCCGTGCGTGCGGTACGGGCTGCCATGGAGGCCGGGCATGCCCATCCTGCGACAGGGGTTTCCATACGCCTGATCAAGCGCATTCCCGTGCAGGCCGGGCTGGGAGGAGGCAGCAGTAACGCTGCCGCCGCACTGATTGGTGTGAACGCCCTTCTGGAGCTGGGACTGGAGCCCGTGCAGTTGCACGAACTGGCCGCCTGTCTCGGAGCAGATGTGCCTTTCTTCCTTTATGGCGGCACAGTGGTCGCCCGGGGGCGAGGGGAGGAGCTGACACCCCTGCCGGATATTCCACCGCTCCATCTGGTTGTGGTAAAGCCCGAAGAGAGTGTTTCGACCGGATGGGCCTACGAGCAACTGGACCGTGTGCCAGACCGTGTATCGCATCGGGGCACGCGCCGTATGGAAGAAGCGCTCCGCAGTGGCGACCGCGACCGTCTGATTGCCTTTCAATGCAACGATTTCGAACTGGTTGTCTTTCGCCACTTTCCTCGTCTGGCATGGCTCAGTGACGAATTGATGATGGCTGGAGCGTTGACTGTACGCCTGTGCGGCAGCGGTTCCGCGCTGTACGGTGTGGCGCCCGACGCGAGCAGCGCAGAACGTATTGCAGAACTCCTGCGAAAGAGGCACCCGCGAGTGTATGTGGCACGCACGCTGACCCGGCAGGAATCGCTCCCCCGGGTGGAGACTGACTCGAGTGAGTGACGACGATGCGCTACCCGCCATTGTTCTGGCCGGTGGCACTGCCGGTCCGGAACTGGAGGCGTTGACCGGGCAGTCTCGCCGTGCCCTGATCCAGATTCACGGCAGAACTCTGCTGACACGGGTGCTGGACGCGTTACAGGAATCAGGTTCGATCTGTCGGGTGCTTGTCGTAGGCGACGTCCCGGAAGATAACCGGTTCGAGCGTGTACCGGATCAGGGGAGTTTTGTTTCCAACGTGCTGGCCGGTCTTTCTGCCCTGCGTGAAGCCCGTTATGCGTTGATAACAACATCCGATCTGCCGTTCCTGACAGGAGACTCCGTGCGCGGTTTCCTTCAACCGGCAATGAACCTGATGAAAGAAGAGGGCAGTGCGCTGGTCTGGCCTGTTGTGCCGATCCGCATATGCTATGAGAGATACCCGGGGATCCGTCGTACGGCATTACGCACGAAAGAAGGGTATTTCACAGGGGGCAACCTGATGCTCGTGCGCCCGGAGGCCCTGATCAACGTGCGTGATCTGCTCTCAGAAACGTACGCGGCAAGGAAGAGCATTTTGCGTCTCGCGGGCAAGCTGGGAGTCGAAACCATGGTACGCCTGCTGCTCTCCGTCCTGGTCTCTCCGAAATGGCTTCCTCTCTCCTATCTGGAAAAACGAGTCTCCGGGTTACTCGGTGTACCGGCCAGGGCGCTGGTCAGTACGGATGCTACTCTGGCAACGGATCTGGACCGGGTTTCCGATTTCATGGCGCTTGGAACTGGCCTGTCACAGGAGGAACGGGCATGAACGTCAGGCGCGTCCTGAAACAGCAGGGAAGCCACTCCGCGATCCTTGCACAGATCGCCGAAATCGAGCGCGACATGGGCGGGGAGGTCTGCCTGGCTGCCAGGAACCTGCAGACAGGGCGTATGCTGTCCTACCGTGCCGATCGCATGGTGATGACGGCCAGCATTATCAAACTGCCGATCCTGATCCACGTTGCGCTGTGTGTGCGGGAAGGCACGGCATCGTGGCAGGAACCGGTAGCGCTCACCGCACAGGAAAAAGTGGGGGGCTCCGGCGTATTGAAGGTCCTGAGCGATGGCCTGGTCCTGAGCGTACGCGACCTGTGCACGTTAATGATGGTAGTCTCCGACAACACAGCGACCAATCTCATCGTTGAACGATTTGGCGTCGAGGCGATCAACCGGAGGATGCGTTCTCTCGGGCTCGCGCGCACCACGATCAATCGCAAAGCGTTCTCCCGGGAGCAACCCTCACTGCTGAGTGCGCGATACGGTTTCGGTGTCACAACACCACTTGAGACACTGCGCCTGCTCACTGAGATCGCAGAAGGCAGAGTGGGAGACAGCGCAACAAGTGCCGACCTCCTGTATTTCCTGCAGGAGCAACAATACCGGGACGGCATCCCCCGCTTCCTGCCTGCCGACTGGAAATATGCCGGCAAAACCGGTGCTATAGACTCGGTGCGCAACGACGCAGGAATTGTCACTGCGCCGGATGGCAGGCGTTACGCGCTGGCGCTGTTCTGCCAGAAGTTACGTGATACGCTCTGGACGCCGGAGAATTCAGGACTGGTAGCCATCGCCAGACTATCTCGACTGCTGATAGACGCGTTGCATGGCGCCTGATCGAATGAGGAACCATACTGTTCAGAGGACCCGCGCGCGGTCTGCGCTGCGCTCTGCAGCGATCCGGGCTACTTCCCGGGCGCAGAAAAACATCGCCATGAGAGCGAAGACAATCAGGACCCCTTTCTCCGGAATAGAACCGAGCAGGTAACCTCCGGTCAGTCCCCCGAGAACTCCTCCGAGGGCAGCAGGATTGCTATACTCGGATGCTGTCAACCCCTGCCGGGCATAGCTGTACACCGGAAGAGGCAAGGCAAGCAGGATGACGTAGGTAGAGAGGGCCACGCTGTGGTGCACAGACAGCCCGGAAACGAAGTACACACCCGGCACCATGAGGATCCCGCTGGCCAGTCCCATCGCTTGCGTCAGGGTCCCCGTGGCCAGACCGATCAATCCGAGTTGCCAGAGCTGATCCCACTGCGCCAGGGCGATTGACGGGTGCAATGCACTGATGCGGAGTGCCTGCAACAGCGTAAAAAGTGCGACCCCCATCCCGATCGTCTGTAACAACTGACGCCGTGCGAGCATGTCCGGCCTGGGCGCCAGGGGCGCCGCTAGCATAGCACCCAGAGTGGCGCAGAGCATGAGGATCAGGCCCCTGAGAAAATAGGCATCGGGTTCTATATTCCGCATCAGGATCCCGATCACCGCCCCCGAGGACACAAACAGCGCGTAGCGTGTGGCGATAGCCTGCGCTTTATCCGGCTTGAAGCCCAGCATCCAGCTCAACATGGGCGCCATAGCAACCTGCGCCCCGATACCGGTGACTGACATGCTGACCGCTGTGACTGTGCCCGCGAGGAACACCACGGCGGTTTTGATCCGCGTAAAAGTCTGCTCACGAGCGGGGCCTCGAAAAGCCTCACGAAAAACATTCATCCTGAAAATGGCCTCTGCTGTTGTCAACGAAAAGAGAGTGCTTGTTCTGTAACGGGCTTCTCTCCGTCAAATGGAAGATGTCGGGGCGCTTCCCGGTTGCGCGAGCCTTCTAAAGGCGAAACCATCGCCGGAGTAACTCCCGTGTCTGAGAGCTTGAATTCTGTGGTGTAGCGCTAGCGTTCCCCTGTTTCTCCTGATTATCCTTCTGCTGAGTGAGGATCCACCGTGCCAGCTCGCTCAGCTGCAGCTGGAGCTGCTGGATCGTCTGCAGCATGTCGCGTTGATTTTCGATCAACTGGCCAATAATCCTGCTTTTCTCCTCCAGTTCCGCCTTCATCGTTTGTAGAGACGTCATATCTGACAAGGTGTCTGTCTTTGTCGGTTGATCCCGAGATCCTTTGAGGCTCAGATCGTTGTTTAATATAACGTATGTCCGACGATTGTCAGACATGCTGGCGCGCTGGATTTTCCCGGACTGGAGCATCCTGTAGACCGTTCTCTCGGACACGTTGAGGCGACGTGCTGCTTCGGTGACCGTCAGGCTCTCTGCTTCCGTGGGTGTGGTGTTCTCAGTAACCATGGGCCTCTCCTGATGATGGTTGTGGGGTAGATGTCTGCAGGCAGGTAATCTATTGATAATGTCAATTACCGGGAGTAGCCTCCCCTGACAACAGTCCACGATAGAGTCTTCGTAAGCAGAACGTGTTTCTTCTCACGCGTGCTAGCCCGGATCATACCTCGGTAGATCCCGGGGAGTCCATCACCGTGTGCGAAGAGATAGCGAAATAGTGGTGACGACACCACTCCTCGTAAATCACCCGGATGGTAACGCACAGAGGGGCAGCAAAAAGAACTGCGGGCGGCCCCAGCAGGATGCCGAGCGTCACCGCCGCGAAAAGGATCGAGACCGGATGCAGGTGCAGTACCGAGCCCATGATGCGCGGTACCAGAATGTAATTCTCCAGAAACTGAATGCCCGCAAAGAGGGCTGCGACCCATGCAGCGCGCGCAGGGTCCACGGCCAGTGTCGTGATGATCGGAGGAAGTGCGGACAGCAGGGGACCAATGACAGGGATCGCTTCTCCCAGACCCGCAATCACACCGAAAACCAGCGCGTTTTCTATGCCGAGCGCCTGCAGTCCTATCCCGGCGGAGAGCCCGACAATCAGCATGAGCAGCAGGATCGCACGGGTCCACGCCTGATACTGTCGCACCAGTCGGACAACAATGCGACGGGTCATGAACCGGTAACGCCCGGGAAACACCCCCAGCAGCCCGCGCAGCAATGGCTTTGGAGAAGCCAGAGTATACAGCGTGGTGAAAAAAAGCAGCAAGGTGCCAAACAGGATGCCGACAAGGGCTCTCCAGAACTGGCCGATCTGCACGACAAGTTGCTGTCCCCAGCTCGCAATGCTGGACGCAACGTCGTTACTCTGGATCTGCTGCCGTAGAAACGGGTACCGCTCCACCAGATCATCCATGCGCTCCTGCAAACGTCGGGCCTGCGTGGGGGCTGCTGCCGCAAACGCGTTCACCTGCTCGATCAACGGAGGCAACGCAAAAGTAGCGGCCAGAATGGTGGTCAGGATCAGCAGCAGAGCGAGGGCAGTGACGGCGAAACCGCGCCGGAAGCCACGTCGGGTCAACCAGCGAATGATCGGATCCAGGATAACTGCCATAAACATTCCCGTGGCAAACAGGAGCAACGGGCCGGTGAGCCGGTGAACGAGTGAGAGCAGAAGATAGAGCGCGACTCCCCAGAAGAACAGATGATGCAGATTAACAATCTGGATCCTGACAACCCGGGGCGCGTGAACGGATCTGTTTCTCTTGCTGAGGGGATAACGTATGTGTCTGGTTTTCTGCAGGTCTTCTGGATGCGCCATATCAAACAGGTCTCACGTCCGCTGTGCATATGAAGGGCAGTCCGATACCACAATGAGATACTGCAGAGCGATGCGGATTCGCATTGCGTTTCCCTGCAGCAACCTGTCGCGCGGATGCCCTCTGTCGGGCCATTGACGCTCTCGAAATAAAAGTGCTACAATCGGGCAAACGCTGCCGCTCTCCCCGGGGTGACACAGGCGCGGGGGATCCACGTGCCCGGATATCAACGGGTTTCTGCACAGGCAAACTCTATGAGGAGGATACCTTATTATGGCAGTCCGCGTAGGCATCAACGGTTTTGGACGCATCGGTCGCCTGACCCTGCGGGCCATCCTCGAGCGTTATGACAGAGAGGTAGACGTAGTCGCCGTCAACGACCTGACCGACTCGGAAACCAACGCCCATCTGTTCCGGTGGGACTCGACGTATGGTCCGTTCAGGGGAAGTGTCGAGGTGCGCGAGAACGATTTCATCGTCAATGGCGAGGTTATCAGAGTATTCAGTGAGCGCAACCCGGCCGACATTCCCTGGGATAGCGTTGGCGTCGACATCGTGGTGGAGAGCACCGGCCTGTTCACCGATGCGACAAAGGCGGTAGCACATCGCGAGCACGGCGTGAAAAAAGTCGTTATCTCGGCCCCGGCCAAGAATGAGGACCTGACAGTGGTGCTCGGGGTCAATGAGCACATGTACGATCCGGCGAAGCATCACGTGATTTCCAACGCCTCCTGCACCACAAACGGGCTCGCACCGGTCGCCAGAGTGCTCCACGAGCGCTTCGGGATCGAAAAAGGCCTGCTGACGACCGTGCATGCATACACGGGGTCGCAGAAATTGCTGGACACCGCTGCCAAGGACCTGCGCGATGCTCGGGGCGCGGCGCAGAACATTGTCCCCTCTTCCACCGGTGCCGCAAAAGCGGTCGGCAAGGTGATCCCGGATCTGAATGGGAAGTTCCATGGGATGGCCTTCCGGGTACCCACTCCCACTGTCTCCGTTGTGGACTTCACGGCCTTGCTGTCTCGGGACGTCACCACAGATGAAGTCAACGCGGCGGTCAAGGAGTACGCAGAAGGCCCACTGAAGGGCATTCTGGAGTACACTGAGCTTCCTCTGGTCTCCACAGACCTGCGGGGCAACCCGCACTCTTCCATCTACTCGGCGATCGACACGGTGGCGGTTGGAGGCAACCTGGTCAAGGTAGTCGCCTGGTATGACAACGAGTGGGGATACTCCTGTCGCGTTGCCGATCTCCTGAAGTTCCTCGGAGATAGAGGGCTATAGTCTCGATGTCTCCTGACGCCAGATGGACGGGCCGGGGAAAGCGCGCAACGCTCCCCGGCAGACATCTGGCGTTTTCGTGGGAAGGATTGGAAGATGAACAAGAAGACCATTGATGATATCGACGTGTCCGGCAAGCGCGTTCTGGTGCGGGTGGACTTCAATGTGCCACAGGACGAACAGGGGCAGATCACAGATGACACACGCATTGTGGCGGCCCTGCCAACCGTGAAGACGCTCGCAGAACGTGGCGCAAGGGTGATACTGGTCTCGCACCTGGGAAGGCCAAAAGGAGTCACCCCGCAATACACCCTCGCCCCGGTTGCGCAAAGACTCTCAGAACTGCTGGGCAGACCCGTGCGATTGCTCCCGGATTGCGTCGGACCCGAAATCCAGCAGCAGGTACAGGCCATGGAAAACGGGGAGGTCGTCCTGCTCGAAAATGTGCGTTTCCACTCCGAGGAAGAGAAGAACGACGAAGAGTTCGCCCGGCAACTGGCCGCGCTGGCGGAAATCTACGTCAACGATGCGTTCGGCACCGCACATCGGGCACATGCGTCAACAGAAGGCGTGGCGCGCATCCTGCCCGGTGTAGCCGGATACCTCATGCAGAAAGAGCTGGAGTACCTCGGAAGCGTCCTCGAAAGCCCGAAACGCCCTCTGATCGCCATACTCGGTGGCGCCAAGGTCAAAGACAAGATCCGGGTGATCGAGAACCTCCTGACACGGGTGGATACCCTGATCATCGGTGGAGGAATGGCCTACACCTTCTTCAAGGCCAGAGGCTACGAAATCGGCCAATCCTTGCTGGATGAGACCAGTCTGGAGTTCTGTCGCGAAGTCATGGCGAAAGCCGGCGACAGGCTCCTGTTACCACAGGACGTGGTCGTGTCCTCTGCGGATCCCTTTCAGGTCGGCCCGGATGCCTGTGAAACCCGGGTCGTTCCGGTAACCGAAATACCTGCAGAGTGGCAGGGAGTGGATATCGGCCCGGAAACACGCGCAAAGTTCGCGGAAGTGATCCGTGGAGCCGGCACAGTCGTCTGGAATGGGCCCATGGGCATCTTCGAGTTCGATCGATTCGCAGAAGGAACCCGGGCTGTGGCGCAGGCACTGGCCGATTCCGGCGCGATCACTGTGATTGGCGGAGGCGACTCGGCTGCAGCCGTACAGAAGCTCGGTTTTGCAGAAAAAATGACCCATGTCTCCACGGGAGGAGGCGCCTCTCTGGAATTTCTGGAAGGACGGCCGTTGCCCGGAGTCGTTGCGCTGCAGGATAAATAGAAAAACGCGGGCGCCTGTGGCCTCCGTAGATTGCAGGCCACAGGCCCCGGGGAGTGAATAAGATCCAATGAGCATTCTTGTCGATGAGAACACCCGGGTCGTTGTGCAGGGAATCACCGGCCGGGATGGTAGCTTCCATACCGCGCAGATGCTCGCTTACGGCACCCGGGTCGTTGCCGGCGTCACACCGGGAAAAGGTGGGCAGATAACGCAGGGAGTGCCGGTGTTCAACACTGTGCGCGACGCCGTGAGAGAGACTGGCGCCAACGCGTCCGTGATCTTTGTCCCGGCGCGCCTGAATGCCGCTGACTCAATTCTGGAAGCAGCCGCAGCAGGCATCCAGCTGATCGTCTGCATCACCGAAGGCATTCCTACCCACGACATGATTGTGGTCAACGCCGCTCTGGAGCGCTACCCGAACGTGCGCCTGATCGGACCGAACTGCCCCGGAGTCATCTCCCCCGGCAAGAGCAAGATCGGCATCATCCCGGGGGATATCTTCACTCCCGGGCCGGTCGGCATCGTGTCACGCAGTGGCACGCTGACCTACGAAATCGCCGATAGCCTGACACGAATGGGAATAGGGCAATCGACCGGCGTGGGGATCGGAGGTGATCCCATGATCGGCTCCACATTCGTGGACATCCTGCCTCTGTTCGAGGCCGACCCGCAGACCAGGGTGGTCGTGCTGGTGGGGGAGATCGGGGGGAGTGATGAGGAGGCGAGCGCGGAATACATCCGCACCATGACCAAACCCGTGATCGGGTTCATCGGGGGAAGGAGCGCCCCTCCCGGGAAACGCATGGGACACGCCGGAGCAATCATCTCCGGTAGCAGTGGCACACCACAGGCCAAAGTCGCCGCGTTGCAATCTGTCGGGGTACCGGTAGCAGACGCTCTCTCCGATATTCCTGCGCTTGTGCAGCAGGCGCTCGCCGCGTAGAGACACAGGAGATCAGATCGGGCGAAACAGGGCAACACAGGCCGTATTGCCATGCACGAAGTTCCTGCCACCGGCAGGTCCCAGTTCCCCTGCGGCAAAAAAACCGGCAATGGGAGTCTCCGGAACCGCTTCCAGCACACAACCAATGTCGTGATGCGGAACGTCAAACAGACGTGAGCCGCGCCCATTGCAACTGAAGATCAGGCCGCCCAGAGGAGCGGTCTCATCGCGGGCGGCGAGTGCCATCTGCGCGCGAAGATCTCTGTCCGCCATCACCGCATCACGTACATGAAGCTGCACGGTCTGTCCGGCACGCACGTTGTCGCCAATCGCGATCGCGCCTGTGTTCTGGTCGACACCCAGCACGTGACGTACCAGAAAGTCCCCGCGTTCAAAAGCGTGCTGGTACTCGTTGATCACGATCCCGAGAAAAAGACCGTCCAGCACCAGCATCTGCTCCTCGGGGCGGAGTCGTTCGATCTGCTCCCGAACCACATCAAGACCGGGTCTGCCACCCAGCGTCAGGATCAGGTTCCCCTCGGCACCGGTCACCAGCAGAGGATCACCGATCGGGCGACATCCCTGACTGACTACCGTGTCCACACGTACAGGACCGGCGACCCGAACGCCAATCGCACCGTCTTCTATGATCTCTTCCTGTACAATCAGACGGTTGTCACCGGGATGCACACCGCCACTGGCCATACCCCCGACAGCCGGTATGCCGGGAAAAGCGTGATCCAGCGCTTGTAACCACTCCACAGCAGGCGTGGAGAACGGATCGGCCAGAAGAACAAAAGCCCGGGTCTCGTCAGGATCAGGCGACACACTGCCGACACGTTGCCGGATCCGGGATCCGTGTGCATCGGACAGCAGCGACTCCCAGTCCGCAATGGGGATCGCGAACGGAAAGAGCGCTACTCCCGGGAGGCTGGCCGCCAGCACGGCAATAGATGGAGTGCCCTCCAGCTCACGGTCCCCGGCAATGATCCCTTCGCCAGTACATCCCAGCAGGACGCGTGGCTTCAGGCTGTGCCGCAGAGCAAAACTGAGTTTCTCAATCGCCGCATGATACTCGGGCGTGAAGAAAACCAGCAGAAGATCCACACTGCGAACGAGCTGCCTGCGAATGCTCGCCGACAGCTCTTTAACGGCCTCACGCACCTGTGTCTGGCAACTGAGCGCAACAGCGCACTGCATATGCCGGTTCTCCCTGCATGATCCCGCAGGCCTCCACTCGTATGCCTGACTCCCACGCGCATACCCCGCACGGCCTATCGATCGCGTTCAACCACATACTCTGTCAGAAGAGAAAAGCAGTCGCGTGCCATCGACGGGGGGAGCAAGCACAGAGCCTCCGATGCTTTCTCGACATGCTGGCGTGCTGTGTCCCGGGTCTGGTCAAACGTCCCGTAACGGGACAGAATATCCCGGACCGCAACAAACTCCTGATCCGGGAGTTCCGGATTTCCAAACGCGGCGATCAGCTGCTCCCTCTCCTGACGTCCTGCCCGGTCCAGAGCAAGCAAGAAGGGCATGGTAGCCCGCCCCTCTCTCAGATCACTGCCACACGGTTTCCCCGTGATATGCGGATCCCCGATATAGTCCAGCAGGTCATCGGCCAGCTGAAAAGCCATACCGAGGTGATAGCCATACTGCGCGAGGCAGCTCTCTATCGGCTCTTCTGCGTTGCCCAGAATAGCGCCACACCGGCAGCACCCCTCTACGAAAGTGGCAGTTTTCTTCCGGAGGATTTCCAGATATTCCGCAAGCGAAAGCGTGCTGCGGCCCGTCGCGGCGATCTCCATCACCTCACCCTCACTCATCTCAATGGTGATGTCGGAGACCGTGCGAATAACGCGCAGATCGCCATCCACGGCCAGCAAACGCATGGCCCGGGCCAGAATGTAGTCGCCACAGAGGACAGCTACCCCGTTGCCAAACACCGCATTGGCCGTCGGTTTGCCACGACGCGTCGCTGTGTTGTCCACCACGTCGTCGTGGATCAGGGTGGCCATGTGCACCAGCTCGACCGCGGCACCCACCGTGGCAATACGCGCGGCATCCGGGTCCGCGTTGACAGCGCGAGCGGACAGGGCCACCATGGCCGGTCGCAAGCGTTTCCCGCCAGCATGCAGCACGTAGCGGGAAAGATCGTACACGGACCGGACGTCCGAGCCCAGCTCAGTGTTCAACCGATCCTCAATCGCCTCCAGATCGGGGCGCACATACTCCAGAAAAGCGATCGCGCGTCGGGAAGGCTCACGGGGCGCCACTGGCCTGCCGGTAGCCGCGGGGTGGGTTGTGTGGCTCATAAGCGCGGCTCCATTCTCTTAACACCGGTGTGAATGCATACGGTGCCGAAGTTAAGATCGTAGATCTGTATGTCGTCAAGACCGGCACGGGTCATGCAGGCCGCAAGCTCCTCGCGGGAGACAAAAGACTTCATCGACTCCGGAAGATACGTGTAAGCATCGCGGCGACCGAACAACCCGCCAACGCGAGGAAGCACCTGAAACAGGTAAAAGTCGACGAAAGGCCGGTACCAGACAGCAGGTGGGCGATTGAATTCCAGAATGCCCACGCGCCCCCCGGGTTTCACCACCCTGACCATCTCCGCAACCGCTTTCTCCAGATCCACCACGTTGCGTACTCCAAACCCAACAGTCACAACATCAAAAAGACCACTCGCGTAGGGCAGACATTCCGCATCGGCAACCGTCATGCGAACGACTCCTCCGGTCTGCCGGCGTACTTTGCTCTGCCCGCTGCGGATCATTGGCTCACAGAAGTCTGCTCCTATCACACGCCCCTGAGCGCCTGTAGCCCGCGCCAGCTCGATCGCAAAATCGCCGGTACCGGTGCAAACATCCAGACAGAGCTGACCCGGTTGCACGCGCAAAAGCTTCACCGTGAGGCGGCGCCATGCATGGTGCTGATTGAAGCTGAGTATCGTATTGAGCAGGTCATAACGCGAGGCAATACAGGCGAACATCGAGCGAACATAATGCGCCTTCGCGCGCCCGACGGGGAGATGGAAAGACTCCGGGCGAGCGCCGGCACAGGAGCCAGCATGAACTGGCTCTGCAACCGCCTGCTCGGCGCCGCATCGCTCCTGCTCGGAAGGAAACAAACGGGGATTTCGCTCCGGGTTCGTAATCTTTTTCACAAATTGAGTCAAGTATACCTTCATCCGTCATAACCTGTCAACGCACCGGCACCTCTCGATCTGATCTACGAACAAGAGTGCGCAGAGATTGCCTGCCAGATGCAATTTGCCGGAAGCCAGCGCCGGTAGTGCAGGGAAAGGGGCCGCGCGCCACAACCGGGAAGCCACGGCTGTCCCGGAGTCAGAGGCGCATTGGGGTAGAATGAAAACATCCTGCAATCCAGACCGTTGCGAACACGCAGAAAAGAGGGACCCGATGAATTCCAGACCTGTGTTTATAAGCTTGCTTCTGCTCACGGCCTGCGTGGGTTTTCTCTCCGGGCAGGGATGCCGGATGCAGGGAACGCTTCCACTTCCAGCGCAGAACCTGCGTCGTGAAGTGTCAGTCATCCCGGTGACAGTAGACGCGTCACCCAATGCCAACCCGGGGCCCATTGCCGAGGCAGCAGCGCGAATCGAGCCTGCAGTGGTGACCATCGACACTGCGTATCGCCCTCGATGGCAGTACGGAATGACCGACTTCCCCGGAGTCATCCAGGAAGAAATGATCGTCCCGCGTGGCTCGGGCAGTGGAGTCATTCTCAACCCGGATGGCTACATCGTCACCAATAACCACGTGGTAGAAGACGCAACCCGGATCCTGGTCACCCTGCATGACGGCCGACGTCTGGAAGGACGTGTTCTCGGCACCGATCCATCCACGGATCTGGCGATCGTCAAAGTGGACCAGAAGAACCTGCCGGCAGCAGTACTGGCCGACTCCAACAACGTGCGCGTGGGCGAATGGGTCATCGCAGTCGGCAACCCGCTGGGAGTCGGGACCACGGTCACCGCAGGAATTGTGAGCGCTGTTCGAAAGGAAGGGAAGATCAACCGCTCGTTCGGCCCCGTAATCCAGACCGATGCGGCAATCAATCGTGGCAACTCCGGGGGCGCTCTGGCAGACATCAAAGGCCGCCTGATCGGCATCAACACGTTCATCCTCTCGCCCAATGGAGGCAACATCGGGATCGGATTTGCCATTCCGTCCAACATCGTACGCGAGGTCGTAGCGCAACTCATTGAACGGGGTAGAATTGCCCGGCCATGGCTCGGCATTGGCTTCGAGACCCTGACTGATTTCGCACGCCAGTACCTCAACATCCCGATGGAGGTGAAGGGCGTCATTGTTGCCGCGGTTGCAGCGAACAGCCCGGCAGCGGCAGCGGGGTTGCGAGAGCTCGATGTGATCCGTAGCGTCAACGGGAAAGCAATCAGTACCGCGGAAGACCTGCAAACCATGGTCCAGCAAGCGAAAGTCGGCGATCGACTGGTGCTGCAGGTATGGCGGAATGGCACTGAACTTACGCTGACTGCCGTGTTGCAGGAACGCCCCGCCAGAATGTGACAGCAGGAACGCAGGCAACGGCAAAACACGCCGGCCGGAGGCAGGGAACCTCCGGCCGGTACATCGCCGCATCCTGTTATCGAACTCAGGTCAGGTTCGACAGGGGACCATCGCCGCAGTAATCCGGGTTGCCAAAACGCTTGATGTAGTGGCCAAAGCCGTGCGCCAGAGAAATCAGCAGGCGATTGTGCGCTACCCGCGGATACTTGAGCGAGCGCCCCATACGAAAACCGAGACCGTTGCCAACCAGCACGAACGGAATGTTGTCCAGTGTGTGCGTGTTCCCCTGACCCAGCTCGTTGGTCCAGACGATCAGGGTATTGTCCAGAAGACTGCCCTGGCCGTCCGGCTCACGGGTCTCCGCCAGCCGCCGGGCAAGGTACGCCAGCTGCTCGCAGTACCAGCGATTGATCCGGGTCAGCTTGTCCTGCGCGTCTGCATTGCTGTCCGGCTCATGCGACAGGTCATGCTGTCCTTCCTGTATCCCGAGCCATCGCATCCGTGCCTGACCCACGGAGTTCGTGTACTGCAGGGTCGCCACACGCGCGAAGTCCGCCGCAAAACTGTGAACCAGCAGGTCGATCTGCATCTTGCTGATCTGTGGCATGTTGTCGTTGTCCTCACGGACTCCGGGCTCCAGAACCGGAACGCGATGCCCGGCCTTTCGGGCTTCTGCCGCGCGCAACTCCTGCTCCATCTCACGCACCAGCGTCGCGTGCTCATCCAGGATCTGCCGGTCCTGAACGCCAACATGCAGACGGATCTTCTTCAGGTCCTCATGGAGCTCATCCAGGACACTCTTGAGGTTTTCCTGATCCTTGACGCGCCCGTAGAGCTTCTGAAACATCTGATAAGGGTTGTCGATGGGCGCGACCGGCTTGTTGGGGCCGGCATAGCACATGCGGGTCCACGTGTCAGCTCGCTCTGGAACCAGAACTCCGAACTCCAGCGAACCGAAGCGGGTGCGAGTCGCCGGATCCTTCTGCAGGAAATTCTTGATCTCCTGATCGATAGAAATGCCACTGGCCCACCCCGCCGGGGTATCGGACCCCCCCTGAATGTTGCCGGGGAAGAGCTCAATGCCGGTCAGCAGGCACCCGATCCCGCGCATGTGGTTATCGCCATCACCCCGCACCTTGTCACACACGCCATGCAGAATGAGCGTGCGGTTCTTGAACGGCTCCAGTGGCTTCAGGCTCTCCTTGAGGGTGAACGACGTACCTTCCTCATCGGGCCAGAAAGTGTTCGGCACCACACCATCCGGACTGAACATAATGATCAGGCGCCGCTTGCGCGCGGTCGCGCCCGGAGCCGCAAGACAGGGCAGATTGGTGACAAAGGGGAGCGCTGCCGCGCTGATCCCCAGATTACGCAGGAACTCGCGCCGGGTATTGTAGGACACGGGTCGACCTCCTCTGAAAACCAGTTACGAACAAATATACCAGAAAATACGTACGCGGGGCTCAGGATGTGCCCCCTGCTTCTTTGCTCCGGGCCAGTGCGGGAGATGGCCCGGCACGGCCCTCAAACGCGGCCTCTACAACGGTCTCGATCATCTGCTGACGAATGTTCAGGCCATGCTTCTGGAAAGAACGGATCAGGTTCTGAAGCGTCGTGGGACCATAAGCGCGGATCGGTTGCTTGATCAGATAATGGAACAGCTTTTCCACAAACGCCGTGTGGCTCTCATCACTCTCTGCCAGAAACTGCGCCAGAGACCGGGCCCCGGAGAACGCGACCGTCGTTCCAGAACGCGATTTGTAGGCGCCACTATCGTCGATCGGCAGGTTCTTCTCGGTCGTTCTGAAGCGCCCGATAGCGTCGAACTTCTCCAGCGTGAAACCCAGCGAATTGATCATGTCGTGACAGGACATGCAGGCCGCCGGCTTTGTCTGCAACGCCACACGCTGCCGTGTCGTCAGCTTTGGATGCAGGTCCGCCGGGACAGGCGCAACCGCCACAGGCGGGGGTTGCAGGACGCGTCCCAGCATGCTGCGGCTGATCAGCACGCCTCTGTGGATCGGGGACGAGCTATCGAAGTACGCGAAGCTCGCCATGAGGTACGGATGCGTCAGCACACCGGCGCGCTCCCCCGGATCCAGAGCAACTGTCTGGAAATCGCTCTCTGGAGCCAGCGACACGCCATAAATCTTCGCCAGACGCCCGTTCAGAGGCACTTTATCCGTCAGCAACAGGTCGCGGAAACTGGAACTGCCCCGCCACACAACCTGCTCCAGAAACAGCTCCAGCGCGTTGCGCAGATCTACCGCCACCGAGTCGTTGAACTCCGGGAACTGTTTGGGGTTCTTGGCAAGATCCGGATACTGGTCGACCTTGAGCCATTGCAGCAGAAAATCCCGCAGCTTGGCCCATGCGCGCGGGTCCGCGGCCATCCGTTGCGCCTGCCGCAGGACCTGCTCTCGCGTGCTCAACTGACCGGTACGCGCCGCTTCCAGAAGGGGTTCGTCGGGCAAGGAGTCCCACAGACCGAAAGAGAGCCGCTCGGCCACCGCGAACGCATCCGGTTGCCCTCCGCCGATCTCACGGAAAAGGAACCGGGGCGACTTCAGAGTCAGGATCACCACCCGTTTGGTCGCCGTCTCCAGATCCGACGTGTTCCGGAAGTGCCGTTGAACGTAAACCTCCTCCAGCTCCGGAGTCAACGGCCGTCGAAAAGCGCGTTCCACAAAACGGCGACAGAAAGCCAGGACACGCTCTTTCCGATCCGGAGCGTTCTCCGGAGCGCCAGCCAGTTCCGACAGACGCGAGGCCACATAGCTGGCAGTCTCGTAGGCTGCCTCTGTCGTCGCCTCGTTCCACTCCCTGGACACGGAGGTGCCTCGCTCATACCCGATACTGCGGTCATCAGGTGGGAAGGGCGTGGCAGGCGCGAAAAGCTCCGGGCCCGAAACAGGCATCAGATAATGGTGAGGTACCACCTCCGCAGGCATCTTCGGGCGACGCCACTGCAAGGAGAGGCTTGCGCGGGTCGGCGGCTTCTGCTTGACCTTGCTCAGGTCATCTACCCCCTGCACACCCTTGGAAAACTCCAGACGAAGAGGGTAAGCCCGCCCACCAACAAGGAAAATCGTGCCACGATATTCGTTGTCGTTTCCGGACTTGACCAGCGCATCGATCAGAGGACGCCGCCTGTTGTTGATCCAGAGTTGAGCCGCATGCTCGGTACGCAGGATAAACTCGTACTCTCCGGTTTCAGGAGCGATCAGAGAGCCCTCCCAGTGGATCGTGAACTGATACGGGTCATTCTGCTCCGGGATCGCTCCAGTAGTCCCGAAATCAAAGTGAATGACAGGGTCGATCCGCTCCAGAACCGGCCGCGCGTTACTCTTCGTCTGATAGTAGCGGGCACGCAATCCCCGCTGGTCTGTCGATGGCATGGAGCCCCGGAAACTGCCGATCAGATCCATGACGGTGTTGCGGTACTGCCGCACCGTGAGACGCGACAGCTCAATGCGCGCCGGACGGACCCGGGCCTGAGCAATCGGGGAGTAGAAGGCATGATAGATGTAGCTGGCAACCTTTTTCGCGTCCGGAGCCGGGCACTTGCGAGGGCCCGGAGGCATGGAGGTATGAATGAAACGGGCCAGCTGCTCGACGGTCTGATTGCCTGTCAGCGGCTTCGGGTAGTGTCGGGTACCCTCCCCCTTCACCCCATGACAGGAGGCGCACTGTGCCCGGTAGATCTGCTCCCCTGTGAGCTCTCTGGAACGGCGCGACTGCGCCCGGGCCGCCTCCGAGCAGGTACCACCGGGTGCCCACAGAACAACCGGCACCAGCAACATCAGGACAGCAATCGCAGGTACTCTCATGGTCGTTGCCTGTCATGAACGGATGCTTCTGCGTTATTCTGACACAGAAAACCTGCAGTTGTCTCAACGAATTGGTCTCATCGGTTCACAGGACCCCGGGGCTGTCCCGCTCGGAGGGATCATCCTGCCTCACGAACAATCAGAACCGGCCGGCACCACGCGCCGGAGTGACCACGCAGGTGAACGGGCAACGCCATGAAAGTCTGTGGAGCCGGCAGCGCAAAGACCTCCGGGGGAAACCGCAGTTCCTCCACGATCCAGATGCCCTGCGCCAGCAGGATCGCATGTACCTCCGCATCGTTGTCCGTGTCCCACCCGCCAATCCCCCAGTGGTCTATACCCACTCCCCGGATACGCCGGGCCACGAGCCAGTGGGCAGCTTCTGGCGTCAGCATGGGAGACTGGTAGAGCCAGAGATCACTCTTCGCGCGCAGGTCGCCCCAGCCAGTAGCCAGAAGCACAATGATGTCATTCAGGGGGTGATCGGGCAGTCGGGCCTGCAACAGATCCGGCGTGATCCGGGTGCGCGGTGCGATGCCTCGCAGGTCGGCAATACAGGCCGGTCCGACAAACTGCTCCAGCGGGATCGCATCGATGGAAGCCCCTTCGGGAATGCGGTGCAGGGGCGCGTCGACATGACTGCCGGTGTGACTCGCCAGAGTGAGTGTCTCCCAGTGCCACGGGTCATGCGGGTGCCGCATGGTGGGGGCCGAGCGCACCGGAGGGTGCGCGGGGCAGTTGGGCGCCGCATCGAACACGGGTTGTGACAGGTCAATCAACTTCATTGGCGTACACAGATGGTGCCGGACACGCGACGGGTGCGATTACTCGAATTTCCGCCTGTCTCCAGCTTTTTCTAACGTCTACGTTGTGGCGGTAGGAACTTCCTGCCTTCAGGGTGTAGATACCGGTACGATTTCTGGAGGTAAGGACACGTGCGTCTGGCGGCTTTTCCAAAGTGTTACATGGATGCACTGTGCGTCCATCGCACCATGACAGTTTTTGATTGGATTGATCTGGCAGGCCGGGAGTTGAAGCCCTGCGGTGTCACCGGCCTGGAGATGTACCCGGGTTTCCTGCACAGTTTTGAACCCGGATATCTGGCCGGGGTGCGTGAGGCGCTGGACCGTGCAGGATTTGCAATGCCGATGTTCTGCGCGTCTCCGGATTTCACGTCTCCGGATCCGGAGCACCGTCGCGCCGAGGTAGAAAAGCAGCGACAGATGATTGCGGTAGCTGCCGCGCTGGGCGGGCGCACCTGCCGGGTGCTTTCCGGGCAACGTCGCCCCGGGGTCACGCGAGAGCAGGGCGTACAGTGGGTGGTGGAGTGTATTACCGCGTTGCTGCCTTTCGCCGCGGAGAGAGGCGTGGTACTCACGATGGAAAACCACTTCAAAGACAACTACTGGGAGTACCCGGAGTTCGCGCAGAAGATGGATCTCTTCTGCGAAATCGTGGAACAGATCGACAGTCCGCACTTCGGTGTCAACTTCGATCCATCCAACACCCTGCTGGCCAACGAGGATCCCATCCAGTTGCTCCAGCGCATCGCCACGCGTGTGGTGACGATGCACGCCTCTGATCGCCGGCCACGGCCGGGGGCGCAGATCGGTCCCGAGGGCATCACAGACTACACCCAGCTGATACACGGTGAGATCGGGACCGGCATGATTGACTACGATCGGATCTTTCAGATCCTGCGTGCAGCTGGCTTCGACGGGTGGGTTTCCATCGAGGACGGCGTGAACGGCATTGAGGAGTTGCAGCGGTCGGCCAGATTTCTGGCGCGCAAGATGGACCTTTCGGTACACTGAGCCTCTTTCGCCGGCACCGGATCTGCAGCGCGATCGGTTGCCCCGTACATTTCCCCTGCGCGAGGCTCGCAGCCGGGCCTGCTCGGTGGTGCAGGGGCGTTTCACGTGAAACGTCGTGCAGGCAGGTTCCGTGATGTGACGCACGCGACGTTTCACGTGAAATGGGGCACCGTGAGGCGGAGGCAGGGAGTATGGGATACTCCGCACGGATCCACGGTCAGGGCAGGGCAAAGGCGATGAACGTATCGCCGGTCCGCGTGCGGAGTTTGCCTCCGCCCCCGGCTGCGATCACCACGTACTGCTTGCCGTTGACCATGTACGTGCACGGAGTGGCATAGCCCCCTGCGGGCAGCTGGTATTCCCAGAGCAGTGCGCCCGTGTCCTTATCGAAGGCCCGGAATTTCTCATCGCGGGTAGCCCCGATGAAGACAAGCCCGCCTGCGGTGACGATCGTTCCGCCAAAGTTCTCTGTCCCGGTTCGGGAGATCCCGCGCGCTTTCAGAGCGGGCTCCTCGCCCAGCGCCACGCGCCACACGAACTCTCCAGTGTTCAGGTTGATCGCGGTGAGATGCCCCCAGGGCGGTTTGTTGGCCGGGAACCCGTCCTTATCGTTAAAGTAGGTGTAGCCGGCAAAGTCGTACCCCCCGCGCGCGCCGGGGCGTAGCTGCGCGATGTACAGCACGTTGTTTGTGTTAATGTACAGCGTGTGTGTTGTCGGGTCGAACGACGCGCCACTCCACGTTGCTCCCCCGTGAAACCCCGGGGACACGATGGTCCCCTCCAGCGAGGGTGGCAGGTACGGTTTGCCGTAGCGCAACCGCTTCAAACGTTCCCGGACCTCCCGGGCGGCCTCCGGGGAGATATCGGTGACATCCTCGTCGGTGAAAACGTTGGGGGAAAGCGCAGGGGGCCTGACCGGCACCGGTTGTGTGGGCCATGTCTTCTCACCCGGCACGTCGGAAGGGGGCGCCGGGACTTCCCGCACTTCGAAGAGGGGTTTGCCGGTCTGGCGATCCAGGAGAAATACGTACCCGGTCTTTGTTGGCTGGGCCACCGCATCGATCCACCTGCCGTTGTGTCGCACGGTGCAGAGAACCGGGGGACACGGGTTGTCATGGTCCCAGAGATCATGATGCACGGTCTGGAAATGCCAGATCCGCTTTCCCGTACGGGCGTCCAGAGCAAGGGTGCAATTACCGAACAGGTTCATGCCGGGCCGATCGGCGCCATAGAAATCGGAGGCCGGTGAGCCTGTTCCACAGAAGACAATCCCGCGCTTCTCGTCCAGAGTAAACCCGGACCAGGCGTTGGCTCCGGACCGTTCGCGCCATCCGTCGTTTTCCCATGTCTCGTTGCCGAATTCGCCCGGTAGCGGCACGGTGCGGAAGCGCCAGACTTCCTTTCCGGTCAGCACGTGGAATGCGCGGATGTCGCCCGGTGCGCCCGGCTGGCTTTCGCTGTTGAGAAAGCCGAGGATCACCAGGTCTTCAAAGACCATGGGAGGCGAGGTGCACCCGTAGGTCATGCCAGAGATATCGCGCTCGATGCCCTCACGCAGGTTCACGAAACCGTTGCGCCCGAACTCCGGGTCCGGCCGACCGGTGCGCGCATCCAGAGAGACCATCCGACCGTCCGGGAATGCAGCCAGAATACGGCGCTTCCCTCCGGGCTTACCGTCCGACCAGTAGGCGACACCCCGGTTGACTCCGGAAGTACCGGGGTCGAAAGACCACAGTTCCTCTCCTGTAGCGGCATTGAGCGCAACGACTTTCAGGCGTACCGTGGTGAGATACATGACGCCCTCAACCACGATCGGGGTGCATTCAATGGTCGACCCGGTCTTCTCCGCGTCTCCAGTGCGGTAAGTCCATGCAACTTTCAGGGTGCGCACGTTGCCGCGATGGATCTGCCGGAGCCGGGAGTAGCGCGTTCCCCCTCTGTCGTTGCCCGTGCTGGGCCAGTCCACAGAGCGTCGGGGGTTGACCTCGGGCCACAGAGCGCGCGGGCGAGGGGACGTGGCGGAAGATGTGTGTGCCAGGGGCAGAGGCAATACTTCACGCCGGGCAACCCATGCGCAGGCGCGCCGAATCAGCTCGGCGTGGACCGGGGTGCGGAGTGCACTGGCGTCGTGGCCGAGCAGGGTCTGGAAGATCCGGCCTCTGCCTTCCGTGTAGACGAATGCGAGCGGTTCCTCCTGACCGGTGACCCGCGAGTGCGCGGTGAGCAGGGGAGCCACGGGCAACGCGCCCTGTTGTCTGCAGTAGAGCTCGTCGGTAATGTCGAAGTCGGAGAGCCCGCGCGTGAGCAGATGTTCCGTGTCCGCCACACGAACGCGGAACGTGCCGTAGGGGTCGTGCTGGCTGATCGGATCTCTCCAGACGCGTCGTGCCAGCCGGCCGGCGTATTCGGGCCAGTCCTGCCATGCGCCGTTGGCGAAGTGGATCAGCACGAGGCCGCCTCCGTTCCGCACGTAGTGGAGCAGCTGGCGACGTGCTTTCGGGCTCAGGCCCGGACGCTCCCAGTTGCAGTAGTTAATGAGCAGGAGGTGGTAGCGACTGAGGCGCTCGGTGGCCAGGCTCTCGGGGTCGTGCACGGCCCGGATGGCGAAACGCGGATCCCGGGCCAGTATCTCGCGCAGCGCTTCTGTGGTGGCCTGCCAGTCGTGCGCCGGGTGGTGATGGCCGGTGAGGAGCAGAACACGGATGTCGTCGATATCCGGAGGGATGGTGGAGCGCACACCCCCGTCTGGAACGGTGCCGCGCGCCGCCCAGACGATGGCGTTCAGAACCAGTTTGCGGAAGTTCTCCTGTTGCCAGTTGCTGTGGAAGTGCCCGCCGGTGAACGCGAAGCCTCGCCCGCCGTCCCGGCGTTGCACGGCCCATGCAACGGTCTGTGCTCCGGCCTCACCCGGGACCGGTACCTTCAGGATGGGGACCCGTCGCGGATCCGGCTCGCGAAAGCGCATGTTGTAGTAGAACTCTTCACGCACCGGGAATGCGGCCACGCCGCGGCAGATCGGATGGTCCGGTGTGGCGGGCATGGCGGTGGTTTCGAGGAACTGTATTTTCGAGTACCAGGGCGGTCTGCCGGTTCCGCTCTCGTAGTCGAAGTAGCCGCCGGCCCATTCCAGATATTCCGGGCCTCCGCGTCGGTTCGGGGCGAAGGTTGCATAGTGCAGGAACACGATGCCGCATCCGCGCTGCATCTGCCGCCCGATCTGTTCCAGGCGGTCTGCGTTCAGGAGAGGATGCGCCTTCGGATCGTGGTCCGAACCGTCACAGTAGACGACAATGCAGTCCGCGTCGTTCAGAGTAGCAGGGTCTTCTGGCCATCCGTAGAGGTGAACTTCTGTGCGATATCCCTTCAGATTGTGCGCTGTTTCCAGACAGTGAGCGAGCAGGCGCAGGCCCTTTTCGTACTCATGCTCTCCGGGGCCGTGGCTTTTGGTGCCGGCCAGAAAAACGATCTTCTTGCCGGCTTCTGCCCCGGTAGAGAAGGCCATCAGGCCATACAGGCAGAACAGTAGAGGGATGCCCCACCGGATCATGGCCGTGCTCCTCGGTCAGGTTTTTGCTGCAAGGGTTTGCGAAAGATAATGACGTGCTGGCGTGGCAGGACGCGAATGGTTTCAACCCACTGCAGGGGGTGTACGGACATTTCCTTTTTCAGTTGCTGTTCCGTCATTTTGTGCAGGGGCTTGATGGGCACGTTCGGGTCCTCGCCACGGTACTCCACGAATACGATGCGCCCGCCGGGTTTCAACGCGCGCACCATGGCTTCTGTCATCTCATAGGGGTATTCGAATTCGTGATACACGTCTACCAGCAGGATCAGGTCCTGCGATCCGGGCGGCAGTTTCGGGTCGGTTGCGGTGCCCAGAACCGGTCTGACATTGGCGACACGGTACGTTTTCATGCGTGATCGGATGATGTCCAGCATTTCCGGCTGGATGTCGACGGCGTAGACCCAGCCCCCTGGCGCGACCATCCGGGCCATCGGGAACGTGAGGTATCCGCTTCCGGCGCCCAGATCACACACGATCATCCCGGGTTTGAGCTGGAGTAGTTGCAGCAGAACCGAGGGGGCTTCCTCCTCTTCGCGTTCCGGGCGGTCCAGCCAGTCGGCGCCCTGATGTCCCATCACCTGAGCGATCTCGCGTCCCATGTAGAACTTCCCAATGCCGTCGGGGTCGTGAGGACGCCGGTACTCATAGCGTGGCTTCTGGGCAGGTTTTTGCGCTGTGAGGTGTGCGGGGGTGGCCGCACAGAGCAGGGCGAATGCGCTCAGGATCATAAGGACTGTGATCGAGGTGTTGTGCGAGGTATGCCGTCGCGTGGATGCCATGATGGTCTCCTGTGAACGTACTATGGAAGTCCGCGTGGGCTTTCGTAGGATTCCTGCCGGGCGGGCCTGAGGATGGACAGGGTCTGCACGAGCAGGGATCCGAGCGACTGGGCGGCGACAAACGTCAGCATCAGGTGAAAGATGAGGGCAATCAGGCTCCAGGTTGCGCAGAGACGCCCGATCGCTTGCTGGCGGTAGTTCCCGGTCATCATACAGATCCATCCGACCGGGAGGCCGAGCCACGGTAGCGTGAGCGCGAGGGCAATGGCGGCACGCCGGGCAGCCGCGGGATCTGCATCGCCGGGGCTGGCTCCATGGGAGGCAGAGGGCGCCGGCGCGGGGATCGGGGGAGCCACGGGGTACGGGGAAGGGACAGCC
>JANWZQ010000197.1 GCA_025054835.1 Chthonomonadaceae bacterium
CGGCAAAAATCACCTCCGGGCAATGGATCATGGCTCGTGCGACGACAATGCGTTGCCGTTCCCCGCCCGAGAGATGTGCTGGCGTGCGGTCGGCTAGATGCGCGATGTGCAGCGCCTCCATCAACGCGTCTACCTGTTGCGGCGCTCCGGGTGCGTCCGGGGCTGCAACCAGAATGTTTTCCCGCGCGGTGAGGTAGTGGATCAGGTAGGGTTGCTGGAAGACAAAGCCAAAGTGCCGGCGCCGCAGCAGAACGCGCTCGCGCTCGCTCATCGCTGACAGGGATTGCCCTCGATAGAGCACCTGCCCCCCGGTCGGGAGCTTCAAGCCGCTCATCAGGTAGAGCAGCGAGCTCTTCCCGGACCCGGAAGGCCCCATGATGCCGTAGAACCCGTGCCCGGGGATGGACAGCGTCACACCACGGACAGCGAAATTCAGGGTGTCGCCGTCCCCGTAACTCAATGAGACGTTCTCGACATGCAGGCTCACAGGAGTTGTTGTACCCGAAGACAGCCGGGGATCTGTTCGTGCTATGAAGTATACCCTCGCCGGGGACGGAGAGGGGATGCAATCCGTGCGTTTTCCGTGGGCGATGAACGGCACACGGCGTACCGAGTCTGGCGTAGAAACAAGAGAGCTCGCAATGACGGCTTGCACGCACGAGGTCAGGCGTACCTGCCGTGTCCGGGCGCCATTTTTAGCACAGGCTAAAAACTTCATTTCGGAGCTCTTGACGGAATTATTTTGTCGTGCTACACTTGAGAGCGGATCAGGCAGCGCCACGGAGCGTACTCTCGGATCTGCTACCGTCTGCCAGCATGTGTATCCGACAGGCTCCGGGCCATTCAGGAAGGAGCTTTGCATGCCCGTGAAGGAAACACGTGAAGTGCTCCTGCGTGTCCCTGCATCCTGTCGTCCGAAAGGTTCCAGGGATCGCGCAAAAACGGAACTGACTGAAAGCATCGAAGAGTACACCGAAGGCATTTATCGTCTTCAGGAAGAGCTCGGCGAGGTCAGTACGGGAGACATCGCCAAGTACATGAGCGTTGCCCCGGCCTCAGTCACCACCATGCTCAAGCGCATGGCCGAACTGGGTCTGGTGGAGCACACCCCCTATCAGGGCGTGCGCCTGACGGGAAAAGGCGAAACACTCTCGATCTCGCTCCTGCGCAAGCACCGTCTGCTGGAGCGTATGCTGGTCGATTTTCTGGAGCTCCCGTGGGACGACGTACATGATCTGGCGTGCAAGCTGGAACATTACATCTCGGAGGATGTGACCGACCGGATTGCCAAGGCGCTCAACTACCCGCGCACCTGCCCGCATGGCAACCCGGTAGATGCTACGGAGAACGACGGCTCTTTCCGTCTGACGCACGCAACCGTGGGGGACCGCCTGACAGTCGTCAAGGTGACCGACGAGCGCCGGGAGTTCCTGGCTTACCTGCTGGAGATCGGGCTGGTTCCGGAAGCTAGCATCTATTACAAGTCCCGTACGCCCTTCGGCGACGTCATGACACTCGAGATCGGCTCTGATGGTGAAACGGTCGCCATCGGCCGGGATGTAGCCAACAGTGTCTGGGTATGCCCGGAACTCGAAGAGCTCGCCCCGGAACAGCTCCACACGGAGTCTGAAGCAGAGACCACACGTGCCCCGGACTCGGAGCAGGCACGTTCGAAAGCCTGAGCAGGTCAGGATTGCGCGTACATCACCTGTTCCTGCACAACTTCATACAGGGAGAAGGGAACGCGTCCCCGGGCGTGATACACTCCTGCACGACGCGTTGACATGCCATTCATGTTTCGAAAAGCAAACCGACAGATGTTCGCGCAGGCGGCACAGGCCGCACTCGACGCGCAGCAGAACCGGGAAGATGAAGCCCCATCGAACTCCCGGAAGAACTTACAGCGCAACACTTCATACCGGCGTGGAGTCACACTGGATCAGTTACGCCCCGGAGAATGTGGCACGGTACGCAGGCTGCTGGGTTCGACGCAGGGACGCCTGCGCCTGCTGGAGATGGGCATGACGATCGGTACACACGTCCGGGTGTTGCGCACAGCAGCGTTCGGCGGCCCGATCGATGTGCTCTTGCGCGGCTATCAACTCTCTCTGCGCCGGGACGAGGCTGCCTGCATCTATCTGGACGACGAGATCGACGCGCCCTGACAGATTTATGATAGCTCACTCTCCTACCAGCGACCGGTCACACACACCTGTTCGGGCGCTCCGCGTTGCCATGATTGGCAACCCCAACAGCGGTAAGACCACCCTTTTTAACGCCCTGACCGGGTTGCGCCAGAAGGTAGGCAACTACGCAGGCGTCACGGTAGAGAAAAAAGAGGGGCGGATGCGCCTGCACAACGGGCGCACGGCGCACCTGTACGATCTGCCGGGTCTCTACTCACTGACCCCGCACGCACCCGACGAGGTCATCGCGCGTGAGGCGCTGATGGGCCTGCGTCCGGATACTCCCCCACCCGATGTGATCCTCAATGTGGTGGACGCTTCCTGTCTCGAACGGAGCCTCTACCTGACCAGTCAGCTACTGGATCTGGGAACTCCGGTGGTGATCGCGCTGACCATGACTGATATCGCCACCAGCAATGCCATCCAGATTGACGCAGAGGCCCTCGCCGAGGCAACCGGTGTACCGGTTGTCTCCGTGCATGCCAGAAAGCGCCGGGGTCTGGCAGAACTGATCCATGCGATCGAGCGCGCGGCGCAGGAAGACGCGCGCCCGGGCCAGAGCTGGCAGCCGCCGCAGGAGCTTGTCAGAGAGATCCAGCCGGTGCAGATCGCTCTGCAGAGGGAGAGACAACTATCCTCCCGCGTTGCCTTCGTGGAAGCGATCACCCTGTTGATGCAGGACGAGAGCCGCGATGGTATGCCGCTGTCTGGCCCCATCCGTACCGAGGTGATTGCCGCTCGCGAGCGTCTGGAAGCGGCTGGCGTTGGATTTGCAGAGCGGATGGTGGAGGCGCGCTACCAGTGGATCGCACGTGTGCTGGAGCGCGCCGCACGTCTGACGCTCGAGAGCCCTGCAAGCGGGATGCGGATCAGTGCGTCCGCACTGAGCAATCGGATCGACCGGCTTGTGTTGCATCCTGTCCTCGGCTATGTGCTCTTCTTCGGGATCATGGCTGCTCTGTTCCAGGCGATTTTTACCTGGGCAGAGGCCCCGATGACACTGATCGAGGAAGGTATCAACGGACTGGGGGCACAGATCGCCGCGCGCATGCCAGAAGGAGATCTGCGCGCTCTTCTGATCGAGGGTGTCCTCGGCGGCGTGGGCGCCGCGATGGTCTTCCTGCCGCAGATCCTGATGCTCTTCTTCTTCATCACGCTGCTGGAAGATACCGGGTATATGGCGCGCGCCGCGTTCCTGATGGACCGGTTGATGAGCAAGGTGGGATTGCATGGCAAGTCATTTTTGCCACTGGTCTCTTCCTTCGCCTGCGCGATCCCGGGCATCATGGCCACGCGCACGATCGGAGACCCGAAAGCGCGTTTGATCACCATACTGGTCGCCCCCTTGATGTCCTGCTCCGCACGCCTGCCGGTATACGCCCTGATGATCGCCGCGTTCGTGCCCGATCGCCCGGTGCTCCGAATTGCTGGCCTGACTGTGCTCACATTACCCGGGGTCACCTTGCTGGCCATGTACCTGCTGGGAATGTGCGCAGCCTTCGCGATGGCCTGGGTGTTTCATCGCACCCTGCTCAGGGGGATTTCGCCTACTTTCCTCATGGAAATGCCTACCTACCGCCTGCCAAGCCTGAAGACGGCTCTAATGCAGACGGTGGAACGCGCCTGGCTGTTTGTGCAACGCGCCGGAACCATCATTCTGGCCATCTCGATCGTGCTGTGGGGGCTCTCCACCTACCCGAAGCGTACCGATCTTCCCCCGGGCGAGCGTCTGGCACACTCCTTCGTGGGACAGATGGGTCGCACACTGGAGCCCCTCATTGCACCTCTGGGCTTTGACTGGAAGATCGGGGTAGGCATCGTCGCCTCGTTCGCAGCACGCGAGGTCTTTGTAACCACCATGGGTACCGTGTACAATGTAGACGATGCGCAATCCGATGCAGGGCAGGTGACTCTGCGACAGAAGCTGCAGGAAGATACCGACCCGCGCACCGGAAGGCCGGTGTTCACTCCACTGGTTGCCATCTGTCTGATGGTGTTCTACGTTCTGGCCATGCAGTGCATGTCCACTCTGGCCGTGGTACGTCGAGAGACCAACAGCTGGAAGTGGCCACTCTTCCAGTTCGGCTACATGACGATCCTGGCATGGGCCGTCACCTTCGCGGTGCGTCAGGCAGGACGGGCGCTGGGCTACACGTAACAGGAGATCCTCGTACAGGAGGTGTGACGTCGGTGGATATCCAGCAGATCCTGGCTCTGGTCTGTGTTGGCGTGGCGGCCGTCTACCTCGGCAGGAAGGCAACACAGGCAGTTCATGCTTTCCAGAGACGGTCCTCCGGGTGTGGAGGCGGTTGCGGCCGGTGTGGTCTGGCGGCCCTGACAGAGCGAACCGAAAAACACCACAAGGCAGAGCTCATTCCCCTGAAATCGTCCAGTCAGAAACGCCCATGAGCCTGCCAGTCGTCACCCAGAGCCCCACGCTTGTATCCGGTATTCTGGATTCCCGGTTGCGCGCTGCGGGTCGGCGTATTCGCATTCAAATTTTCCTGAATCACACCGCGCCTGTCCTCTGCATCACCGTAGCTGTCGCGCTGCTAGCAATCGCCATGGATACGCTGGGCCTGCCCATGCTGCCCTGGCCCATCCTCGCGGGCATCGTGCTCGTCATCGGCCTGTCAGGAGCGGCCATCGCTGCACTGGTCCGTCCCCTCCCCCCTTTGCAGGTAGCGCGCATTGTGGAGCATCGTGCGGGGCTGCAGGAGCGCCTGAGCAGCGCACTCGCATTCACGGGCCACGCAACCCGACAGGCAGCCCTGTTCTACGCAGCGCAACGAGCGGACGCGGAACGTCACGCCGCACAACTGAACCTGCGTCACGTTCTTCCGCTCTCCCTTCCCAAAATTTTCTGGCCCGGAGCCCTGTCCCTCCTGCTCCTGAGCCTGACCACGCCGCTGCAGAGACACCCGTTCTTCCAGTCCCCCCAACAGAAGCAGGAGGCCGTAGAGGTGCGACAGCAGGGCACAACACTGCTCCGGCTGGCTGATGCAACGGAGCAGCAGGCTAGCCGGGCTCATCTCGCACGAGCCCGCAGGGCAGCGCAGGAGACGCGCCGGCTCGGTGCGTCGATGCGTCGCAACCAGCTCTCTCGCAAGGAGGCGCTCGTCCGGATGCGCGCGCTCACAGAGCAGATCGCCCGGGCCCATCGTCAGGCGGCGCAGCAAGCATCCAGCCGTTCTCTGGAACGCGCAGCCGATACGTTCCGGAAGTCGCTCGAGCAAACACAGGCAGAGATCCGGGCGTCGCGTCAGCAGTTCTCCGGTTCCGCACGAGATCTATCAGACACACTGACACAGATGCATCGAGCGCTGCAGGCGCAGAACCCGCAGGCCATGCAACAGACGATGAACCACCTGGCGGACCTGATGCAGACGGGTCGGCTGGCCGGCGCGCAACAACAAATGTTGCAGCAGGCGCTGCAGGCACTGGCCGGGTCCCTGAACAACACGGGCATGCCGGACGCCGTCCGACAGTTGCAGGCGCTGGCACGGCAGCTACGGCCCCCGCAGGATCTCTCTCCGGAAACGCAAACGCTGCTGGCCAGTCAGATGCGGCAGATCGGACAGTGCATGGGTCGCTGCCCGAACCCCGGAACGGCTCAGGCGGAGGCAGCAGCTCTGAAACAGTTGCTCGACGGGGTTGCGATGAGCCGCATGCAACTTGGTATGGGGGTCGCTCGCTCTGCTCCGGATCGCTCCACGGAGCTGGTGGCACAACAGGCGCGTCGGGGAGTCGGGAGCTCATCCGCCAGACCGGGCAGAGGGCATGGTATCGGCAGTGGCAGCACACAGACTGCCGGACAACCGCAGCAGGAGCGCAGTTCCCGCACAGGTCCTCTTGCCCGGATTTCCGGCAAACGGTCTGGTATTGCGCCCGATTTGCAGGTTGTCACTTCCGGGACATCGGGGGATGCGCGGGCCCGCATTCCCTACTATCAGGCCTACCTTTCGAGTCGTCAGTCCGCGGAAGCTGTCATGGATCGAGAGGCGATCCCGGCTGCCTACCGGGAGCAGGTGCGTGCCTACTTCGAGAGCATCCGTCCCTGACAGGGCTCCTGACATGCCAGCCGGGAGGAGACGTTCTTGTCCGGAATTGTCGAACAACAGGCCACGCAGTTCCGCCATCACTTTGCGCGTGTCAAGCAAGAAATCCAGAAAGTCATTGTGGGCAGCGAGCCTGTCATCGATGGGGTTCTGATCTGCCTGATTGTTGGCGGTCATGCGCTGCTGGAAGGGGTGCC
>JANWZQ010000168.1 GCA_025054835.1 Chthonomonadaceae bacterium
CTGGATCAGACGGGGGCGCTGCCCCATCAGCACCGTGGCAATCTCGATCAAACGGGGATCTGTCATCCATCCACGCGTCTGCATGTCCCAGTCATGCATGTTGATCAGGCGCGGGTACTGCGCGAGCGGGTCCGGTGTACCGGGATTGCTCCTTGGAGGTACGCCGGTAAAGTCCCCCGGATAGGTCCCCTTGGCCCGCATCGCCATGTAGTGCCGGGTCATTGCGGCCACCTCACTCGCAGAGAACAGAGCACGTTCGATGTGAAAGCCACTGGCAGTGTACTGCAGATACGCGTCACGATCCATGTTGTTGCTCCTGAAACCTGTGCGGGCAGGAGAGGGGGTTGCTCCTGCCGAATTCATTGTCGCAGTCTTCCCTGTCAGGCGTTTACGGCCGCGGGAGCCGTGTTGTTCCTCTACCTGTGTGGCTTCCGCACGCCCCGCCCCTGCGAGCAATCAGAGTATGGAACAGCATGGCAGGTTGCAACTCCAACAGTTGAAGGACGAAGTTCGGGCGCGCACTGACATCGTGGAACTGGTCAGCAATTACACGCGTTTGAAGCGTTCTGGAAAGAACTGGACAGGTCTGTGCCCCTTTCACGATGACACCCGGCCGTCCTTCAGTGTGAACCCCGCGGGCTTCTACCGGTGCTTTGCCTGCAACGAGAAAGGCGATGTGTTCACTTTTGTGCAGAAGAAGGAGGGCCTGGACTTTCTGGAAGCGCTCCAGTGGCTCTGCCGTCGTGCCGGGATCCCCTTCCAGCCCGCACAGGGAGGCACGCAGAAGTCCAGCGAGCGCGAGGAGGCGCTGGAATTAAACCGTCTTGCCGTCGCCTTCTTCCAGGATCGCCTCGGTAAGAGTTCCGACGCCCGCGACTATCTGGCGCAACGCGGGATCCTGAAGCCCACCCAGGAGCAGTGGCAGATCGGTTTCGCCCCTCCGGACTGGGACGGGCTCACGCGCTATCTGGAGCGGCATCGGGCCAACCTGGCTCTGGCGGCCCGGATTGGTCTGATCCGGGAGCGCAAGCCCGCAGGTTCCGGCTACTACGATGTGTTCCGTAATCGTCTGATGTTACCGATCCAGGACATGGTCGGACAGGTGATCGCGTTCGGCGGGCGAGCGATGTCATCGGAGGAAGCGGCCAAGTATATCAACAGTGAGCAGTCCTTCCTGTTCGACAAGTCGCGCACGCTCTACGGGCTCTACTTTGCCCGACGTGTGCTGAGCAACGATACGCCTCCCGTTTTCGTGGAGGGCTATCTGGACGTTATTACGGCCCATCAGGCGGGATTTCCCCAGTGTGTGGCCACACTGGGCACCGCGATGACCGAGGCGCACGCCCGTATACTCTCCCGCTTTAACCCGAAAGTGATCATCTGCTACGATGCGGATACAGCGGGGATACGGGCTACGTTGCGTGGAGCTGCTGTATGGGAGTCGATCGGCGTGGAGGGAGCTCAGGTGCTGGTGGCCCGTCTGCCTGCAGGCGAGGACCCGGACTCTCTGCTCCGGCAGGGCGATACGGCAACGTTTCAGGCCGCGCTCGATCACGCAGTGCCCCGTGCCGAATTTGAGATTGCGCTGGCTCTCGAGCGGCATGACCTGCAGACGCCGGAGGGCCGGGCCCGCGCTCTGGAGGAGATCATTCCCATTCTGGCCTCGGTACCTTCCCTGTCGGACCGCAGCCACTACGTCAGTCGCATTCTCCCGCTCCATCCGCTGGCCACGCGTTCCGATCCCCGCCGCGTGGTGGATCAGATCCTTGCCGATGTGGAGCGCTATGCGCAGCAGAGCCGTCAGGCACAGGCGCCGCGCGACCGGGGCTACCCCCTGACACAGGAGATGAACGGACAACCCCTCCGGGAGACGCCTCCTCCACCGGTGTTCCAGCCACCGGATCGAAACTCATGGGGCCAGTCGCAGTGGCCATTCACCGAGAACTATGTCGGGCGACGGGGACACACGCCGGCACCCGGGACTGCGAAACAGGGGATCAGGAACCGCCGGAAGCAGGAGGACAGCACGCCCCGGTTGCATGATCCCCGTCCCCCGGAGGTCACGCCTCCTGCGCTGACCCGGGAAGAGAAAGCCGAACGCCAGTTGCTCCGCGCCCTGTTCACCGCAGACTGGCGCACGTACATCCTCGCGCACCACTCCCCCGACGGTTTCGTGACCGGGCACGGTCGCAGGCTTTTTGAGCTGGTGGCCCGCACACCTGCCCAGGAAGACGGCAGTGTGGACCCTGTTCGCCTCCTGCGTCAGATCGAGCATGAAGAGGATCTCCTGGAAGCTCCCGCAGACGATCCTTTTGCCGACGAGGTGCTCCCACCCGGGACTGCAACGGAGGGCCTACCAGCAGGTTCCACCCCGTCTTTTTCGTCTCAGAATGATTCGATTTCGCCCGGGCAGGCAAAATTTTCCGCTTTCGTGCGCGAACTGCTAGAGGAGTCCGTCTACCTGACGTCGAATGAACAACTCAACCTGCAGGTTGTCAGCAGTTGCATGAGCATCCTGAGACGGTACCGTATCGAGCAGGCCCTCCGCGAGCTGAACGCTGTGCTGGAGGCGGGGACGCTACCTCCCGAGCAACGGCGTACTCTGCTGGAAGAGTATCGCCGGAAGTCACAGGAACTACGGGGGATCCCCTCCTGAATGGCAGCAATACACATAGAGATACGCCCACCTGTACAGATACGCCAAAGGAGAGTGACGAGAGTGGGAATGATTGGCGGAACCGCAGGCAAACCTCGGGGAACCCGCGAGCTGCAAGGTTTGATGGCATCGAGTAAGGAGAGCGCTCTTCAGAACTGCGTCGCCCCGGAAGACAACGCCGCAACAGATGAGTTGTCCGTTCCCCCTTCGGATGAACTGCTGGAGTTCTTGACTTCCAGCAGCATGAGCGCCACATCCGAGATGGCTGCCGACGCGTCGCTGGCAGCTTCCACCTCTCTGGAGGCGATTGCATCAGATCCCCTGTTGCGAGACGATGAGCTCAGCATCGATGAGGATCTGGATGCACTGGACGGCGTTCCGATCGACGACTCGGTGCGCATGTGGTTGCGTGAGATCGGCAAGACGCCCCTGCTCTCGGTGGAAAAAGAGATTGCGCTTGCGCAACAGATTGAGAGAGCCAGTGAAAATCCTCAGGAAGCCAAACGGGCCAGGGACACGCTGACCAGAGCCAATCTGCGCCTCGTTGTCTCCATTGCCAAGCGCTATAGCGGGCGGGGTATGTCCTTCCCGGACCTGATACAGGAGGGCAACATCGGTCTGATCCGCGCCGTAGAAAAGTTCGACTATCGCAAAGGCTACAAATTCTCCACCTACGCCACGTGGTGGATCCGGCAGGCCATTACCCGTGCGATTGCCGATCAGGGGCGTACCATCCGCATTCCGGTCCACATGGTGGAGACGATCAATCGCCTCGTGAAGACCTCCGCCCGATTGCTGCAGGAGAAGGGGCGCGAGCCCACTCTGGAAGAGCTGGCGAGCGCCATGAACATGCCTCTGGAGCGCGTTACCGAGATCATCCGCATTGCGCCGGAACCTCTCTCTCTGGAGACTCCAATTGGAGAAGAAGAGGACAGTCACCTGAGCGACTTCGTGGAAGATCAGGACACTCCCTCTCCCGCAGACGCGGCCTCACAACTGATCTTGCGCGAAAAGATTGAGCATGCGCTCAATCAGCTCACGGCCCGGGAACGCGAGGTGCTGATGATGCGCTTCGGCCTGGAAGATGGTTGTCAGAAAACGCTGGAAGAGGTTGGACGGCACTTCCGCGTGACCCGGGAGCGGATCCGCCAGATCGAGGCCAAGGCGTTGAAAAAATTGCGAAGCCCGCGTTGCAGTCGATATCTGCGCGCCTGTCTGGAGTGGCAATAGCCCGGGAACATCGCGGCAGAAAACGCAGGATTTCAGAGGGAACGCTGAGGCGTTCCCTCTTCGTGTCAGGACCGGTCAGACGCCGGTTTCCGGCTCCCTGCGTTGCACCGCATGCCCGCCGAACTGGTTGCGCAGAGCAGCAAGTACCCGTGCGCTGAAGCTGTCAGCTTGCCGCGACCGGAAGCGGAGGTAGAGCGAGAGTGCTATGACCGGGGCGGGTACAGCATGTTCGATGCTCTCCATCACCGTCCACCGTCCCTCTCCAGAGTCAGCCACATACCCGACAATCTGCTCGAGCTTCGGGTCCTCGGCAAAGGCACGCGCTGCCAGCTCCAGCAACCAGGAGCGCACCACGCTACCATGCATCCAGAGATTACAGATGTCATGTAGATTGATGTGCTCCCCGTAGGGCCCTGCCTCCAGTATCTCGAACCCCTCCGCATAGGATTGCATCAGGGCGTACTCAATGCCATTATGCACCATCTTGACGTAGTGCCCGGCGCCTGCCGGGCCCACATGCAACACTCCCTGCTCCGGGGCGAGCGCCCGCAACAGGGGCTCCACAGCCTGAAAAGTCTCGCGATCGCCCCCGACCATCAGGCAGTAGCCCTCGGTCAATCCCCAGACGCCACCGGAAGTGCCCACATCCAGGAACTGCAACCCCCGGGCCCTGAGCGCCTCGTAGTGCCGCACAGAGTCCGTGTAACGGGAGTTCCCCCCATCGATCAAAATGTCACCGGGTTGCAGGAGCGTGGCTGCCTCGTCCAGCACCATATCGGTAACCGCGCCCGCCGGTACCATGCACCATACCACTCTGGGTGACTGCTGGAGCGCCGCAACGAGCTCTGGCACCGTGCCCACGGCGTGTGCTCCAACCCGTTCCACGCGCTCACGCGCCTCCTGGTTCGGATCACAACCGACCACGCGGTGCCCTCGTTGTACCAGGCGCTCGGCCATGTTGCCCCCCATCTTGCCCAGACCCACTATCCCGATCTCCATATCGCTCTCCGCTCCTCACGCACAGTATTCAAGATCCGGATCCTCTGTTTCTACACCCGCGATCACGTTCCCTGTTACGGCACGCCGGCCAGATGCAGTCACTCCGGGTGCACTGCGGGCGCCCGGCAGGAATTCCCGGTATGGCGCCGAACGAGGCAGCAACACTTCCAGCACAGGATGCAAACCCGTTGTTCAGGAGACAGCATCATGCCCGCGCCGCTCTCTCCAGCAGATGTACGTTTTGATTGGCCGGGACTGCGGTTACCGGCATTCCTGATTGTGGACGACCCGGCCCCCTGTTTGAACCTCGCCCATTACGAACAGTACTTCGAGCCCCACGTGCGGGATGTGCCCAACGCGTTTACTGCCGCATGGGCTGATCTCATCGCGGAGTTCGGGGTTCGGGGGAAGTTCAGTGTGCTGCCCGTTCCTGCAGGTATCGGCCGGATCGATCGCCCGCTGCCGGGCGTGCCCGAGCCTGACCGTCGAGAGTTCCTGCGGATCGTCCGTGAGCGTGTGAGCCCGCAGATGGATACCTGCATCGAGTTCCTCACCCACTTCCTCGCCTGGGACATCCAGCAGGAGCGTCCACTCGATTACACCGAGAAAACCATGGGTCCGTTTACCAATCGGGACCACCTGACACGCTATTTCGCTTACGGGCTGCACATCCTGCATGCGCTTGGTCTGAATCCAACCGGAGCCACTTCCCCTGGCTACGCCTGCATGGACATAGAAAGCGATTATCAGGCGGCGATCCGGGAGGCAGTGCGTGCGGTCACCGGCAACTCTATTGCATGGTATTTCCTGCACGTTGATACCCGCTCCCCTGTGGTACTGCCCCGCATCATGTCCCTCGACGCGGAACGCGGAGAGGCATGCGTTGCCATGATCAGTGCAGGCAGTGACCCGTCATGGAACACTCAGTTCGGGCAGCCATCGGAACTGAACCGTCTCATCACGGCCGACGGTCAGTCGGGCCGGCTGGTTACCCTGTTCCAGAATCGCAGCGTGATCAGCTTCCATACCCACTGGCAGTCCCTCTTTTCAGAAGGGCAGTGGACCGGGCTGCAGGACCTGAGGATCCTTCTGAAGCGAATTCGGGAGCACTTCGGCGCACGGATCCTGTGGATGAAGTGCAGTGAACTGGCTCGCTACGTAGTTGCGCAGGCCACCACGCGCGTCACGATCACCCCGAAGCCAGCAAGTGTGGAAATCATGTTGCATGCCACGGTAGCCTGTCCGATGTTCACAGTGCGTGTCGCGATACCGCAGCCGGTTCAACAAATCCTTGTGGGAGGAGTGCCCTTGCGCGCCCTGCCCGGCACGCGCACGACCATGGAGGCAGGCAGCTGGCAGCAGGAGAACGGAGAAGCAGTCTGGTGCGCCGACCTGACACCCGGGGCGACTTCTGTGGTACTGGAATGGAAGTCCTAGCGCCCGTGGCGCGGGCGGATACAGGCCACCCCGAGCCCCAGCATAAGCCATAGAAACAGAGAGACCTGCACAAACTGCCACGCGGGATTGGCAATGGCGTCCACGGCAAACCCGACGACGCCTGCCATAGAAGCCAGCAGCAGGTGCCGCCGGATACCTGTTTCCAGGAAGCGCAAACGGCGCACCCCGGCTGTTAGAAACGTGATCAGGATCGCGGCGAACGCGGCCACTCCAATCAGACCCTGCTCCGCGGCCGTTTGATACCAGAAGTTGTGCGCCATCTCACCCAGCGATGGAAACGTACTGATCACTTTCTCAGCCGGGCGTCCATAGCCCGTGTATTGCTCCTGCAGAACCGGGTAGCTCCCCAGACCGTGTCCCTCCAGCGGACGGCGCTTGATCAGCTCTTCGGCTCCGTGCCACATTCGATAGCGGTAAGCCATAGCCGCATTGCGGCTCTCCAGGCTAAAACGGTTGCCGATGGCCCCCGCGCCCCCCATGGCCACAAATACCACCATGCAGGCCAGAACAATCAGCACCGGGATCACGTACTGACGCGCATCCACCGCCTCGCGCTTCCGGTTTTTCGAGGGGATCAGGCTGAAAGCGCCCAGCGCAAAGATCTCCACTATGGCACCGACCCACGCGGTGCGCGTCCCGGTCATGATCAGACAGATGCCGGTTAACGCAGCAACCACGCGCGCGATGACCTGCCTCCGCAATTCCTTCTCGGTCAGCGCGGCGAGAATGGTCACCGGAAACAGGATCATCAGAAACGCGCCGAACAACTGGTGATCCCCGAAGGTCGTCGCATTGAACACCTGCTGTGTGTTGCGCGAAAGGTCAACCAGGCCGAGCATAGACATGAGCCCGGCGACCATCACAAGGGCATCCAGAATTTTGGTGAGATGCTCGGAGCGCGTCACATGATAGGCCAGAGCGAAGTAGAGCAGGACACCCGTCAGGATCCGGAAAAACTCACCGAGCGCGATCCTGATAGCCACAGGGGGCGCAATGAAAAGCCCGATCACCGAGATGAAAAAATAGAGCAGGACCGCGCTGTTGGCCCCGGTTCCCAGAAAAGCAAGGACCTCTTCCTTTCGAGTGGCTACCCGGGCGCGCAACACCAGCACCCCGGCGAGCAACCCGGCCATGATACGGGTTGTGTGCGTTGCAAGTTCCTGCGCCTGATAGTTGGCAGGAGAGGCCAGTATCGGCACCAGTACCACCATGGCCAGCACAACCAGCAACATCCGGTTCTGCAGGGTCTGGTTCACATAGCGGGCCGTTTTGCTTCTTGCAGGGGACTGCGTCTCAGGAGCAACCGACATAACACACCGGGTCACTTTCTGAAATGTTGTTCCGGGCTCTACCTGCTACAATAGTAGGCAGCAACCGTGCTGGGATTATACCCCAGAACGCGTAGCCCCGGATTTGTGAGCACGACTACCCTCAGGAGAACGCTCCGTGCAACTGGACGAGATACGAGACACTCCGGTTTTAGCAGAGTATCTGCGGCAGGAACGGGAACGCCTGATGGCGCGGATCCTGTCCGGCGCGTTGAAGCGCCCCATCGGGACTGCTTTCGCACAGGAATGGAGCGACCTGATGGACGCGGTCATCCGACGCATGTTCCTGCTGGCCTGCCAGCGCATGCGAACTCAACCCGAGCGCGTGCCTGTTGCGATTATTGCCACCGGAGGCTATGGCCGCCGCGAACTGGCTCCGTTCTCCGATGTCGACATCACGTTCGTCCCTCAGCGCGACAATGACCCTCTGACCGATCGGGTCATCCGCGACCTGTTCACGCAACTGATGGAGGTGTGCATCAACGGTTGCGGACTGGACGTGGGGTACGCGTATCGCCTGCTGAGCGATTGCGAACGTCTGGACCATCAGACCAGCAGCGGTCTGCTGGACGCCCGATTGATTGCGGGCAACGAACGGTTGTTTATTCAGTTCGAGGACGCTTACTGGACAGGTTTTAACCCGACCGAGTTCATCTTCACCAAGCGTGAGGAGCGCGCCCGCGCCCTGCAGAAGTGGGGTACCACTCCCTTCGTGGTAGAGCCCAACCTGAAGGAGGGGGCTGGAGGCTTGCGTGACCTGCAGTCCGCGGTCTGGCTCCTGCAGGCCAGATACCAGCTCGTGGCCGCCCGGGTGCGCGGGGACCGTCTGGCGATGGCACTGACCGAGAAGGCTCGCCTCTCAGAGAACGAGATCGTCTGCCTCCTGCGCGCTCGGGATCGTCTGCTCCGGACGCGGGCGGCACTGCATGCAGCGACGCAGGGCGCACGGGATCAGCTGGTTGTCACGCGTCAGGAGGAAGTCGCGACGTTACTCGGATATGACACTGTCTCGGCCGCTGAAGGCGTTCCCCCCGTTGAGCGCTTCATGGCGGACCTGTACCGCGACCTCGCGCTGATCCGCCAGACCGCGGATCGCATCATGGAGCGCGTGGCTAACAGCCGTCTGTTTCTGGGGATCGGACTGGATTGCCGGCGCGGGCAGATCGTTCCTGCCAATGGAGCGCTGGAGTGCGAAGACCCGATCTGGTTGCTCTGGGCCTGCGAACTGGCGCAGAAGTACCGCCTGACTCTGAGCGAGAAGATCAAAAAGGCCGCGATCAATCTGGTGGAAATGCGCCCCGTGCTGACACATCCGCAGGAGGCCGGACAGATCTTTACGCGGATCCTCTCCGGCCCGAACGTGTACGCAACTCTGCAGCAAATGTCCGATCTGGGCATTCTGGGGTGGTTGATCCCGGAGTTCGAGTGCACACTCACGTTGATCCCCTACGACCCTTCTCACGACTACACGGTGGGCCAGCACTCTCTCTTCGTGATCCAGAACCTGGAGGCCCTGCGCCATACCAGCGAGGGAGAAGATTATCAGGAGATGCGGCGTCTGTTCGAGTCGCTACCGCACCCGGAACAACTGATGCTGGCCGCCCTCCTGCACGATTGCGGTAAGGCAATCCCGGGACGCCCGCATGCTGAAACCGGAGCCGAGATTGCCGCGAAAGTCTGTGCTCGCCTCGGATGGTCGCGCGAAGCCTCGGAGAACGTCCAGTTTCTCGTACGTCACCACCTGCTGATGGCGGAGACATCTCGCCTGCGCGACCCGACACTGGAGGAAACGATCCGGGATTTCACCCGGGTCGTCAATGATCTCGACCGTCTGCACATGCTCTACCTGCTCACCTACGCCGACACGCGCGCCGTGGGCGCGGGCGTCTGGACGCAGGTAAAAGGACGGTTTCTGCGAGAGCTCTGGCAACGCGCTGCTGCAGTCCTGATGGAAGAAGAGCCTGTCGGTTATGACGACGCGACCGTGGCGCGTGCACGACGTCGTCTGCTGAAAGACCTGTCGCTGGCCAACCTGCCCGAGGCAGAGGTCGCAGAACATGTGCAGGCCATGCCTCCCCACTACCTGCTCAATCAGAGCCTGAACCGCATCGCACTGCACATCGAGTTCGTCCGACGGGTACGCCAGGGCGAAATTGTCATCGATTTCCATGACGAGCGCGATGCCAGCTACACCGAGCTCACGGTATGCACCCGGGATGACCCGCGCCCGGGGCTTCTGGCCAAGATTGCCGGCGCGCTCTACGCGGCCGATCTGGAGGTGCACTCGGCGCAGGTCCTGACCCGTGTCACCTCCCGGGATCGTATTGCTCTGGACACCCTCTGGGTCGATTTCCGTGGCAGGCCCCTCACGCCCAACAAGAAACGGGAGGTTGCTGCGAACCTGAACGCCGTGCTCTCGGGGCAGAAATCCCTCCCGGAGCTGCTCGCGCGCCCCCGTTATCAGGAGCGGCGGCGCCTGCGGGAGCGTGCCCAGAGCGCCAGCGAGCGTGCGATTGTCGTGCGTTCCGTACGCAACGACCTCTCGGATACCCTCACGGTCATCGAGACCAGTGGGCCGGACACGCGCAGCGCATTCGGTATGGTAGCTCGCGGGCTATCGTGGCTCGGATGGGATATCCGCAGCGCACGCGTCTCCTACTGGCAGGGCGAGGCGCGGGCCAGCTTCTACGTCTCCGGTGCACGCGATCTCACAGAGGAGACAGTCGCTCAGAAGCTAGCTCAAACCCTGAGCACCCCCGATCTCATGGCGACGGCCGTCGAGCCGGTCGAGACGCTTGTGAGGAAAGTGCCCCATGAGTGAGAACACGGTGGAGCGGAATATGGTGATGACGCCGGCTACCCCTGCGGACCTGCTGGGCCTGCTGCTGGCCGAGAAACGCAGCGAGAACACGCGCCGTGCCTATCGTTACGATCTGACTGACTTCTTCATGACGCTCTACGGCCGACCTGCCAGCCCGGCGTTACTGCAGCAGTTCCTCTCCCTGAACACGCCACAAATGGTCGGCGTGATCATGCGCTATAAAACCGTGTTGCTGGAGCGGCACCTTTCCGAGGCAACGGTCAACCGGCGCCTCTCGGCGATCATGAGCCTGATCCGATTGGCACGCAAGCTGGGTGCCACGCAGTCCGACCCCTCGGGCTTCGTTGCTACCGAGAAAGTCGTTGCCTACCGCGACACGCGCGGGATCACACCGGTACAGGCGCGCCTGCTGCTACATCAGCCGGATCGCTCCACCCTGAAAGGCAAGCGCGACTACGCCCTGTTGCGCCTGCTGCTGGAAAACGCGCTGCGTCGCGCCGAGGCACTGGCAGTGCGCGTGGCGGATTTCAATCCTGACGCGCGCACGCTCGCCATTCGCGGCAAAGGGAGAGGCACACAACAGGAGCGTATCACGCTCTCGGCGGCCACGGTCGCCGCGATCCTCGACTATCAGCGTGCCCTCCCGGCTCCACGTCCCCCCGAAGCCCCCCTGTTCATCAACGTGAGCCCCGGACACTATGGCAAGCAGTTGACCCCGGACGGCCTGTACAAGACGATCCGGGCGCTTGCCGAGCAAGCAGGTCTGGATCGCCGGGTCAGCCCGCATCGCCTGCGCCATACCGCGATCACCATGGCTCTGGACGCTTCCGGCGGCGACATCCGACGCGTGCAACGCCTTTCCCGACATGCTCGTCTGGAGACTCTGCAGATCTACGATGACAATCGCGCCAACCTGCAGGGTCAGGTCACCGAACTGCTGGCGACCCTGCTTCACGAGGACAGTCCGAGACCACCGCAGGGTTAGAGCCGCTTCCTCAGAAATGGCCTCTCAAAGCACAGGTAGAAGAGATAGGCCGCTCCCACAATCAGCGGCACAGTGAGCAGTAGCAACACGAACATTCCCTCGGGGCGTACCCGGAAGAGCGGCCGGTAGATGAGATACGCAGCATGCAGTAACGGCGCATGGATCAGGTAGAGGCTGTAAGAGAAGAGCCCGATTGTGGTCAGCGGGCGCCAGGAAAGCCACCGCGACAGGCGTAACCGGCGTTCTCCTTCGTCCGTGAACAGCACGTACAGGAGCCACGCCGTTGCAGCACCGAACAACAGATCGTAATACGGCTGGTAACGATCAAAACGCGCTTTGCCACCACCGAACAGCACCAGCAACGCCACGCCCCATAGCAGGCCGGGTCCGAGGATCTGACGTGCCGGAACAGAGCCCTCCCTGCGAACGGCCTGCCGTGCCGCGCACGCCCCCATGGCAAACAGGCCGAGGAACCACGGGGTAGCCCGCATGATCCCGCGGGAAGGCACCAGCCGCTCCCCGGGCTCCGGGAACAACCAGCAGAGCGCAAGCCCGAACCCGATGGCCCAGAACAGCGTGAAACCGTTGCCTCGATGTCGAAAAGAAAGGACCAGCAGCGGCATCACGAGGTAGATCTGGAATTCAATGGCAATGGACCAGAGCGGATAGTTGATGTTGCCTCCCGGGACTGGCAACGACAGATTATGCAGCATCAAAGCGTTAACCAGAAAGCGTTGCCATGTGAGTGGCAGCGTGTAGTCCCAGATGGTTCCGGTCTTCTCATGAGCGACCAGAAGGATGAACAGGGCCGAGAGCGTCAGGGCCGCGTAGTAAGCCGGGAAAATGCGCCGCACGCGCCGCTGGAAGAACTGCCTCAGGTCGCCCAGGTTATCACTCCGTTGCGCCGCGGGCAGCATCAAACAGAAACCAGAGACAACGATAAAAACGACCACAGCCAGGTGCCCGTAGGTCAGTCCGATACGGGTCAACCACCGCGTGGTGTAGTAACCTGCCGTGGGCTCGTAGTACGCATGCCCCAGTACCACGAAGAGCGCCGCCAGCGCACGCACGCCATCGATGAACTCCAGATGGATCCGCGCTGTCCTGTCCGGAGGCTGTAGAGCCTCCGTAACAGGGCCCGATGGGCCGGGGAACGCACTATCTGCCACAGGTTTCATCAGAAAAAGCCGCAATCCTTCCGAAAATCTAGAGTATCGGAGATAGAGGCGCAGCGCATACCGCTCGCACCGGCATTCGCAGGAGCTTGCATACACTGCCTGCCCGTGTCAATTCCATGCAGCGACATTCTTACTCGATGCTTGACACCTGTCAGGAGGCTCTGTTATACTACAATTGGTCATTTCGGAATGCACGCACGCTTGGTTGCGACATTCCCGGGAATTATGCACCATACTGATTATCTGGCAGAAACTTATCACAGAAAGATGTGGATTCGCACACATAGAACCGCACTGCATACACCGGATCAACCAGGCGCCTCCGTTGCGCCTGCATGCACCCGGTCGCGTCAGGCGGGATGGCACCGGTGCCGGGGGTTGAAGATGCTGCCAGACAGCTTCAGCCACCTACAGCACCTGCACCATGTGTGCCCCGAAGCGTTGTAACCCGCCCTGTGCGCCGCATAGGGCGGGTTTCGTTTTACATCTTACATCGCACATGCGTTCGTCACCGCGCAACGGCAGGTCACTTTCCAGAAAGGAAACCGGACCGTCATGAACCAGGAAGTGCTGGTCCTGAACAGCGATTATGAGCCCCTGAACGTCTGCAGCGCTCGCCGTGCGATCGTTCTGGTTTATCTGGGCAAGGCGGAGGTGCTTCACGCACACGAACATGAGGCCGTAACGCCGGAAGGCCGCTTCGTTCTGCCTTCGGTTGTCAAGCTGCGCCACCAGATCCGCCGGCCCCTGCCGGAACTGAAGCTGTCGCGCCGCACGATCTTTGCGCGGGACAATTATACCTGCCAGTACTGTGGAGCGACCACTAAAGACCTGACCATCGACCACGTGGTGCCCAGGCGACATGGTGGGCAGGCGACCTGGGAGAACCTGGTTTGCTGTTGCCGCAAGTGCAACACCCGCAAGAGCGACAAGTTCCTGCATCAGGTTGGCATGAAGCTGCGCCGGCAACCCCGCCGCCCGCGCTACGTACCTTACATCAGCCTGACCAAGTACCTGGTGGGACGGAAGAACGAAGTCTGGCGAAACTACCTGCCGACTTTTGCCGACATCCCCGAGTGAAACCCACTTCCGGAATGAACTGTTCGGAACCTGCGCGGCAACAGACCCGAACGGCAACGAGAGGGCTCTCGGTTCGGGTCTGTTGCCGCGCATTTCTGTGTCCGTTCGGACAGTTGGGGTACAATAGTGGCATATGCAGGGCGCTCACACGGGTAGGAGGAAGGGTGCTATGGACATATCCGGTCCCTGGCCGCGTTACCCTGAGGCCGCGACCTTTTTCGAAAATCTGCTCGCAGACTTTACGGCAGCCAACCCGGCGGTGGCGCAGCTGGCGCAACGCTTCTATGAACATGCCGGGGTGCAACTGCTGCACCTCGTGGACCACTGGGAACTGCCAGAAGGTGCTGTATCCCCGGAGCAACTGACAGCATACGGTCTGACGGAACAGAGCACGTCGGAGGGCGACCGCTTCTGGAAGCATCCCGGGGCGCGACTGCCGTCGGTACGTTTTTCCTCCTCACGGACCTTCCCCTGTCTGGCAGTCCGCGTGGAAGATGTGCCCCTCTTCCTCCAGCAGAATGCGCTCTCAACTGCCGCCTCCGAGGGAGACCCGTATTCCTGCTACGCGTACGCCCGGGTCGCACTGCCACAGGGAGAGCTGGTCCCGGTTGCGCGGCGCGGATACGCGGGATACCGGCCGGGTGTCCTGTCCGATGCAGAGAGAAAGCAGATCGAAGAGGCGCGTCAGGCGTTCCGCGATCGAAACCGGGAGGGCGATGACATCGCCGTGACCCGCCACACACAAGCGCTGTTTCGCTCTGTTGCCGATACGGTCGGGCGCGATCGCGCTGTGGAGGAGTTCTTCGCGGCGGAACGGGACTACTGGATGCAGCGCAATCGCGCCGGCCAATGGCAGTACCAGCGCCAGCAAGAACTCGGGATCGGGTGGGCCAATCACGACCACCATACCTATCGCTCCTCGCGTGCAGCTTTCCGCACGTTGATGGAGCTGTGGCACACGCTCGGTTTCGTTCCACGGGAGCGCTTTTACGCCGGTGTGGAAGCCGGATGGGGGGCTCAGGTGCTGGAACACGCCATCTGTCGGATCATCCTCTTCTGTGACCTGGACATCGCCCCCGAAGAGCTTGATATCGACTTCGCACAGACCGACCTTCCGGAGCGGGATACACTCGGAACTATCGGCCTCTGGTGTGCCCTGCACGGTGGCAGCATTGCAAAAGCGGGCCTGCACCATCTGGAGGCAGAGTTTGATTTCGCACGCGCGACCGCCCTCCATCAGGAGATCACCGGAGGCGTCATGCCCCCGTTTACCGACCTGCCGGTGCTCAAGCAGGCATTCACCCGCCCGGAGATCTGGCCCGTGTCGCCAGAACGCGTGGAGGCCCTGCAGGCCCGAGGGCTCATCACCGCAGAACAGGCTGATCGGTTCCGCACGCAGGGTGCTGCGGGCAGCCATCTGGAGATCCTGCAGCGATGGGAGGGCTTCAAAGGGTTCAACAAGACCGGCGTCAGCCAGATCATTCTGCAGACCGACGCGCGCCGATGCGCTTGAGATCACAGAACGTTGCCAGTACAAGCGAGGATCAGGACTAACGTAGAGCCATGGATCAGGGCAGAACCAATTACATTGGCGGGGAGTGGCGGCCTGCTGTTTCGGGTGAGACGTTTGTCTCTGTGAACCCGGCGCGCACGGAGGAGGTGCTGGGCACGTACGCCCGCTCACAGGCGGAAGATGTGGCGGCCGCTGTGGCAGCCGCACAGGCCGCCTACCCGGAATGGCGGCGTACCCCGGCGCCTGCACGCGGCGCGATCCTGTTCCGCATGGGGCAGCTGCTGGAACAGCACAAGGAATCGCTTGCGCGCCAGATGGTCCATGAAATGGGAAAGGTGCTGGTGGAGGCGCGTGGAGATGTTCAGGAGGCCATTGACATGGCCTACTACATGGCCGCTTTCGGACGCCTGCCCAACGGATATCTGGTGCCCTCCGAGCGCCCCGACATGTTCTGCGCTGCACAGCGCGTGCCGGTCGGGGTTGTCGGTATGATCACCCCGTGGAACTTCCCCATTGCCATCCCCTCCTGGAAGATGTTCCCCGCGTTGCTGGCGGGAAATACCGTGGTGCTGAAGCCGGCAGAGGATACACCCGGTCTGGCAGTTCGCTTCGTGGAGCTACTGGTTGAGGCGGGCATCCCCCCGGGCGTTGTCAATCTGGTGACCGGGTATGGCCCGGAGGCGGGCGCCGCGCTGGTCGAGTCCCCCGGTGTCGCAGTGATCTCATTTACCGGCTCCACAGAAGTCGGCCGTCTGATCGCCGGGCGATGCGGGCAGCTGATGAAGCGAGTCAGTTGTGAACTGGGCGGCAAGAACGCGATCGTCGTTCTGGACGATGCAGACCTTGAGCTGGCCCTGAAAGGCGCACTGTGGAGCGCCTTCGGTACGGCGGGACAACGATGCACCGCGGCGAGCCGGTTGCTGGTCCACCGGAGCGTGAAAGCGCAGTTCCGGGACGCACTGGTGGAGCGTACCCGCGCCCTCCGGATCGGTGTCGGGATCGACCCCGAGGCGCAGATCGGTCCGGTGATTAACCGTGAGCAGCTGGAACGGATCCATCAGTACGTGCAGATCGGACAGTCCGAAGGTGCAACCCTGCTCGTCGGCGGCCGCATTCTGGATGAACCAGAGTTCCGTCCCGGCTGCTTCTACGCCCCCACCGTTTTCGATAACATGCACATGGATATGCGCATCGCGCAGGAAGAGATCTTTGGCCCCGTGACTGGCATCGTCGAGGTCAACAACCTGGAAGATGCGATTACCAAGGCGAATGCCACGCAGTACGGGCTCTCGCTCTCTCTCTACACCCGCGACGTTCATCGCGCGTTTCGCGCCATGCAGGAGCTGGAGGCCGGCCTGGTTTACATCAACCTGCCGACCAGCGGCGCCGAGATCCAGCTACCATTCGGAGGCGTCAAGCAAACCGGTAATGGGAACCGGGAAGCCGGGTGGACGGCAATGGACTACTGCACCGAGTGGAAGTCCATCTACGTCAACTACAGCAGCGCCAGCGAGCTGATCCGGGCTCAGATCGACACGCAACCCGACGGACAGGCGCCTGCTCCCACTGACTGAACCTCTCATAGGGTTCTGGCCGAAAATAGTCCTGCGAGAAGTAGGGGAGGAACACTGGCTCAGAAAGGCAACGCAAGTCGATGATAACGGATGAACAGATCCTCGACCTGAACGCAGCAGGGATACTGGCAGAAGTGGTGGGCTATGAGACCGATGAGGTAGCTCAGACTACGTTCGGGACATCGGTCCTCACCTATCGTGGCGCAGAGCTGATCGATTTCACAGGGGGTATTGCGGTGCATGCTTGCGGGCACAACCATCCGGAGGTGGTGGAGGCGATCGCCCGACAGGCCCGACAGGTGCTGCATGTGTCCGATACCATGCGTCACCGCCCGCAACTGGAACTGGGACAGTGGCTCCGGCACCTGCTGGGCCGGATCGCTCCGGGTACTCCCTGGACGCTCCTCTTCAAAAACAGTGGCAGCGAGTCCATCGATGCTGCAGCCAAACTGGCTCTGAAGGTCACGGGGCGCAAGCACCTCATCGCGTTTGAGGGCGCTTTCCATGGCCGCACGATGCTCGCCACCGCGCTCTCCCGCTCCAAGACGTTGCACTGGGCCGCCTACGAGCCGTTCCTGGAACCTCTTCGTGCGCACATCCATCATGCGCCGGCTCCACGCTGCCAGCAATGTGCGCTTCACAAACGCGCCAGCTGTTGCGTGGATGGTCTGGAGCAGTTGCTGGAGCGTTATGCGGGCGATGTGGCGGCCGTTTTCGTGGAACCACAACAGGGTGAGGGCGGCTACTTTCCGTTAACACCCGAGGCCGGGCAGAGGATCCGCGCGCTCACGGAGCGTCATGGCGCTCTGCTGATCGTTGATGAGATCCAGACTGGCTTCGGACGGACGGGCCGATGGTTCGGTTTCCAGCACCTGAACATCGCCCCGGATGTCATTGTGTTTGGCAAGGCTGTGGGCGGCGGTATGCCCCTGGCCGGTCTCGCCGCGCGTCAGGAGACCATGAGCCAGTGGGAACCGGGCGAGCATGGCACCACTTTTGGAGGGAATCCGGTTGCCTGCGCAGCAGGCCTGGCCGCCCTGAAGATCATTGAGCAGGAGGGCCTCGTGGAAAGAGCTGCCTGCCTGGGCGAGGCCATTCGCACGCGTCTGCGTCCCCTGATCGGGCAATACGGTGTCGCCGAGGTCCGTGGCAACGGCCTGATGATCGCAGTGGAACTGCGCGATGCCAGCGGGCTTCCGGACTATCGGCGCTGTGAAGCAGTTAAAGTGAATGCGCGCAACCGGGGATTGTTGTTGCTGAGCTGTGGCGCGAAGATCGGCAACCCGGCCACGGACAATGCCGCGATCCGCCTGATACCCCCGCTCAATACCCCGGAAGACGTGGTGTATCGCGCTCTGGACATTCTTGAGGCCGCCCTGCGCGAGACACCCTGACCGCCCCACCGGATCCACACCCGATGAGCAACCAGACCACAACACTCCGTGTTGCCCTAGCGCAAACGGCTCCTCTACGAGGCGCACTGCAGGAGAACCGTCAGACCATTCTGGCACGCCTGCACGAAGCAGCCGATGGAGGCGCCCGGCTGATCGTCTTCCCCGAGTGCGCTCTTTCCGGCTATGTGTTCCACTCTGCGGAAGAGGCCCTGCCTGCCTCGGAGCCCGTTCCCGGCCCCACCACGCAGGCTGTTCTGGAAGTGTGCCGCCAGCGTAACATTTATGCGGTTGTCGGGTTGTTAGAACGCTCCGAGGGGCAGATCTACAACAGCGCGTTTGTGGCTGGCCCGGAAGGTCTGATCACCACCTACCGCAAGTGTCATCTGCCCGTCATTGGCGTGGATCGCTTCGCGGCCCGGGGAAACACGTTGCCTGTCATCGATCTGCCCTCTGTACGGATCGGCCTGCTCATCTGCTATGACCTGCGTTTCCCGGAAGCGGCTCGCACGCTGGCGTTGCGCGGCGCCGAGGTCCTGGTCCTGCCAACCAACTGGCCCGAGGGCGCCGAGAGCTCGCCCGATTTCCTGACGCGCGCCCGGGCCTGGGAGAACCGCATCTTTGTGGTTGCCTGCAATCGAGTCGGTATCGAGGAAGGAATTCGCTTTCTGGGACGCAGTCAGGTCATAACGCCTGCAGGGACCTGCATTCAGGAAGCAGACCCCCATGCGGAAGGCATATGGTACGCGGATATCGTTCCTGCGGAAGCCCGGCAGAAACGCTTGATTGTCCGGCCGGGTGTCTTCGAGCTTGATCCCGTCGGCCACCGCCGACCGGAACTCTACGACGCCCTGCTATAGTTCTCCGCGGCACTCCCCATCCGGTACAATCGTAAAAGAGACTGAGAACGTCATGTGAAACAATTCACGAAGGAAGGTTTCATGGGCAACGGCATCGTGCAGGACGAAAGCAGGCTCCGCAAGCGCGCGGAGCGCATCGTGGGCGCGGAACTGATGGACATCTTCGAAAAGATTCTGGCACAGGAACGGCTCTCCTTCGAAGATGGTGTGCGCCTGTACCGAACTCCTGACCTCACGGCAGTGGGCTTCATGGCCAATATCGTGCGTGAGCGCCTGCATGGCAACCGGGCCTACTACATTCGCAACCAGCACATCAACTACACCAACATCTGCAACAAGTTCTGCAAGTTCTGCTCTTTTTATGCCAAGAAGGGGGGTCCGGCTCCCTATGAAATGAGCATGGACGAGGTACGTCGCCGTCTGCGTGCCCATCTGGACGTCCCCATCACCGAGGTGCACATGGTCGGTGGTATTGACCCGCGCCTGCCCTACCAGTACTACCTCGATCTGTTGCGCACCGTCAAAGAAGTTCGCCCCGACGTGCACATCAAAGCGTTCACTGCGGTCGAACTGGCTGAGATCCAGCGTCAGGCGAAGAAACCGATGGAGGAAGTCCTGCGCGAATTGATGGCTGCCGGACTGGACTCGCTACCGGGAGGCGGGATCGAGATCCTTTCCGAACGTGTGCATCAGGAACTGTTTGATCGCAAGCTGGATGGAGAAGAGTGGATGAACGTTGCTCGGGCCGCCGCGCGTGTGGGCCTGACGCAATACGCGACCATGCTCTACGGACATATCGAGACGCTGGAAGAGCGCGTGGAGCACTTCGTGAAGATCCGTGCCCTGCAGGATGAGACCGGGCACTTCGTTACCATGACTCCGCTCTCCTTCCATCCTGAAGGCACCGAACTGGAGCACCTGCCTCATCCAACTGGCTACGATGATCTGCGCAACATTGCCGTGGCCCGCCTGATGCTGGATAACTTCCCGCACATCAAGTCGTTCTGGATCATGAACACACCCCAGGTCACGCAAACAGCTCTCTGGTACGGTGCTGACGACGTGGACGGCACCATCCATGAGTACGAAATCACCTATAAAGATGGGGAGTTCGGCAACAAGAGGCAGGTGTTGACACGAAGACAGCTGGTGAGGTTGATCGAGGAAGCGGGCCGGATACCCGTGGAGAGAGATAGTCTGTACCGGGAAGTCCCTTCCTCTCCAGAGGATACTCCGCGTTCCGAGCGGACATTTATCCCCGTCCCCATGCTTTCCTGATCCCCGGAAAACAGCGGACACGGAGCTCCGTTGCTCTGTGTCCGCTGCGCGGGTGTACTGGTAGATCCGGCGAACTAGCCGAGATCCGGCATTTTGAGGCGTGGTAGCGGTTTCCCCTCTTCCCGCTCGACGCGCCGCAGTTCTGTGATCACCTCTTCCAGACCATCATCCGGGATCTCGACATCCGTTCGACCTGTACCCCGTTCGGGGTTGCGCAGCTGGGTCAGCAAATAGCCAAACGGTTGCCCGGTCAGACGACGACAGACATCGTCCATCACCTTGGCAACGATCTCAGCCCGCGACTTGGTCGGACCGTAGTACCCTTTGCCGCCACGCGGCCGGCGTTCTACTGTGAGTAACCCCTTCTCTACCATCCGGCTCAGTGTGACCGCAATGGTAGATGGAGACTGCATCTCACGCTTTTCGGCGCGCCGCGCGAAATGCATCGCCTCGTACACCTGCACGGAAGATTGCGGCTCTCCCGCGTCCCAGAGAAGTCGGAGGATATCCCCCTCCAGTACGCCCAGTGAGGGGACGTCGTCGCCCCCAACGCCCACATACTTTCTGCGCTTCACTTTGGTTGTCTCTGTTGTCTCCACCGATAACCATCCTTCACTCTGGTTGCCCTGCTGGCGTTACCGGAACGCGCACTGCAGGCGTCCAGGTATTATTTCGTGGTACGACAGGTATCTGCAGCAACGATACTCCTGCTCTTTTCGGCCGGTGTTCCTGCAGACAGACCCTCACTCGTACATAGAAAAGCCATTACATATAGAAATCTCTATGTTTTTACCCCAAAATTTGATCTTATTGCCGCGACTGTCACCATTTTTTCGTGGTGATGTACGCTCCCGGAAAAACCTGTCCCGTTGCGCCTGACCGCGGCCAGTACAGTTTCCAATACGTTTATTAATACCAGAGAGTCATCGGGATCATGAACAATTCTGCAAGAGGCCGCCTTTCAGAGATGTTCTGAAGAGTGGGGGCACGCCGTACCGATCACTGCTGTCATTGGAAAGCAGGTATAATGCGAGCCAGCATGATCCTGTCTTCTCAGGAGCGCTTGCGCCCATGACCGGAGCTGAAAACCACACGAAGCCGCGAAAGCTGGTCCTGATAGACGCCTACAGCCTGTTGTTTCGCGCCTTCTACGCCGGGCGTCCGCTGACGACCCGCGATAACCGACCAACAGGCGCGCTCTACGGTTTTGCCGGCATGCTCTTCAGCCTGCTGCGCCAGGAGAACCCGGACGCCGTTGTAGTGTGCTGGGATGCGGCCGGGCCAACCTTTCGCGAGCAGGAGTTCGACGCGTACAAAGCGCATCGACCAGAGGTAGACCCGCAGTTGCGCGCGCAGTTACCTGTAGCCCGTGATCTGGTGGCCGCTTTCGGGATCCCCTCGGCTGAAGTTCCGGGATACGAGGCCGACGATCTCATCGGAACTCTGGCCCGGAAAGGCACCGTAGCTGGCTACGACGTGGTCATCTTCACAGGCGACTCGGATCAACTGCAACTGGTCGACGAGGGGATCCGCGTGCAGATGACCCAGCGTGGAGTCACCGATGTGCGGACGTACGACCGCGAGACGGTCCGCCAGCGCTACGGGATTGAGCCGGAACGCATTCCCGACTGGAAAGCGCTGGTCGGCGACACGTCCGACAATATCCCTGGCGTTCCGGGCATCGGCGCCAAGACGGCTACGGCCCTGCTGCAGCAGTGGGGCACCCTGGAGAATTTGCTGGCCCACGTGCAGGAGGTGACGCCCCCGCGCATTCGGGAGGCGTTGGAGACCCACAGGGAACAGGCACACACATCCAAACGCCTCGCGACCATTCACTGTGACGTGCCCGGCGACTTCGAGATCGAACCCTACGCTCCAACCACGAGTGACTGGCAACGCCTGCGTCAGCTATTTCTGGATCTCGAGTTCCAGTCCCTGCTCCCCAGGATCCCGGGCGATGCCGTACCCTCTTCGCCTGTACTCGAAAGGGAAGCGGTTCTGCCAGAGGCGCGCTTCCAGGCGCGCACGATCCAGATTGAGAGCGCTAATCAGCTGCAAGTTGCGCTGCAGGAGGTGGCACAGAGTTCCTGCGTGGCCTTCTGTATCGAGACCGACACGCCCGATGCCATCCAGGCGCAATGGCGCGCCGTCGCTTTTGCTCCCTCCGGGGACACGGGCTACTATCTGCCGATACGATTGCAACCTGGCGACACACCCGGGGCTTCTGCACATCCCACACTGGCAGACCTTTTCGCAACGGAGGAACAGCCGCCGGAAGGTTTCACCGTGCCTGTAGACGCCCTGCGTTCTCTGCTGGCCTCTCCCGGGATCGCCCTGTGCGGACATAACGTTAAATTTGCCCGCATCGTGATGGAGCGCGCGGGACTGCGTCCGCCTCCATTCATGTTCGATACCCAGATTGCCGCGTACCTGCTCGAGCCGGGGCGTGCTGCCTACCCTCTGATCGATCTGGCGGAACGCTATCTGGCGCAACGCTTCGAGCCTGATGATGCGTTCACGCCCGGCGAGACCCTGGCGCAGGAGGCCGCACTGATCCATGCGCTGGTTCCGGTACTCCGCGAGCGCCTGCAACAGAACGGGCTTCTGGACTTGATGGAACGCGTGGAACTGCCACTGGTTCCGGTGCTCTCGGCCATTGAACGCACCGGGCTGGCCGTGGACACGGAATATCTCACGGCGCTCAGCGCACGGTTGAACGCTCGCATGCAAGCGCTGGCAGAGGAGATCTATGCACTGGCAGGAGAACGTTTCAACATCAGCTCCCCGAAGCAGTTGCAGGTCATTCTCTTCGAAAAGCTGGGTTTGCCACACGGCAAGAAAACAAAAACCGGGCTCTCCACCGGTGCAGATCTGCTGGAGCAGCTGGCTCCAGAATATGAGATTGCCCGCAAGATACTGGACTACCGGGAGCTGGCTAAACTCAAAGCCACCTATGCTGACGCACTGGTGAAACTGGTACATCCCCGAACGGGACGCGTGCACACCTCGCTCAATCAGACGGTCACCTCCACAGGTCGCCTCAGCTCCTCGGAGCCAAACCTGCAGAACATTCCCGTACGATCCGAAGTTGGCCGGGAGATCCGGGCCGCCTTCATTGCGCCTCCCGGCAAGGTGCTGCTCTCCTGTGATTACTCCCAGATTGAACTGCGCGTTCTGGCGCATATCACACGCGACCCCGCCCTGGTGCAGGCCTTTGCGGCCGACGAGGACATCCATGCGGCTACAGCAGCGCGCGTCTTTGGCGTGCCTCTGGAGGCTGTCACACCCGAACAACGCCGTCAGGCAAAGACGATCAACTTCGCGGTCATCTACGGGCAGAGCGGTTTCTCTCTGGGAGCCACACTGGGCGTGGACACGAAGACCGCCAACGCATGGATCAAGGAGTATTTCGAACGCCTGCCGGGCGTCAAGCAGTATGTTGAAGAAACGATCGCGCTGGCCCACCGGCAGAAATACGTCACTACCCTGCTGGGCCGG
>JANWZQ010000196.1 GCA_025054835.1 Chthonomonadaceae bacterium
TGTGCCCCGCGCGCATGGAACCCTGGGAACTCGACCGGCTGGCCATGATGGCCTGGCGAGAAATGCGCACCGTACTGGGCCAGAACTACGAGATCGACATCTACGAAACCTACATTGGCGCCATCCCGGAACGCATCGCATGGCTCCGACCCATGCCCGACAACCCGCACATCGCGCGCATCGTCCATGTCACATCGAACCGACACCCATCCAGCCCGAAAAACGCACGCCGACGCGCCACATGGATGCCATAACCATGAACACCTACCTCGGTGAAATCGTCGAAGCCCGCACCACCGGCTTCATCGCCCACTGCCCGACCGAACGCCTCCACGCCCCACCGCACTTCGGCGCCCTCGTCCGCGTCATCCCCGACACCGCCCCCGCCCACAACACACTGCCGGCAGAAAGCGACCCCTTCGCCGAACCCGACAATCAGCACCCCCACAGCGCCCACGGCGTCACAGCCCCCGAAGGCACACTCTACGCCGTCGTCATCGAAGCTGCCACAGGCAGCATGGACCCCGGACGCCGACCCGCCGCCTTCGGACTCGCAGAAGAACAACTCCGCGAAGAACAACCCCAGATCTTCCAGCTCCTCACCACCTCCTTCCACGCCCTGCACGTCGGCTACGTCCGGGCCGGGCACATCTGCCTCCAGCTCCCCCCACGCCCCCCGCGCGTCCACGCCTTCGTCACAGAATGCACCCCCGCAGAAACCCGCGCCCTCACCCGGCAACCCGACTTCTGGCGCATCCTCATGAACGCCCCCTCCACCATCCAGACCGACGAACTCATCGCCGCCGTCATCCACCACACCCACACCACCGGAGGCCACACGCCGCAGCACCTCATACACATCGGCAAACAACTCGCGCTCCTCCTGCAGGACACGCCCGAACGCCTGACCGCACTGCTGCGCAGAATACAACAGCAGAACCTCGCACAGGAGACCAACCGGTGAACACCGACCTTGCCATCGCCCGATCTATCACACCACGACCCATCATAGACGTCGCCGCCGACCTCGCACTCGAACCAGAAGCTCTGGAACTATACGGCCCACATAAAGCCAAAATCACCCTCCCCGCACTCGAACACCTCCTGAACCGCCCGAACCCACCGGGCAAAATCGTCCTCGTCACCGCCATCACACCCACCCCCGCCGGCGAAGGCAAGACCACCACCACCATCGGACTCGCGCAGGCCCTCTGCCGCCTCGGACGCAAAGCCCTCTGCGCCCTCCGCGAACCCTCCATGGGACCCGTGTTCGGCATGAAAGGAGGCGCCACCGGAGGCGGATACGCACAGGTCCTCCCTATGGACGACATCAACCTCCACTTCACCGGAGACATGCACGCCATCAGCGCCGCACACAACCTCCTCGCCGCCCTCATCGACAACCATCTCCATCAGGGCAACACCCTCGGCATCGACCCCCACACCATCACCTTCCCACGCGTCGTCGACATGAACGACCGCGCCCTGCGCCATACCATCATCGGACTCGGAGGACGCCTCGGAGGCATCCCGCGCGAAAGCCATTTCGCCATCACCGTCGCCTCCGAAGTCATGGCCATCCTCTGCCTCTCCCGATCCCTCCACGAACTCAAACAACGCCTCGGACGCATCCTCGTCGCACAACGGCGCGACGGATCCCCCGTCACCGCAGCCGACCTGAAAGCCCACGGCGCCATGACCGCCATCCTCCGCGACGCCATCAAACCCAACCTCGTCCAGACCACAGAAGGCACACCCGCACTCGTCCACGGAGGACCCTTCGCCAACATCGCCCACGGATGCAGCAGCATCATCGCCACCCTGCTCGCACGCCAGCTCGCAGACATCGTCGTCACCGAAGCCGGCTTCGGATCCGACCTCGGCTTCGAAAAATACTGCCACATTGTCGCCCCCGCTGCCAGCATCCCACCCGACGCCGTCGTCCTCGTCGCCACCATACGCGCCCTCAAAATGCACGGCGGCGTCAGCAAAAAACGCCTCGACATCGAAAACGTCGACGCCCTCGCCCGCGGCCTGATCAACCTCGACCGCCACGCGCACAACGTCGCCCGCCGCGGCGTCCCCTTCGTCATCGCCATCAACCGCTTCTACCAGGACACCGCAGCAGAAACCGCCACCGTCCTCCAGCACTGCGAAGCAAACGGCTGGCCCGTCGCCCTCTGCGACGTCTGGGCCCGGGGGGGCGAAGGCGGCACCGAACTGGCACACGCCGTCCTGCAAGCCCTGCAACAACCCGCCCGCTTCCAGCCTGTATACCACGCCGAACAACCCCTGATGGAAAAACTCAACGCCATCGCCACGCAGGTCTACGGCGCCAGCAAAGTCGAACTCACCCCGGAAGCAGAACAACAGCGCCGCTGGCTCGAAGCCCACCACCTCGACCGGATGCCCGTCTGCATCGCCAAAACACAGTACTCCTTCAGCGACAACCCGAAAGCCGGCCCCGCCCCCACCAGCTTCACCCTCCACATCCGCCAGCTCCGCCCCGCCACAGGAGCCGGCTTCATCGTCGCGCTCGCCGGCGACATCATGACCATGCCCGGCCTCCCCGCCACACCCGCCGCCGAAGCCATCGACGTCGACGAGAACGGCCAGATCACCGGCCTCTTCTAAACGCACCCCGTAAAACACAGACACATCCACCACTCCGGGGCACAAAAACGCCCCGGAGACACCCCGGCCGGAAACTCGCTCAACAGACCGATCCGTATTGGAAAGCAGTGCCAGAAGCCGGCACAGCTGCGGACGCCCACAGGTCCCCTGTCGTGCAGTCCGCAGTTGTCTTGTCGCTCACATCTTCGGGATAGCAGGAGAAATAGAACGGGATGGAACAGAAAGCGCAATGGAAGCGTTGGGGAGTGCGCGCCGCGGCCCTGCCCGTCATCATCGCCGCCGGCGCCATCGCGTTCTCCCTGATCCGGGGTCACGCCGGACAGCAGAACCCGCCGGTACAGCCCCCAGCGCAGGTCATCGAACTACAGACCGCCTTCGAACAGGTCGCAGAAAAACTCCGACCGGCCGTCGTACACATCCAGAGCCGGCGCACCGTGAGCCGACCCACCCTCTTCGGTGACGACGACGCCAACCCCTTCCAGGGCTTCCCCTTCGAGTTCTTCGGAGGACCGGGCGGACGCCAGTTCCGCATGATGCCCCGACGCGCCGTCTCCAGCGGTTCCGGAGTTATCGTCCGCAGCGACGGATGGATCCTCACCAACGACCATGTCGTACAGGGAGCCGACCGGGTAGTCGTACGCCTGCACGACGGACGGGAATTCACCGGACAGGTCAAACGCGACTTCAAGAGCGACCTGGCCCTGGTCAAAATCGACGCTACCGGACTGCCCACCGCACAGCTGGCCGACTCCGATAAAGTCAAAGTCGGACAGTGGAGCATCGCCTTCGGCAGCCCGTTCGGCCTCAACGACACCATGACCGTCGGCATCGTCTCCTCGCTGCACCGCAACCAGACCATCGGCATGGGCGCCAACCAGCGCTACTACGCCAGCCTCATCCAGACCGACGCCAGCATCAACCCCGGCAACTCCGGAGGCCCCCTCGTCGACATCTACGGACGCGTGATCGGCATCAACGTGGCCATCGAGTCCCCCAGCGGAGGCAACGTCGGCATCGGCTTCGCCATCCCCTCCAACACCGCACGCTACGTGATGGAGCAACTGATCACCCGGGGCAAGGTAGTCCGCGGATATCTCGGACTCGCACCCCGATCCCTCGAGTTCGATGAGAAGCAACGCCTCGGCGTCAAAGAAGGCGTCCTCGTCGCCTCCGTGCAGGACGACACACCCGCCTCCCGGGCCGGCATTCAGGTCGAAGACGTGATCATCCGCTACAACAACCAGCCGGTCACCGGCGAAGGCGCATTCCGGGACATGGTCGCCCGCACCGAACCCGGCACACGCGTGCCCATCACCATCGTCCGCGGCGGTAAAGAAATCACCCTCAACGTCACCGTGGGCGAACCCAGGGACACCGTGGCCCAGCGCGACAACATCCCGGCCGCCGGCAACGAACGCGGCAAACTCGGCGTCGCCGTGCAGAACGCCACCGAACCGCAGGTGCGCGAACAATTCAAACTCAACGAAAACGTACGCACCGGCGCCGTCATCGTCGAAGTCACGCCCGGAAGCCCGGCCGCCAACGCCGGCCTGCAACCCGGCGACGTCATCCTCCGACTCAACGGACAGGAAGTCACCGACGCAGCAAAACTGCCGGAGATCGTGCGCAGCATCAAAGAAGGCGCCACCGTCAACGCCGTCATCCGCCGGGGCGACCAGACCATGCTCGTCCCCATCGAAATGGACTGACGGACCGCGACGCCTCCAACACACAACCATGGCAACGGGGAGCCGGCGCGCAACACCGGCTCCCCTGCACAGGCAGGCCAGCAACCTGCCCCGCTGCCCCGACGCAGCACGCCCCCGCACGACCTGAGCGCGCGGGCCGCAGCAATCGAACAATCTCAGGGTTCTTGAGGAAGGAAGTAACAACCATGGCACAGGGCTGGGACGACCCCAACACCAAAGTGATCCGCGTACCGGAATGGGTCTACTACTTCACCGACGAGCAGTTCGTCCACTGGTGCAAACAGCGCAAAGTCCACATCTGCGCGGAAGTGCGCCCCTTCCCCGATGAGGAACGGGCCGCCATCTTTCGCTACATGGTGCGCCAGAAACTCATCACCAACTGAACCCCTCCCCACTCCCCCTCCCGGTCAACGCGCAGCGCGCCCCCCGGGAGGGGACGGAGGAGGCGCCGGCATCACCGAAAGCGGATACGTGGCCAGCAACTCCCCGTCACAGTAAAGCGCCGCCGTATACGTCCCCTGCTGCGGTAACGGCATCGCACGCAGATTCAAACCAATCTGCAACGTCGCAAACCCGTGCGCGCGCAACCCCTCAGCCACCGTCTCCCACCGGAACGGAAGCGGAGGCGTCTGGAACAACAGACGCCCGTCCGGAGCCGTGAACCGGAACACCAGCTCCCGGTTCCGTGCCGATTGCACCCGGATCCCCAGAGCCACCGCCAGATTCGCATGCGCCGGCAACTGCTCGGTCATCAACGCCGAATAAACCCCGATCAACGACTGCTTGTTGGTCTGCGCCTCCGTGATCACCTGATCACACAGCACAAAATAGTTCACAATCACCTCATCCTGCTCCCCCTGCATCCTTCCCCTCCATAGCGCGTGCCACCCGGGACCCGCCACACACGGAACCGCACGCTCGACCTCCCCGCTGCGCCGGGGCCCCGTTGACGAAAGCAGAGCCACAGGCGTATAATGAACGCGTGCCATGGCAGAAACGCCGGCCCACCACAACCACACCGTGCGCCCGACATGCACACGCAAGACCCGTCCTGGCCCGGCCACTCCCGCTGCACCCCGCCGGGCCGTTCCACTGCCGGTCCCCCGGGTGCATACCATGAGGGCCCTTGCAACCATGAGCGACGACCGAGCTGAAAACCGCTACGACTTCCGCGCCATCGAACAGAAATGGCAACAGATCTGGGCCGAGTCCGGGCTCTTCCGCGTGCCAGACCACTCCGATCGACCCAAATTCTACGCGCTCGTCTTCTTCCCCTACCCGTCCGGCGCAGGGATCAGCATCGGGCACTGCAAAAACTACATCCCGCTGGATGTGGTCGCCCGCTTCAAGCGCATGCAGGGCTACAACGTCCTGCACCCCATGGGATGGGACGCGTTCGGCCAGCCCGCAGAAAACGAGGCCATCAAGCAGGGACGCAACCCCGGAGAAATGGTCTCCGAGTACGCTGCCAACTACAAACGCCAGCTCAATCGGGTCGGTATCTCCTACGACTGGAGCCGGGAAATCAATTCCAGCCACCCGGACTATTATCGCTGGACCCAGTGGTTCTTCCTGCTACTATACCGGCGCGGCCTCGCCTACCGGGGCACCGCACCCATCAACTGGTGCCCCCAGTGCAAAACCGGCCTGGCCAACGAAGAAGTCGTCGCAGGACAGTGCTGGCGATGCGGCACAACCGTCGAAAAACGCCCCATGCCCCAGTGGTACTTCAAAATCACCGCCTACGCCGAACGCCTCCTCGCCGGACTGGACACCATCCAGTGGCCTGAAGGCATCAAAATGATGCAGCGCGAATGGATCGGACGCAGCGAAGGCGCCGAAGTCGACTTCCCCGTCGCCGGCAGCAACGACACCATCCGCATCTTCACCACACGCCCGGATACCCTCTGGGGAGCCACCTTCATGGTGCTCGCCCCCGAACACCCTCTCGTGGAACGCCTGACCACGCCCGACCGGCGCGCCGAGGTCACCGCCTACATCCAGAAAGCGCAACGCGAAACCGAAGTTGAACGACAGGCCACCGACCGCGTCAAGACCGGCGTCTTCCTTGGCTCCTACGCCATCAACCCGGTCAACAACCAGAAAATCCCGATCTACATCGCCGACTACGTCCTCATGGGGTACGGAACCGGCGCCATCATGGCTGTCCCCGCGCACGATCAGCGTGACTTCGAGTTCGCCCGCAAGTACCACATCCCCATCACTCTCGTCTACCGCACCGACGCGCACCAGACCTCGGAAACGCTCCAGCAAGCGATCCCCGATCAGGGCACCATGTGCCTCGGCCCCTTCGCCGGCGCACCCAACACCCGGGACACCGTGCGCCGGGTCATCCAGTGGCTCGAGGAACAGGGACTGGGGCGGGGCGTGGTGAACTACCGCCTGCGCGACTGGCTGATCTCGCGGCAACGCTACTGGGGCGCGCCCATCCCCATGATCCACTGCGCGCAATGCGGCATCGTGCCCGTCCCGGAGGATCAACTCCCGGTGCTGCTGCCACCGGTCGAGAAATACCAGCCCACCGGCACCGGAGAGTCCCCGCTGGCCGGCATCCCGGAGTTCGTGCACACCACCTGTCCGCAGTGTGGCGCGCCCGCCCGCCGCGAGACCGACACCATGGGGGGCTTCGCCTGCTCCTCATGGTACTTCCTGCGTTTCGCCGACCCGCATAACGACCGGGAACCATTCAGCCAGCGTGCGGTCGACTACTGGCTGCCGGTCGACCTCTACTCCGGGGGCGCAGAGCACGCCGTGATGCACCTGCTCTACGCCCGCTTCTGGACCAAGGTCCTCTACGACGCCGGACTGATCCGCTTCGAAGAGCCATTCACGCGCCTGCGCAATCAGGGCATGCTGCTGGCCTGGACGCCCGGCCGCAGGGTCAGCGCAGCGGAAGCCGGCCAGACCGGCGACGAGACGGACGCTGGCGAGCCCATCGAGGACTGGAAGGTGCTGAAACCGGAAGAGCGGCTGACCATCCCGGAAGATCAGTGGGAATACCGCTGGGTCAAAATGAGCAAGAGCCTGCGCAACGTGGTCACCCCCGACGAGATGGCAGAACAGTACGGCGCAGACAGTCTGCGCCTCTACATCCTGTTCGCCGCCCCCTTCGAGGAGACCGTCCTCTGGAAAGACGCCGGGGGCGTGGAGGCCGCCAACCGCTTCCTCAACCGCGTCTGGCGTATCTGGCACGACCTGCGCCCGCACTATCGAGACGACTGGCGCGTCCACCTGCCCGCCACGCGCGCCGGGCTGAATGCCGACGAACGCCGCCTGCGGCGCAAGTTGCACCAGACGCTGCGCAAACTGGGCGAGGACATCGAGAACTTCCGGTTCAACACCGGGGTGGCCGCCCTGATGGAGTTCACCAACGAGCTCTCCGCATTCCGCAATGCGCTGGCCAGCACCACGCCCACTGCAACACAACAACTGCTCATCTCCGAGTCGCTGGAAACGCTCGTTCTGATGATGGCCCCGGTCACACCCCACATGGCCGATGAGCTCTGGAGCCAGCTGGGCAAACCGGGCTCCACGCTGGAGCAGATGTGGCCGGCCTACGAGCCGGAGGCGGCCGCAGAAGAGCAGATCACCATTGTGGTGCAGGTGAACGGCAAGGTACGGGACCGCCTGCAGGTCGCTCCCGATACCCCGCAGGAAGCGATCGAGCGGATGGCGCTTGACTGCGAGAAGGTGCGTGCCGAGCTGAACGGCAAGCAGGTGCACCGGATCGTCAGCGTGCCGGGCAAGCTGGTGAACGTGGTGCTCCGCGAGAGTGCGCCGGGCCTCCAGTAGCCACCGGGGCGGCACACGCGAGGCAGAAGCCCCGTTTCACGTGAGACGGAAGGAACGCCTCCCTGACGGGAAGCGTGCGCAACACCTCGCCGTTGCGCTCCCCATGCCGGCCCGCACCGTTTCACGTGAAACGGTTGCGGCCATTCCCGAAAATCTCCGACTGCGCTGTAGGGCACACC
>JANWZQ010000079.1 GCA_025054835.1 Chthonomonadaceae bacterium
CCGCCGGGATAGAGAATGGCATCCCGCGCAACGCCAGCGCCAGCACGCCACCCGTCACCGCCAGCGGAATTCCCGTGAAGATCATGGCAGCCTGCCTGACGCTCCCGGAAGTGGCATAGAGCAACAAAAAAACCAGCGCAAAAGTGAGCGGAGTGGCCACCGCCAGTCGAGCCCTCCCGGACTGCAACTGCTCGTAGGTGCCTCCAAACTCCAGACGGTACCCCGGAGGCAACCGGTACGCGCGTTCCAGCCGCCGCCGGACCTCCTCGGTGAAACTCCCCAGATCCCGGCCACGCACGTTCGCCTGCACCACAATGCGGCGTTGCCCCCCCTCACGACTGATCTGCACCGGACCTTCCACGCTCCGAATGTCCGCCAGCATGGCCAGCGGAACCTGCACGCCATCCGGAGCCGGAATGAGAATATCGCCAATCTTCTCCGGATCGTCGCGATACGCCGCTTCAAAACGCACAGCCACATCCACACGTTGAGCCCCATCAACCACCTGCGTAACAGTCTTACCGCCTGCAGCAGCCTCAACCACCGCAGTAACATCCTCCACCCGGATGCCGTACCGGGCAATCTGATCCCGGCGAATAACAATCTGCAGTTGCGGCAACCCCCGGGTCGTTTCCACCTTGACATCAGCCGCTCCCGGTACTCGGGCCACAATACGCCCGATCTTCGCACTCTCGCGAGCCAGCACCTCCGGATCCGGGCCAAACAACTTGATCCCCAGATTGGATCGCACCCCAACACCCTGCAGCAGTTCCCCCATGCGCATTTCAATCGGTTGAGAAAAAGCCGTTGCCACACCGGGCATCTTCTCCAGAACAGCAGCCATCTGCGCCACAAGCTCGGCCTTGGTATGCGCACGACGCCAGCGCTCGCGTGGATGCAACTCGATCAGAATATCCGTCTGATTGACCAGCATGGGATCGGTGGCCTTCTCAGAGTGACCGATCCGCGTGATCACATGCCGGATCTCATCCGGAAACTGCTGCAACAACAACCGCTCCGCCGCACCGGCCCGCTCCACCACCTGCTCCAGCGAAATACTGGGCGCGTAAGTCGCCTCCACTGCAATCGCCCCCTCATCCAGCTGCGGCAGAAACTCACTGCCAAGCCGTGACCCCAGCCACACACAGAAAAGAAAAAACGCCAGCGACGCGCTCATCAGAAACGCACGATGCCGGAAACACCACTCCAGAGTGGGGCGGTAGAGCCGGGTCAGCCAGTGTACCAGAGGATTCTCCCGCTCTGCCCGCACCCGCAGATAAGCCGCACACAGCGCCGGCACCAGCGTGAACGACAGAACCAGCGCACCCACCAGCGCCAGAATCACGGTGAGCGCCATAGGACGAAACGTCTTACCCTCCACACCGGCAAGACTGAGAACCGGAACGTAAGCCGCCAGAATGATCAGCTCACCGAACTGACTGGCCCGCCGCACCTGAAACGTGGCCGTGTAAATGGTCTCCAGACGCTCCGACTCCGTCAACACACGACCCATGTGCCGCTGCTGCTCGGCCAGACACCGCACACAGTTCTCCACAATGATCACTGCGCCATCCACAAGGATCCCGAAATCAATGGCACCCAGACTCATCAGGTTGGCAGAGATCCCGAAATGACGCATGCCGATGATCGCAAAAAGCATGGCAAGGGGTATCACACTGCTCACAATCAGGCCCGCGCGCCACTGAAGCAGAAACAAAAACAGCACGCCAATAACCAGCAATCCCCCTTCGATCAGATTGGTAATCGCCGTGCGCAGCGTGCGAGCGATCAACTCGCTGCGGTCCAGAAAACCCACCAGCGCAGTACCCGCAGGCAGAGACTTGCGGATCTCCCGCACCCGATCCTTCACCCGCTCCACCACAATCCGTCCGTTCTCGCCGATCAGCAGAAAGTTGAGTGCATAAACCACCTCGCCCTGCCCATCCTGCGTGATCGCCCCCTGACGCACCATACCCCCTTCAGTAACACGGGCTACCTGACCCACAGTAATGGGCACCCCCGCCCGGACGCCCACCACGATCTGCCGGACGTCCTCCAGCGTGCGCAGAGCCCCGATCGTACGGACAACCTGCTGCTCCGCACCCCGTTGCAGATACGCACCCCCGGCGTTCTGATTGCTGGAAGCCACCGCATGCAACACATCCGGTACAGAGAACCCGAACGCGCGCAGACGCTCCGGATCCAGAAGAATCTGTATCTGACGCACCTCCCCGCCCCAGACGTTCACCTCCGCCAGACCCGGCACAGAAAGCAACTGAGGACGCACCACCCACTCCATCAACGTCCGTTGCTCCCGAAGCGAAAGACGGTCGCTTTCCAGACGCACATAATAGATCTCCCCCAGCCCGGTTGTAACTGGCCCCATCTCCGCCTGCACACCCGGTGGCAACTGAGACTGCGCCTGTTGCAACCGCTGCGAAACCAGCTGCCGCGCAAAGTACAGGTCCACACGATCGTCGAAGACCAGCGTGATCTGCGACAGACCGGACTGGGAAACCGAGCGCGTCTCCTGCAAATAGGGCAGGCCGGCCAGCGCTAGCTCCAGCGGAAAAGTGATCTGGCGCTCAATCTCCTCCGGACCGAGCGCCGGAGCGATCGTGGAGACCTGCACCTGCTTGTTCGTAATGTCTGGCACCGCATCAATAGGCAACAGGAACGCGCTGTAGAGGCCGTAGACAGCCAGCAACGCCGTACCGGCCAGCACAAACACACGCTGCTGTATCGAAAAGCGCAAAATCCGGGCAAGCATCGCTATTCGTCCGCCAGCTCACTCTTCATCATCTGCGATTTCAACAAGAACGCGTTGCGCGTCACAATCCGGTCCGTGGGCTTCAACCCCTCAAGGATCTCAACCCACGGGGGCTGCCTCTGACCAATGCGCACCGCAACCGGACGGAATGTGCCCGGAGCCCCGGTCGGCACATACACAACATTCCGCCCATCAACCTGCTGTACCGCTTCCTGCGGTACCACCAGCGCACGCGGAACCTGACGCGTTACCAGAGTGCCCGTCACAAAAGCGCCAGGCTTCAACCACCCGGCCGTGTTCGGCACCGTGCACTGCACGCGCAGCGTACGCGTTTGCGGATCCATCCGATCCTCAATGCGCGAAACAGTGCCCCGAAAAACACGGCCCGGCAACGTTTCCGCGGTGAAGAAAACAGTCTGCCCCGCTTTCAAAAAAGCCGCATCTCTGGCAAACACATCAAACTGCGCCCGAACAACCCGGGGATTGAGCAGGGTCAGCAAAGGGCGTTCTGCCAGCACATTCTCACCAACCGTCACCAGAAGCTCCGCAACCCTCCCGGCAATGGGCGCAACAACCGGAGCCCGATGCAGATCGCCCGGCTGACCCCCGAGCAATTGCACATCGTCCAGAGCGCCGTCCTCCTCAATCCGTGCCTGCTCGTAGGCAATATGAGCCTCCATAACCTCCCGGTGCGTATAGTAATTCCCCTGGTAGACCGCCTCGGCGCGCCGGAGCGCCTGTTCGGCCAGCTCCCTCTGACGCAACGCCGTGGTGTGTGCGGCCTGCGCCTCTTTCACCCGGGTCGCCGCAGCACTGCGTTTTGCCTCCCCCTGCGCTACCTCGGCCTCGGCAGCCTGCAACGCCGCCTGCGCCTGCGCCGCCTCCGCCTGCGCCTGCTCCCAATCCTGCCGGGCCATCAACTCCTCACGGTACAGCATCTCGGCGCGCTCCGCACGGCTCCTGGCCAGCTGCGCCTGTATCCGGGCTCTCTCCAGTGCAGCATGCAGAGCCCGCAACTGCGCCTCCACCTCATCAAGGCTCGAACGCGCAAGAGCCACAGCGCCCTCCGCCTGCCGTACTTCCGCCTCCACAGCGTTCAGCCGTGCGCGCGCCTGCTCCAGCTGCGGACGGGCATACTCCCCCAGAGCCGCCAGACGCCGCCGCTGTTCCAGCATCTGACGGGCCAGAGCCGTCTTCCGGGTAGCCAGCTGATACGCAACCTGAGCCCCGTGCAACCGCTCACTCTCTACAATCGCCAGCGTCTGACCGGCACGCACGCTATCTCCCGGAGCCACCAGCAACCGGATCACACGCCCCTCAACCCGGGACGTCACCCGCACCAGACCGGATGGATCCGGCACAATCTGCCCGGTGACTTTCCGCAGACTCCGCATGGGCCGAACCACAGGCGCCTCGATCTTCAGATCCGCCAGCGTCAGGCTCTCCGGATCCAGAACCACCCGCTCTTCAGGCCCCTCTGCCTCAGCAACAGAAGGTTGTGAAGGCTCCGGCGTTCGTGAAGCAACATACCGCCCGGCCACAAACAGGCCCGCAATCATAACACACAGCACCAGCGCAACACCAGTCACAACCGGGTGCGCTCTCCCGCTCCGATGGAACCGAACCATCATTTCTCTCTGCCTCCTGTCGCAAGAACGGCCTCCTGCAGAAAGGCAGGCACCTGCCCGGTAGCGCGCTCCAGAGCCGCATGAGCGATCGCCAGATCCACCCGGGCATGAATGTACTCCCGTTGCACCGCGCGGTAAGTGCGCTGCGCCTCCAGAACCGTGATCAAACTGGCCCCGGGAGCCCCGGTCTGAAACGCACGCAAAGCGCCTTCCCACAACCTGCGGGACTGTGCCAGCAGCCCCTCCGGAAACTCCTGCAGCACAGCCCCGGCAGCCTGATAACGAGCCAGAGCCTGCGCCACCTCCTGCTGCACTCGCACCTGCGTTGCCAGCAGCAGAGCCTCCTCGGCGCGTGCCGCCTGCTCGGCCTGACGCGCCCGCTGACGCCGTCCCCCCCAGTCGAACAGCGGCAGAGTCACCACCAGAGAAAAGCCATAGTCCTGCGGCGTGAAACTCCGGATCAGATTCTGGGCCCGGAATTGCGGCGCGATGTCCGGCAACCCCTCCGCTCGCGCCAGACGTGCCTCCTGAAAAAACTGCTCCCGGGCCGCCTGCACACCCCGGATCTCGGCACGATGCGCGTACGCCTGCTCCCGCAGACGCTCCAGAGACAGCGCCTCCGGCGATGGCAATGCCAGAGAGAGCGTACCGGCCGGTGCATCAGGACGGCGACCGATCCAGCCATTCAGTCCCGCAAGCGCCGCCTTCATCTCTCCCTCCGCCACAGCCACCTGCTGACGCGCACGCACCCGCTCAATATCCGTCTGAACCCGCTCGATCCCGGGGCGAGCACCCAGCTCCACCAGGCGCCCGGTCAGCTGATGCAGACGCTCCGTATCGGCCAGCAGATCGCGCGCCAGCGTCAGTTGCTGCTGAGCGCGAAACAACTCGAAGTACGCCCGCTTCACCTCAAAAACCACCTGCTGCAGCTCGGCCAGCGCCTCCGCCCGGGCCCGCTCCATCTGCGCGCGGGCCACACCCAGACGAGCCGCCCGCGTGCCATTCAACTCCAGAGGTTGCGTGAACAGAAGTTCCTCGGTAGTCCCGTTCACATTGGGAACACCGGGAGCAAAAAAGAAAGTAGGCAGTGGCAACGCACGAGCCGCACGCACCCCGGTCTGCGCAGCATCCATCCGCAATCGCGCAGCCTGCAAACGCGGATGCTGCTGCACTGCCAGATGTATGGCCTGCTCCACGGTCACTACCGGGGAATGAGCAAGGACTGACCTCACGAGGCCGGTCACCCACAGAGCCCAGAACAGGGACACGGGAGTCCTCCCATCTGCAAACGTCGCTCTACGAGACATCGCCCCGATCACAGCAGCCTGCTACCGGAGTCCGGATGCCCGGGGCCACTGCAGAAGCCGACCGGAGTGATGCCCGGCGTGAAAAATCGAATAGTCAACGGGGACAGATACAGCAACGTTACCGGTTCCGCAACGCGAGGGGCAGCAACCGGTATCAGCAGAGGGGGAGAGAGGGAGGAGCGCGAAGTGCAACAGAGAGAAAAACCCGGTGGCGCACAGGAGGAGCGCGCGAGATCCTCCCACGCAGAGAGACCGGAGCCGGCTCCGGGGTAAGCGCAGGCGCGATCAAGAACGGCAGGAAGGCCACAGCATCAGAGCTCGCAGAAAGCGCCAGAGGGCAGATCCCCGGAGTTTCGGCGCGGGCCGATACATGACAGTGGCACCCCGTATCAGCAACATAGGCCGCCGTACGCTCGGACCGGGGCGTCGCGCTCCCCGGAAACGTCAGACCGCGTTGCAACGCCACCCACAGAGAGAAGCGGCATTCCGCACGCCCGCAATGGCACACAGTTGCCCCGAAGGGCAACAGAATGTACAGCAGAAACGCGGGCAGCCACAAACGAGCGATCCAGACAGACGACACCATGGCAATAACATACCACACCGCTCAGAGGGCGAGCAAGCGCTTGACAAAAGAATAGCGAGATACTATACTGAAAAACCGGGAAGCGTGCAGTCAAGTCGCCAGATGCCGTTTGCGCATGAGGAGGCGGGTATGCCCAGGAGTACCACGACTCTTTCCGAAGTCAAAGAGCAGATCTGGCTCCATTCCATCAGTGCAGCCTTCACCGGCCTGTGCATCCTGATCGGAGCCGCGATCCTGTTCTACTTCATGCAGTTCTGGCTCTCCGGTGACATGCTGTTAACAGCCCGGATCGTGATGGGGATCGCGATGGTGGCCGGAGCCGGCATCTGCGGAGTTGCCGTCTACAACGGCGCACTGACCAGCAAGATCCAGTCCGTGACCTTCACCTGCCCCTACTGCGACAACGCGATCCGTTTCCCCGAGCCGCCAACAGACGATTTCGATTGCGAATTCTGCAGCCGCACCGTCCACTTCAAAGACGGCAAACCGGTGCCGGTACAGACGGTAATCTGTCGGGCCTGCCGTACCGAACACCGCGTTGCAACCAGCGTACAACGGTTCGTATGCGACAACTGCAATCGGCCGCTCCTGCTGCCATGGGCGGATCGAGAGGATGTGGCCATTGAAGACGCCGCGATGGACGCGTTGCTGCAGAACTACGACGTGCTGCTGGTTGCCTATGACCGACGGCGCGAGAGTGAACTGGCGTTCAAGATCCAGAACCTGCTGGTCGTCAACATGAATGAGGCGCGGCGATTGATCTCCACAGTCAGCACGCAAACGCCCCTCATCGTCGGGTACGACCTGCCCCAGCGCAAGGCCGAGGCGATCCGGCGCCAGTTGCAAGAACTGGGCGCAACAGCAACCATGCGCCCGACGCAGATGGTGGCAGGACAGCGCTCCCGCTGACCCGGAGGCCCGGAACACCCCGCAGAACGGAAAGGAAACGTACAGGGTTGTCGGTCCGGATTACGGCCTACACAACAAGCTGGTGCGCCGATTGCGCACGCTCCAAGCGCCTGATGCAGAATCAGGGGATCTGCTTCGAAGAGATCGATATCGAGCGTGTTCCCGGGGCCGAAGCGGCCATGCGCGCGCTCAACGGCAATTCCGGTAAAGTTCCCACCATTGTGATTGAGCACGGCGCCGAACGCACTGTGCTGGTTGAACCTACCAACCGCGAGCTCACGGAGGCCCTCCGCTCCTTCCTCCCGCCCCCCTCCTGATCCCTCGCGACCACTCCCCGCGCCCGTTTTCCACCTCACTCGATCACCGCACGCGCACTGCCTGCAGCATAACATGCGGCAGAGGCAACCGGAGTGCTGCCGGCCCGCACCGTTTCACGTGAAACGGATCGGGTTCTTCCGACTTCGGAGTTTTCCGAGATAGGTCGATGTTTCACGTGAAACGGATGCGGCGTTTCCGAAACAGGAAATTACCGTGATAGGCTCCCGTTTCACGTGAAACGGGTGGGATCCGGCCCGTGCAGGGCTCCCGATGGTGGGGGCTGTGATACCCCGGCACCGTTTCACGTGAAACGGTACTGCGTGTACAGCATGACCGGCAGGATCACGACCGGTGCTGGAGCTGGTTCCGGAGCCGGTGCCGGGGAGAGGCGTTTCACGTGAAACGGATGCGGCATACCCGGCCGCGGAACGTTCTGGCAGCGTCACGGCAGGGGCGTTACCGGCATGCGCGAACCGCAGGGTACAATGCTCTTGATCCTGAGCGTGCCGAGGATGCCATGAACCCTGCCTGCCATACCCTGCCGGATCTGCATC
>JANWZQ010000091.1 GCA_025054835.1 Chthonomonadaceae bacterium
TGCTGCGCCATTCCCCTATCCGGCCGACCGGCCCGATCTGAAGAACAATACCTTCGTGGATCAGGATGTACTGGTGATCCCGCGCGGGGCCGCACATCCGGATGAGGCGTTCGAGTTCATCAAGTTTGTGCAGTCGCAGGAGGGGATGGAGCTGCTGTGCCTCGGGCAGCGCAAGCACACACCCCTGGTTAAAGTGAGCCCATCCTTCCTCAAACAGCACCCGAATCCCTACATCGAGATGTTTGCCCGGCTGGCGTACAGCAAAGCCAGCTTCTTCCCGCCCAAAATTGGCATCTGGCCAGAGTACCAGGCGGAGTTGAACAACGCTTTCGACGAGATCGCGCAGTGCCGGGAGTCGCCGAAAGCGATCCTGGATCGGGTACAGGCCCGGATGCAACCCCGGCTGGACGCCTACCTCAGACGGTTGCGACTGCGTGAAGAACAGGAACGCCGGACGCAACGTTCCGTCGTCCAATCTGGAGGAGAGACGCCATGAAACGCCGGCACGCGGAGACCCGGGCTGCGCTGCTGTTCGCATCCCCATGGATCCTGGGGTTCTGCATCTTCTTGCTCTACCCGCTGGCGGCCTCCATCTACTACAGCTTCTGCGATTACTCTGTTCTGCGGCCACCGGTCTGGATTGGCATGGATAACTATCGGGAGCTGCTGCAGGACGAGGTGTTCTGGAAGACCCTGTACAACACACTGTACTATGCTGCGTTCGCCCTGCCTCTCAGCGCGGCGGTCGCTCTGGCACTGGCGCTGCTCCTCAACACAAAAGTCCGGGGGATGGCCATCTATCGCACCATCTTCTTCGTGCCCTCGCTGGTTCCCATGATTTCCCTGGCTGTATTGTGGCTCTGGATCTTCAACGGGGAGCATGGACTGATCAATGCGTTGCTCGGCCTGATCGGCATCAAAGGGCCCAACTGGTTGAGCGATCCGAACTGGTCCAAACCGGCATTGATCCTGATGAGCATGTGGGGGGCCGGCCATGCGATGGTGATCTACCTGGCAGGACTGCAGGACGTCCCTCAGTCACTCTACGAAGCGGCAGAACTGGATGGGGCCGACTGGTGGGCCAGAACCCGTCATGTGACCCTGCCGACCATCTCCCCGGTGATCCTGTTCAACATCATTATGGGGATCATCGGCACATTGCAGGTGTTCGCGGTGCCCTACGTGATGTTCCCCGGAGGCTCTCCGGCCCGTTCCACCTACTTCTACACAATGTACCTCTTTGACAATGCCTTCATCTACCAGAAAATGGGGTACGCCTGCGCTATGGGCTGGATCATGTTCCTGATCATCCTGGTACTGACCATGGCGGCCCTGAAGTTCTCCGAGAAGCGCGTACACTACGGATAAGCCCGCACGATGCCCGCGAGAACCGGCAGATCTGCCGGCGCTCCGGAGCCATGCCCTGTGATACACTGTACGCGCACGCCGCCGCAGATGCTCGCACAGGTGCCATACCGTTATGCGTTCTCTCCTCGGGCTCCTGTGCGTGCAGCATGCCCCCGGATGCCATCGCGCGGGCAAATCGGCCTGCAGGGCAATTTCTCTGCGGCGGCTCGAAAATTGCTTTCCGGAACACGGCCACAACCTGCAGTGTAAATAACAGCAAGAGCATGCAATCCTGCGCTATCGCTCTGCAGATCAGAAAAAAGAGGGGTATGTCATGAAAAAAGTGCTGCTTGTTGTACTGCTGGTGCTCGCGTCGATCGGGGTTGTGTCCCCGGTTCTGGCGCAGGGATCTACCCGGGTGCGCCCGTACTTCCGGAGAGATGGGACGTGGGTGCCGGGCCACTATCGCACGCTGCCAGACGGCAACTTCTACAACAACTGGTCCACGCGGGGCAACATCAATCCTTTCACCGGACGCGAGGGAACCCGGGTCACGCCCCCACGCTACCGCGACTCCCTGGGGGGATACCGGTACAACCGCTACCGTTTCTGAGTCACTGCCGGGGCACGCGCCCTGTGTCAACCGTGCGGGGATAGAGATCCTTCTATCCCCGCGTGTTTCGGAAGCATGGCGCTTCCGGTCACTGTCTGGATGAGACACCTCACATTCCATCGAGTCAGCAGCAGGGTATCCCCGGAAGGCGCTACCCTGGCATTACTGTGTCTGCTGGATCTGGTTGTGACCGTCGGATTGATCCACACCGGGATTGCCGTGGAGGGCAATCCCGTGCTCGGTTTCTACCTGCAGAGGGGTATGGGCGCGTTCATAGCGTCCAAGCTGCTACTCTCGCTGGGCCCCATTCTGGTACTGGAGTGGCTGCGCGGACGCCGGCCATGTTTTATTCGCCATCTGCTCCGCGCCAGCATTCTGCTCTACCTGCTGGTGTACTTCGGAGGGGTGCTGCTGCTCAACCCTCTGGCATAACTCCCGATATGCAACGATAAAACGTGCGCACACCCCCGGATCCCCCCTCTCACCTTCTCCCGACGAACTGCCGATAACTACATGCCCGGACTCTGAAAGACGCCATGCATTGCGAGATCCGGGCTTTGTATCGGTAGGGGTAACGTGGATGGATCCTGCATTACAACCCGTTGAGAATGGCAAACCGGAACCCGGACAGGGCCGACCGGCACAGTTCACACGCCGCCTGGGCGATCGGCTGCTTGCTGCAGGCCTGATCACCATGGAACAGTTGCAACAGGCGCTCGAGGTACAGCAGCGCACCCGGGGATTTCTGGGACAGATCCTGGTCGATCTCGGGTTCGTCAGTGCGGCAGCCATTGGCAACATGCTGGCAGGCGATCTGGGAGTGACCTACGTGGACCTCCTGCAGATGCAGCCGGATCCTGAAGCCGTGAAGCTCCTGCCAGAGAACATCGTGCGATCCACACAGGCGATCCCGCTGCGCGTGCGCGGGGATGTCATTGAGGTGGCGATGGCCGACCCGCTCAACATCGATGCGATCGACACGATCCACCTCCACACCGGGCTCCGCGTGATCCCGTACCTCTGCATGGTGTGGGAACTGCAGCGGGCGATCAACGAGCATTTCGACGCACAGGCGCGCACGATCGCGGCATTGCAGGAGATCGAAGCAGATACCCCGCAGGAGGCGCCGGGAAGGGGAGCGCGCGCAGATATCGCCGCAGCCAGTGAAGCCCCGATCGTACGGCTGGTGGACTCACTGCTGGAGAGCGCACTGGCGCTCCGGGCCAGCGATATCCACTTCGAGCCACAGGAAAAAGGGCTCCGGGTACGTTTCCGGGTCGATGGCGCACTGCTGGAGCATGCAGTGATTCCCCGCACGCAGATGGCAGCCGTCACAGCCCGCATCAAAGTACTCTGTGTGATGGACATCACGGAGAGCCGACGGCCACAGGACGGCCGAATGAGCTACAGCGACCATGGCCGCGTCTACGATCTGCGCGCCTCCTCCGTGCCCACCGTGTACGGCGAGAAAATCGTCCTGCGCATTCTGGACAAGGCCGCCGTGTTGATGCCGCTATCGAAACTGGGCTTCCTGCCCGAGCAACAGAGCCGGTTCGAGGCACTGGTCCGTCAACCACATGGTATGGTGCTGGTAGTCGGGCCAACAGGTAGCGGCAAGAGCACCACGCTCTACTCCGCAATGAACCTGCTCAACGACTCCCGGCGCAACATCATGACGCTGGAGGATCCAGTGGAGTACTACATCCCCGGCCTGAATCAGGTGCAGATCAACGCGCGAATTGGACTGACGTTCGCCAGTGGGCTGCGCACGTTTGTACGGCAGGATCCGGATGTGATCCTGGTGGGCGAGATCCGGGATACAGAGACCGCGCAGATGGCCGTGCAGGCCTCGCTAACAGGCCACCTGGTCCTCTCCACACTGCACACCAACAGTGCGGTAGGCACAATCTCGCGACTGGCCAACCTGGGCGTGGACCGTTTCCTGATCGCACAGGCGCTCTCCGGCGTGGTCTCACAACGCCTGGCGGCCCGCGTCTGTACCCACTGCGCGGAAACCTATCGGCCGGACCCGGAGACCCTGCGTGCGGTGGGGATCCAGCTGGCAGAGGCCGCAACCATCACATTCCGACGCGGGCGTGGCTGTCACACCTGTCACCAGCGGGGATATCTGGGGCGGGTCGGCCTGTATGAAGTGCTGGTTGTGGATGAGGATATCCGGCGTCTGATCCTGCGTCAGGCCCCGGAGGCCGAATTGCAGGCCGCTGCCGAGGCCAACCGGATGCTCTCCTTGCGAGAGGCCGCTCTGCATGCGGTGCGCGCCGGATTGACTACCCCGGAGGAGATGGGACGGGTGGTACTGACCGTTGGAGGCGAGTGATGCCGCTCTTCGAGTACACGGCCCGCGACGCACAGGGACAGCTGGTGCGCGACACGCTGACCTGCCCCGATGAACGGACGTTGCGCACCCACCTGAAGCGGAACGAGCTCTTCCTGGTGGAAGTGACAGAAAAACGGGGGCGTCCGGCGCCGCTGAGCAGGCGCCGGGTGGGGCTGCGCGATCTGATCCTGATGACGCGTCAACTGCGCACCATGGTGCGTGCCGGCATGCCTCTGGTCGCCGGATTGGAAGCGCTGGCAGACCAGAGCGTGAACCGCCGTCTGGGCCAAACCATCGCGGAAGTGAGCAAAGCCGTTGGCCGCGGGATGCGTCTGGCCGATGCCATGGAGCAATACCCGCAGATCTTCCCCGAGCTACTGGTCACACTGGTACGCACCGGCGAGGAAGGGGGCCGCCTGCCGGAGGCGTTGCAGGAAGCCTGCCGGCAGATGGAGCTGCAGCTGGAAATCCGGCAGAAGGTGATCTCGGCCATGATCTATCCCGCTTTCACCCTGCTGGTTACGGCAGTGGTGCTGGTGGCCATGATGGTCTGGATCGTGCCGACGTTTGCGCAGATCTACCGGGACCTGAACGCCACGCTGCCGCCGCTCACGCTCTGGCTGGTCTGGGCAAGTGAACAGATTATGCGACGGGGATGGATCGGAATGCTGGTCGGTGTGGCCCTGTGGGGAGCATGGAAACGTTATGCGCGCACTCCGCAGGGGCGCGTCCGGGTCGACAGGCTCCGACTGCGCATGCCGGTGTTCGGAGTACTCTTCCTGAAATCAGCCTCGGCAAACTTCACAGGCAGTCTCGCCGGCCTGCTGGAAAGCGGATTGCCCCTGCTGCAGGCGCTCAGGACCTGCGCCAGTGTGTGCGGCAATGAGGTGATCGCCACGGCAGTGCGCGAATGCGCCGCCAGCGTCGCTCTGGGGCGGCGGCTCTCCGATGAGCTGGAGCGCACCGGACATTTCCCGCAGATGGTCACGCGTATGATCGCCATGGCCGAAGTGGTGGGCACATTGCCCGAAGTTTTACGAGAAATATCTCAATCCTATATCGAAGATGTGGAATATGCCATCCGGAGGATCACCAGTGTCATCGAACCTGCGATGATCCTGATTGTCGGGGCGATCATCGGGTTTCTGCTGGTGGCGTTGTACTGGCCGATTTTCAACCTGGGCAGCGCGTTCCTGTCCGGGGGGTAAGGGCATGCCCTGCAGAGAACACGAGGAGGACAGGTGTGTCGATCGCCCGGTACTGTACACACAGGAGGCGATACCGTGATGAACACATTTGCCCGCCATAACCGTCGGGGCTTCAGTCTGGTGGAATTACTCGCCGTCGTGCTGGTTCTGGCGGTTCTGGCCGCAGTAGCTGTTCCCCTTTACACCAACACCCGGCGTACTGCTGCCGCCCGCACATGCAAAGCCAACATTGCAGCCATTGCAGCAGCAGCGTCCGCCTACGCACTGCGCAATCAGGGCTATCCTACCAGTGTGAACAACCTGATCGGCGCGGCGGAGGGGCTGGCAGAGCAACCGGTCTGCCCGCTCACAGGCACATCGACATACCAGCTTTCCGTTGCCGGCAGCGGGAACCTGACCATTCGGTGCACCAACGACACCCAGCACGCCACAGTGCTCGGCCGGGCACAGGACTACTCCAAAACCCTGCGAGCTCCGGCACGAGACTCCCTGCTGTAAACAGGTGTTACCCACACCGTGCAGGCCCGATCGTGTCGCTGGAACGCCAGATCCGATCGGGCCTGATTGTATGTCTGTGCGACGGAAATCTCCGGGAGGATGCTGCATGCAGGCGCGCTCTACTGCAGGCTCATGTCGCGGACTGACCTTCGTAGAACTGCTGGTCACCGTGCTGCTACTCAGCATGATCGGGGCAGCCGGACTGGCAACATGGCAGATCTCTGTGCGTGTGCCCGCCACCCACCGGCATCGGGAAATAGCAACGCTCGTGGGAATACGGGAGCTGGAGCGGCTCCGTGGCGCGCAATATCCGTTTCTGACCGATGGCGGGTACACCCGCTACTACGACCGGGATGGTAACCCCGTGGATACCCCGGTAGAAGGCGGATACCGGGTGCGCGCGCGGACAACCGTCATCCTGGACCGGGACCGCAGAGCCAACGCAGAGGACCTGCGCGAGCTGCGCGTGGAGGTCTGGAACAACGCGCACACCCTGCGCTACGAGACGTTCCAGACATTGCTCTCCTTCGGCGGGGTGTAGATCCGGCTCCATGTCCCCCGGACCAGTTCTCCCTCTGTTTCCCGCAGATGTTGCCGATAATTCCCCGGAAGAAATCTGCTCTCCGGGAGGGACCCGGGGCAGGCGACCGAACAGGATTGGAGGCAGGAAATGATCTGCCGGCCGCATCGCTACATGGCGCGAAGATCCGTGCGCGGGCAGGCGTTTCTCTTTGCACTGGCTCTGGTAACGGTGTTCACCCTGCTCGTCGCCGGCGCGCAGATGATCGTGGTGCAACAGCTCAAGCTGGCGCAGGGGAACCGGGACTACGAACGCGCGCTGCACATGGCCGAGGCGGGCGCCAATGCCTATCTGAATCAACTCTCCCGGGGATTTGTAACCCTACCGGGAGGAGCGCTCCCGAACTGGAACCCGTTGCCAACCGGCGGCATCCACCGATTTCCTCTCGATATAGCGCAGATGCGCGAGCGGATCCGGGACGGAACCTGCACGGTGACGCGCTACCCTGCCGGCTCGCAGCAGGGCTACTTCGTCGGACATACCGACCTGACAGAAACCAGAGCGACCGTGATCTCCTACGGCTGGTCCAACGGCCATATCCGGCGGGTGACGGTTCGTGCAGAGGCCAGAGGAATTTTTGACTGGGCCGGCGGGTACGCGATCAATCCGTGGTCCGGAACCGATCAATACGGCTGGCAGTTCCGCGGCCGTGCCGCAGTGATCGGCCTGTTCGGGGGGGAAGGAGCGATCATCGGAGGCCATCGAGTCACCTGCTATGGCGGGCCTGTGCTCTGGGCAGGCCCGGGGGCCGCGCACAATGCGTTCCCCGACGTACTGCCCGATCGTTCTGGCCGGATCGCCTCCTCCCCGCACCTGCGATATGCGGTGTCACTGGGAGTACCGACCGTCGATCAGGTAGCCAGCGCATGGGCGCGTATCGCGTACGGCGTTACAACCACACAGGGAGCCGACTTCTACAGGACCCGTAATCACAACGCCACGGGCATCCGGTATCTCGTGCGCAACAGCGTGACCGGGGCCGTGCGAGAACTTCCCGGGCTCTATCAGGTGATGACCCCCGGCGATTACGTCCTGGACGAGGAGCTCCGCCCGAACGATACCCTGCTGGACGCTCTGGGAAAGACGGGGCAGGAAACGTTCTACGGGCTACGTTTCTACCCGGGCGACTACTTCTTCGAAAGGATCGTCATGCAACCAACAGACAGGATCTCCCTGCGTACCTACCATGATGCGGAGCGCGCAACACGGCCGGGCGCGCCCCACCTGCCCCTGCTGGAAGATCCAGCCAATCCCAATCCCGGTCAGGCGAACAACCCCTGTGTACGCTTCTGGATCGGGCAACACACAGCAGGAGCAGAACAGGCATCCGTTCTGAATGCCAGTATCACGCTGGAATACCCGCAGGACCCCGGGCGTTTCCGGGTGTACGCCGCCGGTGCGCGGGGGCTCCGGATCCTCGGAAGCAGGCAGAACCCGCCCCCGGTGCTGCGAGGCTGTTTTCTCTGCTACAACCGGGGGGCCGGCGGAGGATATGGCCGGGTGCAGCTGCGGGACCCGGTACACATTCAGGGATCCGTGATCGGGTGGCAGATTGACGTGGATGCCGGATGCACCATCGAGCACCAACCACCGCAGTGGCGCTCCGGAGAGGATCGGATCGGCTACATGGCGGTGGAATGGAAGGAGCTGCCATGAGCACCGCACGCCGTCCCTCCCCGGGAAGCCCCACCTGCGCGGCCTTCTCGCTGATCGAAATGCTGATCTCGGTCGTGTTGCTGTGCTTCGTGGTGGGCGGTACCGCACTGCTCTTCTCCGCAGGGTACCGGCAACAGCAACAGGGCTTCCACGACAGCGAGGTGCAGTCGGAGTTAAGCGCAGCCCTGCGCACCATGCTGCGTGTGGTCCGGCACGGGCGCACCATCGTTGCGCGAAGCCTGCAGGCCCGATTTCCCGCAACGGCGCGGACCAGCAACGCCCGGCAGATCATCGTGCAGGTTCCTGAGCCCGCAGGAGCTCACAACGATACAGTAGAAATCCGCCTGCATGTGTCTGATGGAACGCTCTACGCCCAGCGCGCGGATGAAGCGCCCCCAGGACGTGCCCTGATGACAGGGGTCACTGCAATGGCCATCACCTACTATCGCACGGTAGCGGGGGAGCGTGTGACAGCCGACAGGGCCCCCGGAAGCGCAACCGAGGTACAGATCCTGCTCCGCGCGCAGATCGCGGGCGTGGCGCGCAGCACGAACGGCTATGCCGTTCTGCGTAACAGGCTGGTGGCTCTGTACCACCCGGAAGCAACAGAGTGAACCATGCAAACAGGGAGACGCCCGTGAAGTCCTGGTGGAAAATCCCCGGCCGGAGGAGCAGCACTGCGGTCAGCATGGTCATCACCCCGGAAGTGATGCTGGTAGCACGCGGGCACACAACCGGTCCGGGAGTGGAGCGGATCACGCAGAAAACGATCGCAACGCCAGAAGGAGCGCTGGACGCGGATCGCGTGCGCGATGTCGGGCAATTGGCCCGGGCGTTGCGCCGTCTGTGGCGCGACTGCGGATTGCGTGAACGTGCGGTCGTGGTGGTGCTGCCGGATGAGTACTGCCCGTTACGGCCCCTGCGCCTGCCCGATATGCCGCCACAGGAGCGTCGCGCCGTCGTACGCGGGGAACTCGAGCTTGCAGGGGCACTGCCACCCGCAGGAGGCGGCTTCGATTTCCTCTGGTTGCCCGGCACAGGCAGGGCCGCACGCAATGAAGTGATCGCGTACTACGCCAGCGACGCTCTGATCGACAGCCTGCGCCACGCCCTGCAACGCGCCGGGCTACAACTGGCAGGCATGGAACCGCTCTCGCTGGCACTGATGCGCTCCTGTCTGCAGGGACGTAGCGCGGAACAGAACGTAGCGCTACTGCACATGGCAGACCATCACGCGGATCTGTGTCTGTGCAGGGGCATGCAACTGCTGCATCTGCGGCGCATTCCCGTCGGGTATGCGGGACTGGTAACAAATGCACGTCCGGGCCGCGCTACCATGGCAGCTCCACAGGCGATATATGGCGGCAGACCCGGCCTGCGGCTGATTGTGGATGACGCAGAACCCGGAACGCACGAAGAGACACCGGGAGGCACGGATGGCGTGGACCAGAAAGCTTTCCTGACTGCCGAGGTCACGCGATCCCTGGCCTTCTATGCGCGGGAGTTCGGTGAGCAAGCAAGGCCGGGTGCGCTGATCCTGCTGGGAGAGACACAGGTGGTGGACACTCTGGAGCAGGTGCTGGCCCCGGTGCAATCGCTGCCCGTGCTCCGCGCGGACGTACACGCGTCACCGGGAGCTCCCGGCGCCATGCAGGAGGCGCCATGCAACGTGGATCCCTCCCTGTACGCCGCAGCCACCGGCGCACTGCGGGGGCGGATGCAACCAGAAGACAGCATCCCGCCTCTGGACGTGGCACAGCAGGAAGCGCAGGCCCGGGCACGGTACCGCGCGCCAGCAATCCTGCGCGGCAGCATGGCCCTTGCTGCCCTCTGGCTTCTGCTGGCCATAGCGGTCAGAGCCGGCCTGAGCTTCCTGGCGTCGAGAGCCACCGCAGAGAGCAAACGACTCTCAGAACAGATCGCAGCGGTGCAGAGAGAACAGGCACCCTCGGTGCAATACTGGCACACACTGGATCAGGCACGGGAGTTGAGCGCGCGATCGAAAATCCCGGTAGCAGCCATACTGGGGCGCGTTGCCGCAGCCAGCGCCAGCGGCGTCGCCCTGCAACAGATGCAGATCAACCCGGACGGAGAGATCCTTCTGGAAGGGAGCGCCCGGGATGTTGCCGGAGTGCAGCACCTGGTGCTGATGCTGGGGCAGGGGGTGGTCGTGCAGAAACCGGCTCTGCAAACGGTGTCACAGAACGCGCAGGGGCGACTGCGCTTCCAGATCGCGGCAAAATACCCCGCGCCAGAGTCCCGCGCCAGTGCAGAAAGCACCGCAACAGGTCAGGAGTAACAGGAACATGTGGCGGCCGGACCAGTACAGTCCAGCAGTTCAATATCGCATGGCGGCAGGCGTACTGCTGCTCGCGTTGCTCATCGCCGGGACCATCGTGTTCCCCGTATGGACCCACTATCGCGGCCTGCAAGCCCGCACGGCACAGCAGCGAGAAGAACTCCGGCGCATGGTAGAGAACGCGCCCCCTCCACCCGGCCCGATCCAGCCTGCGATGCAAGCCGATGCAACAGAACCGGGCGCGTTCGTCGGCCTGATCACACGCCTGGCCGCGAGCACTCACTGCCGCTTCCTCGGACTGGAGGCCGTGGAGAATGAACAGCGCCCGGAAAACACAGACATCCTGCCTGTACGCATCAAAGTAGATCTGGAAGCAAAGTACCCGGCAATCCGGCGGTTCCTGAACGCGCTCGCCCGCAGCGAACGCCTGATGATCGTGACCCGCCTGCAGTTAAACGCAGTGCCCCGGGATAATGACCCGGAGGGCACATCCTCCGGGATCGTGCGCGCTGCCATCGAAATCGAGCGCTACGTGACTGTCAGCAATGCGCACGGAGCGCAGGAAACATGAACCGGGCCACGATGCTCGGCGATCTGTGAGAACGCGAAAGAGGAGCCAGCATGTACGGAAATTCGGAACGCACCATGCGCAACTGGCAGACCCGGAGCGCCTGCCTGACGTCCCTGCTGTTGATTGGGAGCGTCCCCGTGTCCGGTCAGGGAGAAGCCAGAGTGCACCGCGTCCAGCGCGGTGAGACCCTGAACCTGCTGGCGAAGACGTACGGCGTGAGCCTGCACAGGCTGGCAGCAGCCAACCACCTGCCCGTCACGGCCCGTTTGCAACAGGGGCAATCCCTCCGCATCCCGATCGAGGCCCGATCCCCGGAAGCACGCCCGGAGGCCAGCCGGCCCTCGGTGCCCCTGCCCGGAAAAAGTTCCCGACGTCGCGTATCGTTCAGCTTCGCCCGGGTCGATGTGCGACAGGCGCTCACAACCATTTCAGATTACTCCGGCGCCGACATCATGGTGATGCCCGGGGCACGGGGCCACGTCTCAATCAGCCTCCGGGATCGCACGCCGGATGAGGCTGTGCGCCTCACCGCAGCCGCAGCGGGACTGAGCGTGGTGCAGATCGGCAACACCTACATGGTGGGTAAGCCAGAAGAACTGCAACCGGTCGTGAACCGGTTCGGCGAAACGCGGATCGTGCCCCTGCAACACACCCCGGCCCGGGAAGCAAAAGAGCTGCTATCCCGTGTGACGCCTCTGGTGCACGTGCAACCGATGCGAGGCGGAGTGCTGCTGGCCGGAATGCCCGCCGATGTGCATGCCGCCGTCGCCGCCCTGCAGGAACTGGAACGGCACCGACCGGACGCCCCGACCGCGCAGGTAGAGACCGGCATCTTCACTCTGCGTCACTGCGATCCGGAGATGACCGAGCGCGTGTTGAAAGAAGCCTTCCCAGCAATGCGCGTGGTCCGTCGAGAACGCACACTGGTACTGACCGGCACCGGGACACAGCTCACAACTGCCGGGCAAGCCCTCAAGCAGATGGATGCCGAACCAGCTACCCCGGGCACAGCGCAGGAAGAAGTGCTGGTCTACCGGCTCAAATACCTCAACGCTCAGACCGCCGAGACCTCACTCAAGAAAGCGCTGCCCGGGCTCAACGTCGCAGTGGCCCCGGAACCCACGGCCCCCCCAGCCGCCAGCTTCATGCCACTCTCCATCAACACACTGGGCGTGAGCGGCAACGACGGAGCCCCGATGGCAGGAATGGGAGGACCCTTCGGTGGAGCAATGCCAGCGGCAGGCGGCACCGGCGTCCCGGGTACCGGCGCGCAGGAACAACCGCTGAGCCGCTCGGTGCGACTGATCCTGATCGGGCCACAGGAACTGATACGACGCGCCCGCATGCTGCTGGAACAGACCGACGTGCCCCCGCCTCTGGTGCGTATCGAAGCCGCACTGATCGAAGTCAACCGCTCCACCCTCAGGGACCTGGGACTGAACTGGGACTTCTCGGCCACACAATTCACCTTCACCATCCCGGGAGGGACCGGCCTCGACTTCGGACGCATCCTGCGTGACGTGCCACGGCGTGATGACCCCGAAGCGCCGGAAAGCCGGTTCACCGTGGCACTGCAGGCGCTGGTCGCACAGAACCGGGCACGCATCCTGGCCGCTCCCAACATCTCCGTGGTAGACAACGAGGACGCCAACATCTTCATCGGCGACCTGCTCCGCTTCCGCGGCATCAACGTGGTCACACCCAACGCGGGCACCGTGCAGGGCGTGGATACCATCCCGGTCGGCATCGCACTGCTGGTCCGCCCCCGCATCCACCCGGATGGAGAGGTAACACTCAAAGTGCACCCGGTAGTCAGCTCGGTGACCGGGTTCGTGGACGGCCTCCCCCAGACCGCCAGCAGAGAAGCAGACACCACCGTCCGGCTGAAAGCCGGTGAAGAGCTGGTCATCGGCGGCCTCAGTCGCAAAGAATTCATCACGGCACTGCAAAAAGTACCCCTGCTGGGCGACCTGCCCATCATCGGGCAACTGTTTCAAACGCGCAACCAGCGTGTGAACGAAACCGAGATCATCGTCTGTATCCGGGCCTATCCGGTAATGACCCGGCCGGCCCCGGAAGACCGCTCCGGCGCCATTCCAGAAGACGCGCCAGTGCGAGACAACCGGCAAATGCGCCCCGGGCAAACACGCCCGCAACAGGAGAAGCGATGAGCCAGTCCAGAAAAGATACACCCCGCAACATCGCGATCATGTCTGCCGCGACCCTTGCCGCGCTGGGATTTGCCGTGTGGAGTATCGCGCACACACTGTCCCCCGCCGCAGCCCCCGTCGCACCAGCGGAACCGCGCCTGCCACAATCCGACAAGGCCCTACCGGAGCCGGGCCGACCCCCCGGACAACCCGCCATGGTGCCCGCAGAAGAAGAACATACGCAGAACGCCCACGAGCAGGAAGCGCGCCTCGCGCCCGATGCGGATCCCTTTGCGCCCCTGCCCGCCCGGAAACCACAGGACAACCCGCCAGCCGCAGCACAGCAACCCGTGCCCCCGGCAGCCGGTGCCACCACACCCCTGCCAGCTCCAGCCCCCGCACCATCGAAGCCCGTGAACGGCACATCACAGACCCCCGCACAGAACGCAACGTTCCTGCCCGTTCTGGCAGGAACGTTACTGGGCGAACAACCCTGCGCGGTATTCCTGGATGAGAAACAGCTGAGCGTGATCCCGGTTGGCAGCTCACTCAACGGCTGGAAAGTCGTTGCAGTCACGCACGGACGTGCCATCCTGAAGCGTGGCAAACAGGTCCTCCATCTGGAAGTCCGTGCGGAAGCGGAACCGGCCGCAGAAGAACCGGCCGGCACGGAAAATCCCGGGGATGGCAGAGGTCAGCAGGCGCAGGCCACAGCAGAGCCTGCCAGCGCCGGACAGGAAACGCCCGTTTCAGAAGGCTCCGGGCCTGCAGGGCCACCCGCATTTCTGGAACTGCCCGAGGCAGTGCTCACCCGACAGGACATGCCGGAGGCCGAACCAGCCGCAGAGATGGGGCCCCCGGACCCTGAAGAGCCAGAGCCAGAGGTCCCGGAACCCTGATCAGTGTTCCACTTTCACAATCCGGTTCTCCGCGGCCGATTTCCACGCCGCCTCCGTCAGCTCGATCACCTTCAGGCCCCAGTGCGCCGGAGAACCGACTGCTTCGCGCCCCAGAACGGCCGCGATGAAATTGTCGTCCGGGTTGCTCCCTTTCGGCATCTCCTCCGCAGAGGGCGTGAAGCGCTTGCCGCTCTCATCGCACACCTCCAGCTTGCCGTTGCGCATGAAGAAAATGCCTTTTTCACCCCAGATCGTCAGATCCTCATGCCAGGTAGGAGCGTTCCCCACCACCGAGATATTCCCCTGCGCGCCCCCTTCAAACTCGATCGTCAACGCCGAGTTGATGTCCACCGGCACACCGAAATTGTCAATGAACGCGCAGACCCGGTCGGCAGTGAGCCCCGTGGTAAACAGGATCACGGCCAGCAGGTGCGAGCCAGAGTCATTCAACTGTCCACCCCCGCTCAATTCCTGAGTCTGCCGCCAGGTACCTGCCACGCCCTTGAGCCATCCCTGGCACTGCAACCCCTGCACAAACTGCACCTCGCCAATCCTGCCCGCAGCGATCGCATCCCGGATGTACAGAAACTCGGGCTGATAATGCCGCTGGTAGGCCAGCACAAAGACCTTACCCGTCTCCTCGATCTTGCGCAGCACATCGTGCGCGTGGGCAACCGTGCAGACCATGGGTTTCTCACACAGAACGTGCTTCCCGGCATCCAGACTATCAAGGATCATCTGGTAGTGGAGCGTATGTGGCGTATCAATATGCACCGCGTCCAGCTCGGCCTTCTCCAGCATCTCCCGGTAATCTGCAAACTGCGGGATTGTGGCCGGAAGTTGAGGATGTTGCTTCAACGTACTGGCCAGAGCCTTCGGATCGATGTCACAGAGCGCAGCGATCTCGGCGTCAGGGTTCTGCAACAACCGCTTGATATGCACCTGCGCCATCCCCCCGGTGCCAATAATGCCGACACGTACTTTAGCCATGACGGTCAGTTCTCCTGTGAACGTGGTGAGACGAAGAGGTTCGCCCCCTCACTATCTGGCAGAGCCGGCAGCAATTCCTTCTGGCTCACGTGAAATGCCGCCCGTTTCGGGGCACTCCGGCATGTGAGAAGCAACGCATCCGTTTCACGTGAAACGGTGGCCTATCACGGAAAATTCCTGTTTCGGAAACGCCGCATCCGTTTCACGTGAAACATCGACCTACCCTGGAAAACTCCGAAGTCGGAAGAACCCGATCCGTTTCACGTGAAACGGGGGCTTATGGCGGAGAAGTCCAGAGCAGCAAACCCCGGGTGCGTTTCACGTGAAACGGTGGGATCTGCTGGAGCATGCCGGGATCGGAACAGGCGCATCCGTTTCACGTGAAACGCCCTGATAAACAGGGGAGCGGGCTGTCCAGACACCACCGTCAGGACAGCCCCGCGAGAGGTCAACGCCGGGTGAGCAGGTTCATGAACTCCGTACGGGTAGCGCGGTCAGTGCGGAACACGCCCAGCACATGGCTGGTCACCATGTCGCTGCTCTTCTTCTCCACACCCCGGGCCATCATGCAGAGATGTTTCGCCTCCAGCACAACCGCAACGCCCCGGGGCTGCAGGATCTCCTGAATGGCCTCCGCAATCTGTGCCGTCAGACGCTCCTGTACCTGCAGACGGCGAGCAAACATCTCGGTGATGCGCGCCAGCTTGGACAGGCCGATGATCTTCCCATCAGGAATGTAAGCGATATTGGCGTGGCCGTAAAAGGGCAGCAGATGATGCTCGCACAGACTGAAGAACTCGATGTCGCGCACAATCACCATGTCATCGGAGTCCTCATGAAAGATCGCATCGTTCACAAGGGTCTCCAGATCCTGATGATACCCGCGCGTCAGGTAACGCATGGCCTCCGCAGCCCGATGCGGAGTCTTGAGCAAACCCTCGCGCTCCGGATCCTCACCGATCTCCTCCAGCAGAGCGTAATAAATCTCTTCCAGACGCGTCTTCATTGCGACAGGCGATCCTCTCCCTGATACTCAAAAAAGTTACGAGCCGTCTCGCGCACCAGCACCCGGTGCAGGCGCGCCGGCGCCGGAATCCGGTCCTTCAACCGGTCGAAGATCACCCGCGTGATGACCTCTGCCGAAGGAACCTGCCCCGCAAAATCCGGCACATCAAAATTCAAATGACGATGATCATAGCGCTCCACAATCTCGGCGTTGACAATCGCATCCAGCACATCCCCATCGATCACCCGGCCAGAACGCGCGTCCACGGGACCGGCAACCGTCACCTCCAGCACATAGTTATGCCCGTGCCCGTTCTCATAGTTGCACTTGCCAAACAGCTGCCGGTTCTCCTCATCGGTCAGATGCGCGCTGTGCAGCCGATGCGAGGCAGCAAACTCATACACGTGCGTTACCATCATGGTCGTGATATCCCTGAACGTATCCGGATACGACCCGCGCCATGTAGCCCACCGGATCGGCTCGGGCTCCAGACGGACCGAACACAACCCCACGCCCCCCGGCAGAGCCACTGCGATGCGCGGCACAATGAACCGGATCAGATTCTCGGCCGTTACCGGCTGATCCCGGAAGTGCGCAACCTGACGGTTGAGAAACTTCCGATCAAGCGCGCACACCACCTCCTCACGCACGATCCGGTCAATCTCCTTGATGTTGACCAGGATGCCCGTGCGCGGATCAATCGCGCCCGCCACACCAACGTCAAGAACGTAATTGTGCCCGTAAGGCTCCGGACTGGCCTTCGCGCCGAAGATCCTCCGGTTCTCCTCCGCAGACCGTTGCGGCAACCAGTCCGCATGCGCCGCCGAAAACGTCACCCGGCGTGTCATCTCGATCATTGCCAGAAAGGCTCCTCTACGCTTTCCGATAGGGCCGGCCCAGAGCCGCAGGCGCCTGACTCCACCGACCGCCCATCATTAATACGCACAGGGTCACAGCGTATGGCAGAGCAACAAAAAACTGGTAGGGCAACTGCAACCCCAGCGCCTGCCCCTGAAACTGCAACGCCTGCGCAAACCCGAACACCAGCGAGGCAATCAAACACCCGAGCGGGTTCCACCGACCGGACGTGACGATCGCCAGCGCGATGAACCCGCGCCCATCGGTCATATTCTCAATGAACGTGTTCACCTCACCCACCGAAAGAAAAGCGCCGGCAATACCCGCCATCATCCCGCAGAACAGGATCGCCAGCGTGCGCACACGCCCCACAGAAACCCCCGCGGCATCCGCAGCAGCCGGATACTCGCCACACGCGCGCAACTCCAGACCGGGGCGCGTGCGATACAACCACCACCACAGACCAAACGCCGCCACCAGAGCCGCAGGCGTCAGCACCGTCAGGTTGGCCCCGATCACCGGCAGCTTGGCCGTCACCAGCGACGTGCCCGTCTGCCCGAAACGCGCCCGGTACACCGTGCCGGTCAACCCGAGCGCCAGCAGATTGATCACAACCCCCACCACCACCTGATTGGCAGTCAGCTTCACCGCAAACAGGGCGAACAGCAACGCGATCAGAACCCCGGCGAGGGCCGCCATGCCGACCCCGGCCAGAGCCGTCCCGGTCGCCAGCGTGGCCAGCGTCGCCGTGAACGCACCGATCAGCATCATGCCCTCCAGGCCCACATTGACCACCCCCGCCCGCTGCGACACGTTCTCGCCAAGCGCAGCCAGCAACAACGGAGTCGCCATGGTCGCCGTCGTCTGCAACGTGCCCTCCAGAACTGCCATACTGTGTCAATCCCCCTCGGACCGCGCGCGCAACGCCTGATAGGCGCGCAGGCCCACAACCGCCAGCACAGCCACCGCCTGCAGGATGTAAATCAGCACCGAAGAGACCCCGGAGAAACGCGCCAGATTGCCACTGCCCGCCGTCAGCGCACCGAAGAACAGCGCCGACAGCAGCACCCCCACCGGATGCAACCCCCCCAGCAGAGCAACCGGGATCGCCGTGAAGCCCCAGCCTGGCGAGAAATTGGCAAACAGACGCCCCGTCACCCCGAGCAACTCCACACAACCGGCCAGCCCGCACAGCGCCCCGGACAGCGCCATCGCCTGCAAACGCAACGCGCGCACAGGGTAACGCGCCGTACGCGCCGCCTCCGCATTCTGCCCGATCAAACGCAACCCGAAGCCCGTGCGCGTATGAAACAGCAACAGAGTGATCACAGGCACCGCCAGAAACGCCAGCAACACGCCACTGTGCAAACGGGTCGCGATGCCGTCAGACCATGCCGGAGGGATCAGCCGCGCGAACAGAACCGTGGAAGGCAACGGATCCGACTGCGCCACACGCCGGGCGCTCTCCTGCAACGGCCCTTTATCCACCAGCCAGCCGAGCAAGTACAGCGCAATGTAATTCAGCATGATCGTGCTGATCACTTCCTGCACATTGCGCCGCACGCGCAACCACCCGGCAATCCAGCCCCAGAACGCACCGGCCGCCGCCCCCATGACCAGCGCCAGCAGCGTGAGCATCGGGCCCGGCAACGCGCCCATGAGCCGCACCGTTGCCGTTGCCGTGATCGCCCCGAGAAGCAGCTGCCCTTCCCCGCCGATGCTGAACAGGCCAGCACGCCACGCCACCGTCACACCCAGCGCCGTCAGCAACAACGGAGTAGCCTTGACCAGCGTCTCCGACACAGCGTACCACCGCCCGCTCTGCGCATCACCGAAAGCACCTGCCCACAACGAACGCAAACCCTCGGCCGGCGCAATGCCGAGCAGCAGGAACGTAACGGTCAACAGCAGGATGAAACCCGCGCACGCCGCCAGAACGCGCGCCAGCGTCCAGAACACCAGCGCAACGCGATCCGGTGTATCCGGCCCCGGCAGATCGCTCATCCCGATACCCGCATCCCGCCCATCAGCAGACCGATGTCCGCAGTGCGGACCGCCTGCTGCGAAAGCTCTGTCAGCTGCCCGCTGGCCAGAATCGCCGCGCGATCCGACAGAGCCATGAGCTCATCCAGATCCGTGGAGATCAGCACCACCGCCGCGCCACGCTCCCGGGCGCGGCGCAACTGCGCATGCACAAAGCGCGTCGCCCCGATGTCCAGACCGCGCGTCGGGTTCACCGCAATAATCAGCTCGGGATCGGAGCGAAAGGCGCGCGCCACCACAATCTTCTGCTGATTGCCCCCGGAGAGCGCAGACGCGGGCAGGTTCAGATCACCGGTGCGAATGTCAAACTGACGCGCCAGCGCCAGCGCATGCCGGTACAGCGCGCCACGCCGCAAAAAGGGGCCGATCCGGAACTCCGGCTCCCGCACCGCATCGAACAGCAGGTTCTCCGCAATGCTCAGAGTCACGGCCAGGCCGGCGCGACGTCGATCCTGCGGAATGTAGCCGATACGCGGGGTGACTCCGGGACGGAAGGGACCCCCGTCCCACTGCAACTGGCCCCCGGCAATCGGGCGCAAACCGGCCAGCGCCTCCGCCAGCTCGGTCTGACCGTTCCCGTCCACCCCACCGATGCCCGAAATCTCCCCGCGGCGCACCTGCAGGTCCAGCATCCGGATCGCGTGCTCCCCGCGATCCCCCGGAACCGTCAACCCGCGCACAACCAGCCCACCCGCGCGCGACGCAGGCCCCTCCGCCGGCACAGGAACAGCATGCGAGGCCGGAGAGACCGGATCCGATACTTCCCCGGCGACAGAACCCCCCCCATCACCATCTGCCGCCGCGTCCAGCGCCCGGGGCGCGCCAATCATCCACCCGGCCAGCTCGGGTGCGCTCGTCTCCGCAGTGCGACAGACAACCACATTGCGCCCCCGACGCAACACCGTAACGCGATCCGAGACGGCCAGGATCTCCGCCAGCTTGTGCGCAATCAGAATAATGGTCCGACCCTCATCCCGCAGACGGCGCAGAACAACAAACAGCTCCTCCACCTCCGGTGGAGAGAGCACCGCCGTGGGCTCATCAAAGATCAACAGACGAGCGTCAGTCGCCAGCGCCTTGACAATCTCAACGCGCTGCTGTGCGCCAACGGGCAGTGCGTGCACACGCGCCTGCGGGTCGAGCGACCACCCCAGCGACCGCGCCCGCTCGATCGGATCCACCACCGGACGATCCAGCTGCAGGTTCTCCGCAACCGTGAACGCAGGAACCAGAGTGAAGTGCTGGTGCACCATGGCAATGCCATGCGCACGCGCCTGTCGGGGAGAAGTCAAGCGCACTTCCCGGCCCTCCAGCCAGATCGCGCCCGCATCCGGGCGCGTCAGACCGGAGAGCACGTGCATCAGGGTGGACTTGCCGGCGCCATTCTCTCCCAGCAGAGCATGGATCTCTCCGCGGTTCACAGAGAAATCCACCTGATCCAGCGCCAGTGTGGCCCCGTACCGCTTGGTGATGCCCTGCATGCGCAGCACGGGTTCAGAGGAGGGATCGGAGGGCGCTACGAGTGGCGATGGGGCCGCCACGGTGTCACGCGCACGTCTCATCAGGAACTCACTTTCGGGACCTTGAGGGAACCGTCTTCAATCTGTTTCCGGGCCGCTTCAATCCGCGTCTTGAGGGCCGCCGGCAGCTTCGGCTCCAGCTGCGGGTTCAGAACGAAATCGATCACACCGCTCTTCATATCGAAAGGCGTGTCATTCGGCTGGAACGTGCCCGCCTGAACCGCCCGGGCAATCTGCACAAACGCCTTCTCCACGTGGATGGGAGCGCTGGCCAGGATC
>JANWZQ010000111.1 GCA_025054835.1 Chthonomonadaceae bacterium
ACTCCAGCGGGAAGCACCCTGCCCGTGCCGGCCGTCACGGCCGATGAGGCGCAGCGCGAGGCGCTGAAAACACAGGTGTTCAACTGCATGGCACCGGTGCTGACAGATCTGGTGCAGGAGCTGCGCCGCTCGCTGGACTACTATCGGGGCAAGGCATCGGATGCCGCCATCCATGAGATCTGGCTTACCGGTGGAACAGCGAAGCTGCGCAATCTGGCACCCTTCCTGGAGGCGGAACTGGGCGTGCCAACCCGGGTGGTGGATCCGCTGCGCAACGTGCGGGTGGTAGCCAAGAATTACTCCGAGGAGTATCTGGAAGAGATCGGGCCGTACTTCACAGTCGCGGTAGGACTGGGAGCTTACAAACTGGTTCCGTCTGCTGCCCAACCGAAGTCGAAGGCCAGGAAGAAGTAGCGAGCTCGCCCACGCGGGCTTTGAGAGGAACAGAGAGCTATGCGACCGATCAATCTGTTACCACCCTACATATACGATAAGCAGAAGAAGGCGCAGCTGGCCGCATTGTGGGGGCTGATTGTTCTGGCTGTGGCGGCCGGGTTCATCTACCACCTGACGCAGTTGAACCAGGAGTTGCAGGTGGCTCTGGATGAGAAAGCGGAAGCGGAACGGTTCAAACAGCAGTACGACTCGCTGAACAGCCAGATCCAGCAGGAGAACCAGGCGATCGCCAACATCAAGCAGAAGCAGGACTTCATCGCCAACGCGCAGAAGTACAACGACGCCTGGCATGAGGTGTACACAATGATGCGGGATGTAACAAGCCCGCGGATCATCCTGCGCAGCATGGCCGTGGACCCTCAGAGCCGGTTGACCGTGGTGTTCAACGGGGCGGCACGTACCGAGATGGACATTGTGCGCTGGTGGATGGCGCTGCGCAACGACACCGAGCGTTTCCAGAGCGTGCGCATGGAGTTGCCTCCGCATCCCTACGTGCCCGGTGGCAACGCGTCCGGAACGGCAAGCATGGCGGGCATGGCGCGCGGTGGCTTCGGCCCCGGTGGGATGGGTGCACCGGGCAGTGGAGGGCCCGGTAGTTTCGGTTCGACCCCGATGATCGGCGGGCTGAGTGGCCCCGGTGGCGGTGGCTTCAGCGGCGGCCCGGGCGGTGCGGGGCGCCCCATGATCGGTGGCCTCAGTGGCCCCGGTGGTGGCGGTAGCTTTGGAGGCGGCACCAGCATCCCCTCGGCCGGGGGCATGATGCCGGGCGCTTTTGGCGGTGGGCAGCAACGGGGCACCGGTCAGGATATTCTGGAGGGCAAGCCCGTGATCAACTTTACCGGCGTGGTGGTGTTGAAGGAGCCGCTGGCCGGAGGTATGGCGCCTCCTTCGTGGCCTCCGGCAGGTGCCGGAGGTGCCGGAATGGGGATGGGCGGCGCCACAATGCCTGGAATGGGAATGGGAATGGGTGGTATGGGCGCAGGTGGCCTGGGTTCGGGCTTCAGCGGCGGTCCCGGTGGCGCTGGCAGTCCGATGATGGGCAGCCCGAGCGGAGCCGCGGGCGGCTCCATGCGTGGAGGCGCCCGGGACATCGATGCGGAAGACCGGTAACCCGGTTCGGTTGAGCGCTTCTGTGAGGAGAACATGTCATGCAACGACTGACCATGCTGCACATCAACCTGATCGGGGTCGGTACGGCGATCGTTCTGGCCATCGCGCTCTACTTCGCTCTCATCAAGCCCAAGAACGAGGAACTGGAGCAGACGCGTGCCTCGGTAGAACAGACCCGCTCAGCAGGCGGGACGCAGCAGCAAGTGAGTACAAAGCAGCGCGAGCTGGAGCAAACCAAACAGCAGGTGGCAAAGACGAAGGCGGAATGGGCTGTGAACGAGGTCAAGTACATGCCTCCACCTTCGGTGCTGGACTTCGGCACGCAGGATGACCTGCTGCTGACCTACCAGAACAAGATCATCAAGCTGCCTGCGTACTTCGGTGAACGGCTTTCGGCATGGTACGACGCGCAACGCCCGCTGATCTCACGGTTGCCCGGCGTGGAGTTCCCGATCGACGCGTTCCCGACCGACCCGAACGCGATCAGTCAGCTGACCTCCCTGAAGTTCCCCCGGGATCGCTGGCAGGTGGTGGTGTCAGCCAAGTACTTCGACGCGGCGATGGAGCATCTGCGGCGTTTCAACGATATGCGTGGACTCGGGATGCCGGTGATCAACAATGTGGCACTGCAGGGCAATAGCCCGGATCTACTTGTGAGTTACGACCTGGCACTCTACGTGATCCCGCGGGAGGCGCCCCCGCCGAGTGATCCACGTCTGACGGGGCGGCCGGGTACCGCGACGGCCCCGGGTGCAGCGGGCGCTATGGGAGGAGCGCCCGGAATGCCGACCATGATGCCCGGCGGTGGCCTGCCCGGTGCGCCAACCATGCCCGGTGGTGGACCGGCCTCCTATGGCGGTGGTGGTGGGCCCAGCCGCAAGGACAGTGAGTACTGAATCGGGCATGTGACGGTTCGATCAAGGGGTGAGAGACGTGCAGACGCAGAAATCCTGGTTGGCTGTTGGTGGCATGATGCTGGGAGCGCTGGCTGTTGTGGCCGGTGGGGCTCTGCTGTGGCAACGCGGCAGCGTTCAGGCGGAAGCGCAGGGAACCCCCATGGCTCCCGGCCCGGGTGGTCGCCCCGGGGGCCCGGGCGGAGCGCCCCCGGGAATGCGGCCCGGCCCGATGGGAGTGCCCGGTAGGGGGCCTGCGCCCGGAGCCCGGCCCGGCATGATGCCCGGCGGTATGCCAGGTGCACCCGGCGCTGCCGGCCCGGCAGGCAACCAGCAGGGAACGAAAGCGAAGACGACTTACAAGATGCCGTTCCAGCCCCGGAAAGACCCGTTCGCATTGATCTGGAAGATCCCGCCTCCACCCCCGTACGTGTTCAATGAGGTGCAGCCGGTGCGAATCGCCAGTGCGAACGTGACCGCGCCTCCACCGCCGAACACCGAGATCCGGGAGGTCCCGGCCCGGCGGGTCTCGGGGATCATGAGCGGTGACGGCGTGTTCGCCATCCTGGAAGGGGCTGGTACCGAGCCGGAAATCGTGAAGCCCGGGTCGGAAACGCGCGATGGCTACAAGGTGGTGGCGATCAGTGCAGACACGGTCACCCTGCGCAAGCAGGAAGGTAACGTCATTCGAACCCAGATCGTCCCATTGAGTGATATTCCTCCGGGGCAGGCTGCGCAGATTGGCAGACCGGGGCGATTCGGTGCCCCCGGTGGTCCGGGTGCGCCGGCTACGACCGGTGCGCCGGGGTTCGGTGGACGTTCCGGCTTCGGCAGAGGTGGCGGCGGCAGACCCGGTGACATCAAGGATTGAGTATCCTGCGCAGGGACGTGATCCAGAGCGAGCTGCTGGCTTCTCGTGCAGGTCTGGTGTAACCTTTACAGGCTCGCAAACGTCCTATGAGTGCAGGATCTGCTCTTGCAGGGATCTTTTCGGGAGGAGATGAGTGATGAAGGTCGGTGGTTTGCGAATGGGGTTGGGAGTGCTTGCACTGGCAGTCAGCTTGCTGGGCGCACCCGTGCTGGTGCAGGCGCAGGATGAAACACCGGATGATTCCACGACTCTGAACAAGATCGTGAAGCTGGACCTGGAGAGTGCGGACCTTTACTACGCGCTGAAGCTCCTGTTCAGTCAGATCAAGGCCGATTTCACCCTGCCCCCGGATCTGCGGGGCACACTGGTGACTGTGCGCGTGAACCAGCCGTTCCGCATCGCGCTCGAGGCCGTGTTGAAGGCGTCTGGCCTGCCGCTGACCTGGAAGAAGGAGAACAACATTTACAGCATCGTGCCGATCACGCAGGACGAGCCTACAACGCCGGTAGATCCGGGTACAGAGACTCAGGAAGATCAGCCGGCGGAACGCAGCGTGCCCCGTCGTTTGCGCGTGAACAACATCAGCGGTATTGATATCGTGGCGGCTCTGGGCGGCCGTTTCATCCCCTTCACCGGTAGCGGTATGTTCGTTGGCTTCAACCCGTTTGGCGGTATGGGCATGGGCATGGGCATGATGGGCGGTGGTATGGGCATGATGGGCGGCGGCCTGGGTATGATGGGCGGCGGCTTCGGTGGCCTTGGCATGGGTATGGGTGGCCTCGGCATGGGCGGCTTCGGCGGCTTTGGTGGCGGTGGCCTGATCGGTGGAGGCCGCGGATACTGATCTCTCGTTCACGTGCCTCTGTTCCGTTCGGGACGACGTGCGCTCGGGGCGCGATCCATCGCGCCCCTACTCTCTCGCAGGTCTGAAATTTCTCTTGCAGGAAGTTCTGCTCTCAAGCAGGAAAATGCATCCGGCCCGGTGAAACCCCTGTGTCGGTAGAACCGACCTCTTTACTCCAGGATCCTTCGAGTCGATCCTTCTGCTGTATTGTCGCAGGAAATCGGGACATGCGCATAACGCCTCCGATGACTGCGTCACATTCGTGTGAACAGGCGGGAAGATACGCCAGCATCTACACACACACGCACAGGGTAACCTGAGGCGGACCTGCGCGTGTGCAAGGGGGAATAACATGATGTTGCGATGGCGGACAGGACGCCTTGTCTGTACTTCGGTTGGCGTGGTGCTGGGAGCCGCGTGGTTGTTCGGAGGTGAAGCGAGCGCCCATGCCAGTGAAGCGGGACGCGGGCAGAGCTCTGCAGGAGCAGCCTACATCGAGCAACTGGAGCTGACCGACGCCCCACTGGTCACGGCCATCAAGCTGATCAAGCAGAAGACCGGGATCAATCTGGTCTTCATCAATCAGGGGCAGCAGTATGGAACTGTAACGCTCTCGGTGCGGCAGAAGCCCGTAGAGGAAGTGCTGCGGTTGATGGCCCAGTCGGCAGGGGCCGATCTCTGGGAGGAGAACGGCATCTTCTTCATCGGGCCGCAGGGCAGTGCCCCCAGACAGACGAAGCCGGAGCCTGCGTTGCCCGAACCGGATCCAACTCCGAGCCTCAACTACCCCACACGTTGGGAGAAGATCAAGCTCAACTACATTAGCCCGCAACAGCTGCTGCGCTATCTGGGCATCAAGGGCAGTCCGATCCAGAGCCTGGATGAGATCGTGACAGTGAACGCCATGAAGATGCTGCTCAACGCCCAGAACGAGCTCTACCGTCCGGTCAATGTCGGGCCCTCGGTGCAGATACAGGGATTTGGCAACCCGGTCATTCCCGTGGCACCCGGAGCCCCTCTTGCCAATCCGGCCCAGACGGCAGACCCGATCCGCAATCTGTCGGGAACACAGAATGTGCCGGTCAATCTGAACGGTGCCGGAAGCAGTGATCAGAACGCGCGCCGTGATGGCAGTGAGGACCTGCGCGAGTTCGGCCGTGGTGGGCAGGCGATCCCGGGTGGTGGCTTTGGCGGTTTCGGACAACCACCGGGTGGCTTCGGCCCCGGTGGTCAGGGCGGCGGTCAGGGTGGTCAGTTCGGTCAGGGCGGCTTCGGCGGTCAGTTCGGTCAGGGGGGATTTGGCTTCGGAGGTATTGGAGCGGCCAGCGGTCTGCTACCCGATGGCATCAACCCCGGCGATATCTTTGCGTACGACGCGACAGGCGACATCATTGTGCGCGTGACCGGTGCGCAGGGTGAACAGGCGTTGCGCGACCTGCGTCAGGTAATCCAGCTACTCGATGTGAAGCCGCAGCAGATCCTGGTGCGCGCCGAATTCATTACCGTGACGCAGAACGACGTGTCGTCGTTCGGTATCAACTGGAACTTCCAGCGTGTGAACCTCGTGGGGGGAGTGAACACCGGTTTCCAGACGGCGAACACGGCTTTCCTGCAGTATGCGGCGGGCAACTTCCAGACGCAGCTATCGTGGATCCTGACGCAGGGGCGGGGCAAGCTGGTGGCGGCGCCCATGGCAACCACGTTGAACAACGTGCCGGTGAACTTCTTCTCCGGTCAGTCGGTACCGATCTTCCTGTCAACACCCATCATCACGCAGAACGGTACGGCAGCTCTGGCGCCTCAGCTGTCGATCGCGCAGGCGTTTACCGGGCTCTCCATCCTGCCCCGGATTAACGGCGACGGCACAATCACGCTGTTCGGGACCGTGTTCGTGACCGATCTGGGGCAACCGGTGACCGGTCCGAACGGTGAGAGCGCGCCCACAATCATCACCCAGCAGGCGCCAGTGCAACGGATCATCCGCAACGGCGATACAATGGTGATCGGTGGCCTGACGCGTAAGAACAACAATGTGTCAACCAACCGCGTACCCCTGCTGGGCGACCTGCCTCTGATCGGTACTCTGTTCCGCTCACGCAACGTGACGACGAGTGACGCCGACCTGCTCGTCTTCATCACAGCGCAGATCCTACCGGAACGTCCTGCCGGGGTGGCTGTGCCCGGTGTAGGCGGCATGAGTGCTCCCGGTGAAGCGGGTGGTGGAGCAGGTCCGGGTAACGTGGGCGGAGGCGTGAACCCGTAACGCAGGTTGCGCGCCGTCGCAGGTACAATGGGTGTCACGGAAATGGGGCGCAGCAAGGTAACGCGCCCCATTTCGTATGTGCCTGTCCCATCCGTACAAGGCAAGAGTGCGGGGAGATCGAAAGAAAAGGGAAAATGACAGCGTTTCGCTTTTTAACAGGTGGAGAGTCGCATGGCCCGGCACTTTCGATGATCCTGGAAGGGCTGCCGGCGAATCTGCCGATCGATTTCGAGGAAGTCAACCGTCATCTGAAGCGGCGACAGGGCGGCTACGGACGCGGAGCACGTCAGCAGATCGAGTCCGACCGTATTGAGATACTCTCTGGAGTACGCTTCGGCAGGACCATGGGGGGGCCGGTGACCCTGCTGGTACGAAACCGGGACTTTGAGAACTGGCGTGATCGGATGTCTGTAGAGCCAGTGGCCGAGGAAACACCGCCGATCACACAACCACGCCCCGGTCACGCAGACTTTCCCGGGATGCTCAAGTATCACTCGAACGACCTGCGACCGATCCTGGAGCGTTCCAGTGCACGCAACACGGCGGCGCTGGTGGCCGGAGGGGCGATCTGCCGTCATCTGTTGCAGCATGCTGGCATCGAGATTATGAGCCATGTGGTGATGATCGGTGGCGTCTGGGCGCGCTTCGAGCAAGAAGTCAACTACCGGGAACTGGCGGAACGCGCCGAGCAGTCGCCGGTGCGATGTGCCGATCCGGAAGCGGAAGCGCGTATGATCGCGGCCATCGATCGCTGCATGCAGGAGGGAACGCGCGACACACTCGGCGGGGTGTTCGAGGTCGTTGCCCTGGGGTGCCCTCCCGGACTGGGGAGTTTTGTACACTGGGATCGGAAGCTGGATGCGCGTCTGGCAGCAGCGTTGATGTCAATACAGGCGATCAAGGGGGTGGAGGTCGGTCTGGGGTTCGGCGTAGCCGAGATCCCCGGCTCCCGGGTACACGACGAGTTGTTCTTCGGTGTGGGAGAGGGTTTCACCCGGGGGACCAACAATGCCGGAGGGATCGAGGGAGGGATGACGAACGGGGAACCTGTGGTGGTGCGGGCTGCCATGAAACCCCTCTCAACCCTGCCGACCCCGCTCTCTACGGTGGACATGGTAACCAGGCAGGCCGTGAAGGCGCACTTTGAGCGCTCGGATGTGTGTGCAGTGCCCGCGGCAGCAGTGGTCGGTGAGGCGATGGTGGCGCTGACGCTGACCGGAGCGGTGCTGGAGAAGTTCGGGGGCGACAGCCTGGAGGAGTTCCGGCGCAACGTGGAAGCGTATATGGCAGAAGTTCGAGAACGGGGCTTTCTGCGAAAGACAGGATGAGCGTGCACAACCTGGTGTTGATTGGTTTCATGGGGACCGGTAAGAGTTCTGTGGGGCGTCTGTGTGCCCGACAGCTGGGCTACCGATTCCGGGACAGCGACGTGGAGATTGAGCGACGCACTGGATGCTCGATCGCGCAGTTCTTCGCAGACCATGGAGAGGCAGCATTCCGACAGATTGAGTGTGCGGTGATCGCAGAGCTGGCGCGCGGGAGCGGGCAAGTGATTGCAACGGGTGGGGGGGCCGTGTTGCTGGAAGAGAACGTGCACGCGTTGCGCGCTACCGGGTTCGTGGTGCTGCTAACAGCAACGCCGGAAGTGATCTGGCAACGCGTGGGGCGCTCGCACAAACGGCCTCTGCTGGCAGGTACTCCAGATCCTCTGACGCGAATCCGGGAGTTGCTTGCAACGCGGGAGCCCTGCTATGCCCGGGCAGCAGACCTGCAGGTAGACACGTGCGGCCTGACACGAGAGGCAGTGGTGGAACGCGTGCTCGCTGCATACCGGGAGCACAGGAAATGACGTTGCGGATACCGGTGGAGCTCGGGGCACGCAGTTACGCAGTGGAGGTGGCGTCGGGCCTGATCGCTTCCGGGCAGGTTGCAGATCGGATAGCGACACTGGCAGGCGGGGGGCGGGTCTGCCTGGTCACGCATCCCGGGTTGTACACGCCGTACGCACTGCCTGTTGAAGCGGGCCTGCGCGCACGCGGCGTGACCGTTACCACGCTGACCGTACCACCGGGAGAACGCTACAAGACGTTGCAAACCGTGGCCCGATTGTACGCGGGATTCGTAGAGGCTCGTCTGGACCGTCGGAGCCTGATTGTCGCGGTGGGAGGTGGGGTCATCGGAGACGTGGTAGGCTTCGCCGCGGCGACTTTTCTGCGTGGTGTGCCGTATGTGCAGGTCCCTACAACGCTTCTGGCACAGGTAGACTCGAGTGTGGGAGGCAAAACCGGGGTCGATCTGCCCCAGGGAAAGAACCTGGTGGGGGCGTTCCATCAACCGTGCAGCGTTCTGGTAGACCCGCAGGTACTGCGCACGTTGCCCCGACGGGAGCTCCGCGCGGGCTTAGCCGAAGTCATCAAGTATGGTATAATTTACGATGCTGACTTTCTGGAGGCGCTGGTCGCGGACCGGGCCCGGTTGTTACGGCGCGAGGACGCGGCCCTGACGCGCGCCATTGCCCGTTCCTGCGAGATCAAGGCGTCGATCGTGGGACAGGACGAGACAGAGCAGGGACTCCGGGCGATCCTGAACTTCGGGCATACAATCGGCCATGCTCTGGAGGCGGCTACCCGGTATCGTCGGTACCGGCATGGGGAAGCCGTGGCGATCGGTATGATGACCGAGGTACTGATTGGCTTCGAGATGGGGGTTACGCCTCCGGAAGCGGTTCAGACCGTGCAGGCCACGTTGCGCGCATTCGAGTTGCCAGTGGGATTTCCCGCGGACGTTCCGGCTGAGGCCATTCTGGAGGCAGCACAGCGGGACAAGAAGAACCGGAACGGGCGTTTGCACATCGTACTGCCGCGCCGTATCGGGGAGGTATTTCTGTGCGGGGACGTGACGGCGGAGGCGATCCGGACCGCCATCGCAACGCAAAGTCAGATGACCTGACGGACACGGTGGGCTTGGAAGAAGAGGCATTTCCCGATCTCTCTTCGCGCGTGCTGGCTTTACTCTGGATGCTGCTTTTTGGTGTGCGCTGGCTGGTGATCACGCCACTGGAGTGGACTGGCACGCTCACCCCGCAGCAAATGGGCTTGATTGATGACGTGTTGCTGTTGCCTCTGTACCTGATGCTTTTCGTGCTGACCTGTGTCGTGCTCGGGTTGCGTGCGGCCCGACGTTTACAGGCGCCCGTCTCTCCGACCCGGCCGGATCCGGGGGATCCCGGCACGCACTGACTTCGGGGCTGTCTCCGGGTGTCTGCAGGGGAAGACGCCGTGATCAATCGCGTGATCCAGCAGCGTTACGAAGTCTTCGAAAAGCTGGGCGAGAGCCCGTTGTTCGCGGTGTACAAAGCGCGGGATAAAGCTTCGGACCGCGTGGTGACGCTGAAAGCGGTGCAGTCGCATTTTGCCGCTGACATCGGCTTCGTCCAGGGGTTGACCGAGGGAATGGCCGCGGCAGCCAACCTCAATCATCCACAGATCGCACGCTTTCACGAGCAGGGGACCGAGGAAGGGGTCCCTTATCTTATTGTGGAGTTCGTGCGGGGAATCAACCTGAAAGAGCGTATTCGACGGATTGCGCCCTTCACGCTCTCGGTTGCCATCGACTTTGCCTGTGCCATTGGCGAGGCGTTGCATTTTGCGCATGCGCTGGGACAACCGCACGGCGACCTGCGCCCGCAGAACGTGGTCATCAGCCCGGAAGGCGTGCTGAAGGTAACGGACTTCGGCTGTGCGCAGGGGATCGCCCGGTCGGCGCGAGCGCAGGAAGCGTTGCTGATGCGGACTGCGCCCTATCGTGCCCCGGAGCTATCGCCGGCGCGCCCCGGATCCGTCGCGGGAGATATCTACGCGCTGGGTGCGATCCTGTATGAGATGCTGACCGGCGCGCCCCCATATGTGGCAGATACACCGGATGCACTGGCAGACCAGCACGCCTCGGCAACCATCCCCTCACCCCGGGCGATCAATCCCGGAGTGCCCCGTGCGGTGGAGGGCATTGTGGCCAAATGCCTGCAGAAGCGACCGGAGCAACGCTATCGCACAGCAGCCGAATTGCTGAACGATCTGAAAGCAGTGCGCGACGCGCTGCGCTTCGGGCGGCCCCTGTCATGGGTACCGGAAATCCCGGAAGCGCCCGCGGAGGCGCCACGCGTGCCTGCCGAGACGTCCGTTGCGATCTCAGGTACTGCGCCCTCTGATGTTCTGCCCGGGCCGATGACCGCGACGGTCGGACGTGCGCAAGAGCGTGAGGAGGCAATGTCGATGCCTGGATCCAACTCATTGCGTGAACAGGAGGAGCGCGTTTCCATCTACATCCGGGCTTCCATCGTCGCAGTGACCGTGGTGATCCTGGTGTGCCTGATCGGTCTGGTAGGCGTCTGGAGCTCCATGTGGGTGGTGCCAAAGCCTGTGGCCGCCCCGGAGTTTGTGGGGAAGCCCATCGAGGAAACGCGCCGGATGGCGGAGAGCCTGAACGTGCGCCTGCGCGAGCATGCAGAGTATTCCGAGAAACCAAGAGGCGTTGTATACCGGACTGATCTGGAGCGCAACGCCCGGATACGCCCCGGGCAGATCATCAACGTCTGGTACAGCAAAGGACCGGCTTATGTGGATGTGCCGAAGGTGGTTGGACTGACCCGGGATGAGGCCGAGAAGCGATTGCTGGAGAGCGGTCTGACCATCGGACCGGTAACCGTGGTCAACAGCGAGACGGTTCCTCCGAATGTGGTGGTCAAGCAGACGGTCTCGTACAAGAAGCGCGTGTTGCACGATACGCCGGTCGGATTAGTCATCAGTGATGGGCCAAAGCTGGAGTATGCCCCGCCGGTTGAAGCAGCATCGGGTGGCGCAGCGGGAACGGAGTTCGGTCCCGATGAGAGTAGCGGCATGACGGAAGATCCGGCCGTGAAGAGCGCGGATCAGATGGAGCCACGCGCGTTCCGACGCACGATCACGATCCCGATGGACGGCCTGGGGCTCCGACAGGTACGCGTGGAGTATCGGGATGCGCAGGGGCGGCATCCCCCTGTGATCGATGAACCCCATGAGGAAGGGGATCGCATTCCGGTCTCTTTCGACTACGTCGGCAAGAACATCACTCTGGAGGTGTACTACGACGACCGCAAAGTGTTCGAACGCACGTTTGATCCTCAAGCGACGCGCCGACAGGCCATTCGGTAGTCCAGAGGGTATCGCGTGAGCCGGGTAGAGCGTCTGCACATTGCCCCGTCGCTCCTCTCTGCGGACTTCGGACATCTGACGCAGGCGGCGCAGGAGGCAGCGGAGGGTGGGGCGGACTGGTTGCACTTCGATGTGATGGATGGCCGGTTCGTGCCCAACATCACGATGGGGCCCGCTGCGGTGCGCGCGTTGCGCCCGGCATCGCAGGCTTTCTTCGATGTGCACCTGATGATTGTGGAACCAGAACGTTACGTGGAGACGTTCGTGCAGGCAGGGGCCGACGGTGTAACGGTACAGGTGGAGGCGTGCCTGCACCTCCAGCGCACGCTCACGCAGATCCGTCGACTGGGGGCAAAAGCCGGGGTGGCATTGAACCCGGCAACACCTCCGGAGATGGTGGAGTACGTTCTGGATGACCTGGATCTGATCCTGGTAATGACAGTCAATCCCGGCTTTGGAGGGCAGGAGTTCCTACCCGGCATGCTGGCCAAGATCGCGAAAGTGCGGGATATGGTGGCGCGCGTGGCGCATCCCATCCATATTGAGGTGGATGGGGGCATTGCGGCCGAGACCGCGGGCGCTGTGACACGTGCCGGGGCCAATGTGCTGGTGGCGGGCACTGCCGTGTTTCAGCACCCACAGGGTGTGGCCGCAGGGATCCGCGCGTTGCAGAGGGCTGCGCACGGCGAGGAGTAGCGCGATGAACTCTTCTTCGGTGCCGGTGAATATGATCTCGGCGCGTTCCCGGCGGCTGCGCATCGTGGGCGCGATGCTGCTGCTGGCAGCACTGGGCATGGTGGCGTACGGGTCCCTGGTGCTGATGCCCGGATTGCGTCGTGCGGTCGCGGCGGCACCCCGGCACGTGGAGCGACGCCTGCCCGGCGGGAGAGTGGAGCGCACCCCGGAAGTGGAGCGATGGCGACGGGCGCTCGCTACACAGATCCTGTTCGCCTACGGGTACTGGACATTCTGCGGCGCTCTGGTTCTGACCGTGGTGCTGGTGGCCTATCTGGATTTTCGCGAAGTGTCACGCAACTATCTGGCGCGCCGTCAGGCCATCTGGTCTGATGTCACGCGCCGTGGTCGGGAATGAGCACGCCGTCCTTTTCACCGGAGGAAGTGCGCTGGATGCGCCGTGCGCTCCGGTTGGCCGGGAAAGGGTTCACCCCTCCGAACCCGATGGTGGGTTGTGTGATCGTTCGCGATGGCGCGCTGATTGCCGAGGGCTATCACCCGTGTGCGGGTCAGCCGCATGCCGAGGTGTTTGCTCTACGCGCGGCCGGGGAGAGGGCACGCGGGGCCACGGTGTACGTGACACTGGAGCCCTGCTGTCACTGGGGACGAACGCCTCCCTGCACCGAGGCGCTCATCGCGGCGGGAGTCAAACGGGTGGTCGCAGCAACCACAGACCCGGATCCCCGGGTGCGTGGGCAGGGGCTGGCGCAGTTGCGCGCGGCCGGGATCCGGACCGAAGTGGGACTGCTGGAGGAGCCAGCCCGACGCCTCAATGAGGCGTTCCTGCACTTTCAGGAAACAGGCAGGCCATTTGTTACCCTGAAAGCAGCCATGACGCTGGACGGGAAGATCGCGACCCGTACCGGCGACTCAAAGTGGATTACGGGCGAAAAAGCGCGCCGGTATGTGCACCGTCTCAGAGCGCAGAGTGGCGCGGTTCTGGTGGGAGTTGGGACTGTACTCGCGGACGATCCGGCGTTGACAGCGCGCCTTCCGGGGAGAGAGGTGCCGCGACAGCCGTTGCGCATCATTGTGGACAGCCATCTACGCACACCTCCGAATGCGCGTGCGGTTCAGCTGGTTACCACGCTCGGAGAAAAAGCTCCCCTGTTGATTGCAGCAGCGCAGGGGGCGCCTGCGGAACGTGCGGCGCTCCTGCGAGAACGGGGCGTGGAGGTTGTGGAGTTCGCGGCAACTCCGGAAGGACGTGTGGACCTGAACGCTCTGATGGCATATCTGGGAGAGAAAAAGGTCATCAGTCTGTTTGTGGAAGGTGGTGGGACTGTTCACGCGGCGATGCTGGAGGCGCGACTGGCACACAGAGTGCTGTTTTTTGTGGCTCCCCGGTTGATAGGAGGCACAGACGCACCGACGCCGATCGAAGGGCGCGGGGTGACGCATGTTGCAGAAGCAGTGCCGGTACGTGCAATGCAGGTGCGCCGCTTCGGCGAGGATATCGCGCTCGAGGGATACGTGTGAGGCCGTGCGCGAGCAAGGCGTACGCACAGGGAGAAACCCATGCAGAGGTGGAGATCCGGCCTGTTGATGCTGGCCACCGTCGTGGTCACATTGTTGTTTCTGAGCGACTTTCTGACCGGGCGCATGCATTTCGAATTCGAGAACCCGTACACCCGGACGCGCCGGATTGTGGAGCACAAGTTCGGCCTGCAACGCGAGACGGTCATCGAGCACCCGGGCATGAGTGAACTCTACTACAGAGTGCTTCAGATGCCGCGTGTGGATCGCTGGGAGCCAAGTGGAGTCTCATATCGAGTAGAGCGATTCACGGGCAGGCAGATCCTGGAGACCGCCTCGGTGCCCCCGGTGATGTTTCTGCCGCCGGATCAGGAACTGGCCTTTCTGCAGGCGTTGCCCCATCACGCGGCACGACGTGCAGTGATCACGGCATTGTTCTCTCCGCGCAAAGTGCTCACCGAACCGGGGGCCGCGGAATACAACGAGCAGTTGACGCGCAGGGAAAGGGAACGCGTGCGACTGATCTGCGCCTGGTATGATTTTGACCGGAAGGACTACGCGCTCTCACAGCGAGAGTGGTGGCAGAAGCATGCGGCAGCGTTCGGTGTTCGGCCGGACGGTACCCCACTGACGCGCTCGGAAGAGCGCGTGGCACAACATCGCCCTTGAAGGGTACCCCCTGACAGGCCATCATGGAAATGGAGAGAGTACAGGGGATGTTCACTGGCATTGTAGAGGAGATGGGAACCGTCGTCGCCAACGAGCGCGAGGAGCGTTCCGCACGCCTCACACTCGTTGCGCCAACTACCCATGCAGGCGTTCGGGTGGGCGATAGCGTGGCCGTCAATGGATGCTGCCTGACCGTGGTGCAGGTGAAAGGCGATCAGTTGACCTTTGATGCTGTGCCAGAGACCCTGCACCGCACCAATCTGGGTACGCTGAAGCCGGGAGACCGGGTCAATCTGGAACGCGCGCTGGCCGTCGGGGCACGGCTGGGGGGGCACTTTGTTCAGGGGCATATCGACGGTGTGGGCACACTGATCAGCCTGTCGCCGCAGGAAAACGCGGTGGTGATGGAATTCCGCGTACCCCCGGGCCTGAGCAAGTATATCGTCGAGAAAGGCTCCATTGCAGTCGACGGAGTAAGCCTGACCGTCGCAGAGGCACGCGCAGACACGTTCACGGTGTGGATCATTCCGCACACGCGGGAGATCACTACGCTGGGTCTCCGGCAGATAGGAGACCCGGTAAACCTGGAGTGTGACCTGCTCGGCAAATACGTTGAGCGCCTGATAGAGGCGCGTTTCTCTCAAGGAATGGGGTGAACTCGGAGGCCGGAGGAAGCATCGGAAAGCGGAGGAAGCAACGCTCTGATGAAAGGCTATACGAGGTTCTGCCCTGCTGTCCTTTTCACCGTCTGGATGCTGTGCACAGTGCCATTAGCAACCATTGCGCGGGAGGTGCCGGGGAGGCCATTCGGGCCGGTGCTCCCGCTACCGGGCAAGGAACCCCGGGTTCAGGTCGTTCTGAACCGGTCAGTGTACCGCATCCGGATTGATCCGAAAACTGGCGCGCCCGTGATGCCCGGAGACATCCGGGCATTTGCCTCGGTGGTGGGCTGGCCGGGTGGCATCCCCCACCCGCAGGTATTTACCTGGCGTGTGCTGCTCTCGTGGGATTTTGCGCCCTTCCCGACCCGGCACAGCATTGGAGACCGGCTCTTTGTGCAACCGAGCCCTCTGGAGATTGATCTGAGCGCGCAGGTGCGGGGCGGCACGCTCAAAGTGTTTGCCAAAACGTGGTTGCAGGGGCGGGAAATCGTCGGGATGGCGCAGGCGCAGGTGCTGGGCGAGAACCCGCCGCGTGAGATCGTGTTACGGTCCTTCCCCCGCGACCGCTTCGGCCTGCTGGCCTCCAAAATTGCCATGGTGGAGAGCCGGATGCGGCAGTTCTCGGAGGGTGACGAACGTTCTCCCGGAGGCTATCCGCTACTCTCTCGCTCCAACGATGTGGGGCTCATGCAGTTGAGCCCATCGGGGGGCGGATTGACTGCCGAGGATCAGGTCTGGGACTGGCGCGCGAACCTGCAGCGCGGCCTGGAAATGCTGGCAGGCAAGCGTGTGCTCAGCTCTCTGGCCTCGCGGCATGCGACAGGGCGTGGCTGGATCCGTGGACCGGACGAGGGCGTGCTGATGCTGGGCTTTCTGAACGCGATGCGTCTGGTTCTCGGGCTGGATCCCCTGCCCGCACTGGCCATTCCGCCGCTCTCCTCAGCACCCGGGTCTGGAATACAGCCCGGCGAGGAGGACCCGGACGGTCTGGCGCTGAGTCAGATGGAACGTGACGCAGTGCGGCGTTACAACGGGGGCCGGGAGTACGAATTCGTGGTGGTGCCGGATCTGATGACGCTGGGCGTTGCCCGGGCAGAATGGCAGATCGACAGGGAAAGAGGGGGTGTGGCGCCCGACAGAGGGGACCCGGACTATGTGCGCCGCGTGCTGAGGGCCCGGAGCGGGCTGACGCTGCCTCCTCCGGCAAAGTCGCGTACGCCCCGTCCTGCCAGACCGTGAGAGGGAGTCCTGTGGAAGACCTGGCCCACCTGGAAACGGAGCAGCGCAATCCGCGCACCATGGATCTGGATACTCTGCCGCCCCCGGCACTGGTTGCTGTGTTGCATGCCGAAAGCCGGGCCGCCTTCGACGCAGTGGAGGCCATTCTGCCGTCGATCGCGCAGGTGGTAGAGGTGATCGCACAACGCCTCTCGCAGGGAGGTCGGCTCTTCTACGTGGGCGCCGGCACCAGCGGACGTCTGGGCGTTCTGGACGCGAGCGAGTGCCCCCCAACCTTCGGAGTTCCTGCCGACACGGTGCAGGGGATCATCGCCGGAGGGCATGTTGCGCTGACAACCTCCATCGAGGGAGCTGAAGATAGACCGGAGTCCGGAGCTGCCGACCTGCACGCACGGCATGTCACCGCGGCCGATGTTGTGGTGGGCATCGCGGCCAGCGGGCGTACCCCCTATGTGATTGGTGCGATGCAGGCAGCACGGGAGATCGGCGCTTTCACGGTGGGGGTGGTCAACGTAACACAGCCAGCGCTGGCCTCCTGTGCCGATATCGTCCTGAGCGCCGTGACCGGTCCGGAAGCACTGACCGGCTCAACCCGTCTCAAGGCGGGTACCGCGCAGAAACTGATCCTCAATTTACTGACCACGGCGGCGATGGTGCGCATGGGCAAAGTGTACAGCAACCTGATGGTGGATGTGCAGGCGACCAACACGAAACTGCGCGATCGGGCGGCTCGAATTGTGATGGCTGCGACTGGCGTGGATCGGGGTGCCGCAGAGGCCGCCCTGAACCGGGCAGGAGGTCACTGTAAGGTGGCCATCGTGATGCTGGCGCTGGGAGTTTCGGCAGAGGAAGCGGCATATCGCCTGCAGGTTACCGGAGGGTGGGTGCGCGCTGCACTGGCTTCCTGCAGTAACTCCTCCGCGTAGCGGGGTGCCATGTGAATGGGAGAACCGCAGGGTATAATGCGGTGATGCAGCTGGAAGCAAGAGAGGTGACCGCGGGCTATGACCGGGACCGGGATGTGCTGCGCTCGGTCAGCGTGTCGGTACGAACGGGCCAGTTCGTGGGCCTGCTCGGTCCGAATGGGTGCGGCAAGTCCACGTTGTTGCGCGTGCTGACCCGCGTGCTCAGGCCGCGCCAGGGAACGGTCTACCTGGATGGCCGGGAGCTCGCGCACTGGACGTCACTCGAGATCGCCCGGCGCATCGCGTTCGTGCCACAACAGGAGCCCGCGACGTTCGATTTTACGGTGCGTGATGTGGTTCTGATGGGGCGTTACCCGCATCGCGCACGATTTCGTGGGGAAACGGCCGCAGACTACGCCATTGTGGAACAGGCGCTGGAGGCGTGCGACGCGCTTGAGCTTCGGGACCGTCCGGTGACACAACTGTCCGGTGGGGAGCACCGTCGTGTGTTGCTGGCCCGTGCGCTGGCGCAGCAGACGCCTCTGCTGCTACTGGATGAGCCGACGGCCTATCTGGACGTAACGCATCAGGTAGAACTGCTGGTCATGGTACGTCGCCTCTGCCATGAGGAGAACAAAGGGGCCATGGCCGCGTTGCACGATCTGGATCAGGCAGCGGAGTTCTGCGATTGGATCGTTCTGCTGTCACAGGGACAGGTCATCGCGGAAGGAACGCCGGAAGCTGTGATGACCCCCGAGTATCTGCGACTTGCCTATCAGGCAGAAGCGTGTATCGGGCCCAATCCTGTCACAGGGAGGCCCATGCTGCTCTCCCTGCGTCCGGCGCGCAGGAACGTGGAGAGCGAGTCAGGAGGAACCGGGTATGAAACGTAGGCCTGGCTGGTATGCATGCGGAAGTGTGCTGTATGTTGCCATGCTTCTTCCGGGTGCTCTGCTCCCGGCCGGAGCGCGCCAACCGACCGATGAGGCGAAGACCTACACACTGGAGCGCAAATTCGAGAAAGACCGGGTGGATCGCTACCGGATCACTGCAAAAGTGGCGATCAACGGACCGTTGACTGATGGAGCGGAAACCAGCATCAAATTTCAGGTGCTGATGAAGCAGACGGTCAAAGAAGTGCAGGAGGATGGGGTCGCACTGGTCGCCAGCGAGGCTGAAAAAGCAACAGTGGAGTTTGGCGATCAAGAAACAGACGCTCTGGCTTTCTTCCCGAAGATCACCCAGAAAGTCGATAGACGCCTGCGCCTGCTGGAGAGCAAGGCAGAAGGCAATACTCCTCCGGGAGGTCTGGGGAACAACGACCTGCTGAGCGTCTTCACCCGGGCCCAGGCCTCCTTCTTTCCCTCCGGCCCTGTGAAGGTTGGCGACACGTGGAAGATCGAGGAGCGTTCCGAAAACCCGAAAATGAGCATCTCCGGCAAGGGGCGGGTGGTCAAAGCCGAAAAGATCGGCGACATGGACACATTGCAGCTAAAAGTCACTGCGGACATGACCGGTGAGGAAGGCGGGGGGGCAAAGAGTCGGATCGATGGCACCGCCAATGTCGACGTTGCGACCGGGCGCGTTGTCAGGATGAAGGGAACCATCAACGTGGAAGCGAGTGCTGTGGGCAAGACCCGGGCCGAATTCGACTTCGCGCTGGTCACGGACAGAGAGGCTACAGATAAGCCCTCTGGCGAGAAGCGCGACACGCGGTAAGAAAGCTACTCCGCCAGATAAAGCGTAAAAATAGGCCGGGAACGTGTCACAGCGTGAGAGGAAATGCGTTCCTCTTGATCAGCCTGTCTGGAAAAAATCAGGGACAAACTGAGTGCAGTATTGACATGTACAGGCGCTATGTGTCATGCTTTACAGAGGGATCTCGGTAAATATACGGGCGTACGAGCGGCAGATCCGTCACGGTGATGCCGCCCATACCGGCCGTAAAATGTACCGGAAACCCTGCTACCCCGTAGCTTCGTGACAACAGACCGTTGGGCGTGACGGTCAGCGCATCTGCCGCAGGGACGCGGACGTAGAGAAGTCAGGAAACAGGGCAACTCTTCTCCATCGTTCGAGCCAGCAGCGCAGAGTCGCGCAACGGTTGCGCTCACGGGATGAGGGCGAAGCGCGGGCGCTCAACCCGCGTTGCACTCTATCCGCATCGAGTGCGCGCAAATCATCTCAACTCAATGGAGGAGAGCGATGCGTAAGGTTCTTCCTTACATGGGCATGGCCCTCTCCGCTCTGGTGCTGGCCTGGTCTTCGCCGGTACAGGCTCAGGATGCGTTCAAGGATCTGGATCCGAACCACTGGGCCTATCAGGCGGTGACCAACCTGCAGGAAAAGGGCATTCTGGAGGGCTATCCCGACGGCTACTTCCGTGGCAAACGCACTCTGACGCGCTATGAGTTCGCTGTGGCGCTCAACCGCCTGCTGGACAAGATTGGCGGTGGCACCGGTCAGGCAGGACCTCCCGGACCACAGGGACCACAGGGACCACAGGGGCCGCAGGGGCCCAAGGGTGACAAAGGCGACCCGGGCGTTTCCCCGGAAGAGCTCGCCGAGATTCGTCGCCTGGCCAACGAGTTCCGCAACGAACTGACCGCGCTCGGCGCAAACGTCCGCGACATCAACAATCGCCTGGACGCGCTGGCCAAGGACGTGGCTGAGGTCAAGGACACCCTGAACCGGATGCCCAAGTTCAGCGGGAACTTCTTCGTGGGCGTGCGCACGGATCGTTCGCGCTTCGCGTTCCGTGACCGCTCCGGTGCGCTCCGCCCGGCGAGCAGCACTCACTTCGGCACTGCCGATGTCGTGCATGACTTCCATCTGGGCGTCAAGGCCAATCTGCCCGGCGACGCCACATTCGTCGGTGACGTGTTCACCTCGAACTACCTCTCCTATCGGGGCGACACGCTGAGCACCCAGGCCATTGCCAATCCATCCATTGGTGGAACCCCGCCGGCCCCCGCGTACGGGCAGCGCTTCAGCCTGTATCAGGCCGAGGTGAACGTGCCGGTCAAGGGCATCGGCGAGGAGGCAACCCTGACGGTCGGGCGCTTCAAGCACGCGCTGACCCCGCTGACCTACTATCGGCCCGACCTCGACGTCTACTTCGACGTCCCGGTCTATGATGATGGTCTGTTCGTTCAGGATGGTATCCGCTTCACGACCAAGTTCGGTAGCGCAACGACTGCGTTCTGGGTGAGCTCCTTCGGTACCGTGGTGCTGGACAACGGTCTGGCGTTCAACCAGCCGCTGATCGGTTACGGGCCCATCTTCCCCGGCGCCAACACTCTTCCGGGCAAGCCGGTGAACATCAACCCGCTGACCGCTCAGATCGTGGCCAATCAGAACATCGGTATCAAACTGGGTATCCCGTTGTTCTCCATTGGCGAGCTGGGCCTGAGCGCAACCCACTTCAGCGCCGGTCGGCAGAGCCAGTTCTCCCCGGCAACCCCGTTCAACAACCTGACGGTCTATGCCGCGAACCTCGCGTTCAAGGACTGGGGGCGCTGGTCGCTGAGCCTTGAGGGCGCCAAAGCGGTGACTCAGACCAACTTCACCAGGAACGACTTCCAGCCCAACGATGACAACGTAGCCTACCAGCTCAACCTCGGCTGGGGCAGCGAGAAGATCAATGCCCGCGCAGGCTACCTGTACATCGATCCGCGCTATGGCGCACCGGGCTACTGGCTGCGCCTCGGTAACTGGATCAACCCGACCAACGTCCGCGGTCCGTTCGTCAACTTCGATCTCAAGTTCGGCGAGGACCTGAACGTGTACCTGGGCGGCAACTTCCTGGAGGGCGCTCGCAACCGGGCCGGTTACCTGAGCATCAGCGACCGGATCTACCGGGCCCATGGTGGGTTCAACTGGAACCTGAACAAGACCTTCAGCCTGTCCGCCGAGTACGAGGGCGTGTTCTATGACCTCTCCGGTGGGACCACAGGTCTGGGCTTCCGCACCAAGCCGACCGAGCAGTACATCACCATCGGTACGGGCATCAACCTGACCAGCAGCGCAGCTCTGAAGCTGGCGTATCAGATGATCAGTCTGTACAACGCACAGGGCGCGTTCGGCCCGCTTACCGCGGTGGGTTACGGTGCCGGCGTGGGCAACCAGTCCAACGCAGCGGTCTTCACGACCCAGCTGGCGGTTCGCTTCTAAACCGGTTCTCCGGATCGACGCGGAACATCCCCCTCTCGCTATGAATGAGAGGGGGATGTTCGCATTGATGCCATACTCCCGAACGTCACCGCAACCCGTGTTGCTCCAACCAGTTCAGGATCACACCCCGCGCGCGATCCGGGGCATCCACATGCTGTGCCTCAATCACCTGTACCTCCGCGTGAGGCCCGACCTGCTCGGCCAGCTCGAACACACGTTCCGGAGTAACCAGCACATCCTGTTGTGCCGCGATGAACAGCACGGGCAGAGTGCCAACCTCACAGGCGGACCGGAGCATACTCCTCAGTTCCTCAAGGAGCTGCGGAACCGGTGTACCCTGCACGTAGTCCTGCCGCATCTGCAACATTTTCCGGCCAATGGGGCTCTGGAAACCCCGCGCCGGGTCCTGCCCCATGCAGAGCACGATCACGGCCTGCAGGTCGGGCGCTCCGCGCTCCCATGCGGCTACCTGCAAAGCGCTGGCCCCACCCAGCGAGTGCCCGATCAGCACGATCGCACGCGCCTGCTCTTCCGCGCGTATCCAGTGCAACGCGTCCTGCAGGTTTTCCGCCGCATCTGTGATGTGGCGCATCTGTCCCCCGGTCGCACCCAGCTTATGTCCTACAAAGTCAAACGTCACGCCGGGATATCCGTGCATCGCCAGATAGCTGGCCAGACCGTCCATACTGTGCTTGCTGGAAGTGAACCCGTGCGCGTACAGGAGCATGGTGCGACGTGGCGTACCCTCTGGCACGTAACGCAGGCCAGCCAGAGACAGAGAGCGAACAGGAATGCGCAGAACCTCCAGCTTCATGAGGGATATCTCCGGGACAGAGGCCTGTGGGTCACTGCAACACCGATGGCCAGCGCGCAGAACACAGGAAACCAGTCGCCGGCGCGCGTGTAGAGAGATGTATCGTCCCGCAGCAGAACCGTGCGGACCAGTGCTGCAGGACGTTCCAGAGGGGCCCGTGCAGTCACCTGCCCGCGCGCATCCACGAAGCAGGTGATACCTGTACTGGTGGAGCGCACCACATCTCGCCGATTCTCCACCGCACGCAACACCACTGCCGCGAGATGCTGCTCCATGGCCGCAACACTGCGAAACCATGAGTCGTTGCTGATGGTCACCAGCAACTGCGCTCCCGAGTCCGTCATCCGTCGAGCATAGTGCGGGTACATGGACTCATAGCAAATGAAAGGACCGATCCAGAAAGGCTCGTGATCCGGAGTTTCCACTTGGAGTGGAATGATCCGGACGCCCGGCTTCACATCGGTCTCGAAAAAAGAGAACATCTGTGCCACAGCAGGCGGGAACCAGCGGCGGAAGGGAATGAACTCCCCGAAAGGCACCAGCTGCACCTTGTCGTAGCGCAACGGCTGCTTGCGACCCGGCATGAAAAGTACCGCCGAGTTGGTCTCGGAACGATCCGGAGCCACCACACGCGCGCCAATCAGGATGGCGGCGCGATAATTGGTGCTCAGGGAAGAGAAAATTTCCCGCACGATAATGTCGTGCACCGCGTCGCCGGGAGCCGCCGACTCGGACCAGACATGGAGCCCGGGCCATGGCCAAGGAGCGCTCTGAATGGCGGTATGCGTGAGATGGAAGTAGCGCTGGAAATCCGGACGCGTGCGGTTGTCGAATCCGCCCTGCAGAGCCGCCACAGTCAGGGGGCGTCCTTGTTGCGGCTGGTTCAAACACAACAGGCCATAGAGCAACGCACTGGCTGTCAGCGCCGCCACCATCTGGAACGATCGATACACAGGGCGGAATGATGTCCCGGTAGCACGTGTTACCCACCATTCTGCGATGCTGGCATTCACCAGAAAGATCAGTCCACTCAACCCGTACGCGCCGGTGAGATCGACCATCTGCAGGATCAGGGGCCAGCGATACTGCGTGTAGCTCAACTGTGCCCATGGCATCGAGAGCGAGCCGAACGTTCTCGCCCATTCCATGGTCACCCATGCAGCAGACAGCAACAGCACGCGTGCGTTGCCAGCCGTATGCCGATGGATCCACCAGGCGCAAACGCCCCAGAGCGCGTAGAAGCCCGCCAGGATCAGTGTCAGGCCGAACCAGGCAAGCCACCCGATCGCCGATCCAGTCCAGCCCACAATGGTCAGGCCGGTCCAGTACCAGGTAGGTCCCAGAAACGCCCAGCCAAACAGATAGCCATGCCACGCAGCCTGATGCCCGTGGTGAGATCGGGTAACGCTGAGCAACAGCGGAACCAGAGCGACCCATGCCAGTGGTCCGAATGCAACCGGAGGATGCGCCAGGTAGAGCAGCAGACCCGATAGCAACGCGAGGCGTACCCCACTCGCGGCGGGGCTGGTTGCTACAGGACGCTCGATCGATGTCCCGGTTTTCGTGGAGCTCGATGCCGTCACGCCCGTATTGTACCGTAAATGCGCGCCGCAGGAACTCCTCCTCGCCCTCCGGAATTCTATCTGCGTGCAGGTCGGCCTCCCATGTCCTGTCCGCGCAGGGAGAAACATGTGATCCGAACCTGTCTGCATCAGGGCCGCACCGAATGGCGATAGCGCCAGATGCTGGATCGCTCGTCGGGTTCTCCGTGGAAGGCTTGATGGAAGGGTATGCGAAGGTAGCCGATGAACCGGGGCGAGGTGTGAAATCTGCCCGGAATGGCCGGGGCCTCTGTGTGACACAGGAGGGGTGCGCTCGCCGCATAGATCGTATGGAACAGGGAAAACAGATGGAGCAGATACCTGACGAAGACATTTACGCCGTGCAGACCCGGGCACCCGGGCCACAGGGTGCGCTGCCATTGACCGCTGAGATGCTGCTGTATTGGCCTTCAGGTGACGTCTTCGCTCTGAGTCAGAACGTCGGCATGGGATGGAGCCCGGACAGGCTCAATCGCCGTGAGTTTCTGATCCTCAGCACACAGGGAGGAGTCCGTGCGGAAGACGGGCGGCCAATCGCGCTCGGCTACCACACCGGACACTGGGAAGTGGGTCTGCTGGTGCGTGAGGCCGCCGGGGTGCTGGCCTCGCTGGACTGCATTCCGTTTGCCGGGTTCGTTTCGGACCCCTGTGACGGCCGCTCGCAGGGAACAACCGCGATGATGGACAGCCTGCCCTACCGCAACGACGCCGCCATGGTGTTCCGCCGGTTGATCCGCAGCCTGCCCAATCGCAGGGGGGTTCTGGGCGTTGCCACCTGCGACAAAGGGTTACCGGCCATGCTAATGGCGCTGGCGGCCTCTCTGGACCTTCCCTGTGTGCTGGTTCCCGGGGGAGTAACTCTGCCGCCGGAGGAGGGAGAGGATGCGGGCAAGGTCCAGTCGATCGGGGCACGTTTCGCACATGGTCTGATCACCCTGCAGGAGGCTGCGGAGCTCGGCTGTCGCGCCTGCGCTACGCCGGGCGGGGGATGTCAGTTCTTCGGCACGGCTGCCACGGCGCAGGCAGTAGCAGAGGCACTGGGTCTTGCCCTCCCGCATGCGGCGCTGGCCCCGTCGGGGCAGCCGATCTGGCGTGATCTGGCACGCCGCTCCGCGCAGGCACTGGTGGAGCTGGACGCCCGGGGCATCCGCACGCGGGATATTCTGACCCCGGAGGCGTTGCGTAACGCCATGACAGTGCACGCGGCCTGTGGCGGGTCCACCAACCTGCTCCTGCACATTCCGGCGATCGCACATGCCGCTCGCCTGCCCCGGCCAACTGTGGAGGACTGGCACGCGATCAACGTGGCCGTGCCCCGCCTGGTAGATGTTCTCCCCAACGGCCCTGTGGGGCACCCGACGATCCGCTTCTTCCTTGCGGGGGGCGTGCCGGAAGTCATGCTGCACCTGCGCCATCTGGGGCTGCTGCACCTGGACTGCCTGACGGTGTCCGGTCGAACCGTGGGCGAGAACCTGGAGGTGTGGGAACGATCCGAGCGGCGCAAGCGCCTGCGCCAGCGGTTGTACGAGCAGGATGGTGTGGATCCGGACGATGTGATCCTCGCGCCACAACGTGCCCGTGAGCGGGGTATGACCAGCACGGTCTGCTTTCCAAGGGGCAACCTCGCGCCGGAAGGCTCGGTGATCAAGAGCACGGCGATCGATCCCGATGTGGTAGATGTGGACGGGGTGTATCGCAAGGTTGGTCCGGCCCGGGTGTTCACGACGGAGCGTGCTGCGGTGGCCGCCATCAAAGGGCAGAGCGAGAAACCACTCAGGCCCGGTGACGTACTGGTGCTGATCTGCCGGGGACCTCTGGGAGCAGGCATGGAAGAGATCTATCAGGTAACCTCCGCGTTGCGATACATTCCCTGGGGAAAAACGGTCGCGGTGCTGACTGATGCGCGCTTCTCCGGGGTCTCAACGGGCGCATGTATCGGGCACATCGGCCCCGAGGCACTTGCGGGCGGCCCCATCGGCAAGGTGCTGGACGGGGACATGATAGAAATCTGCATCGATCGGCGGCAACTCACAGGCAGTGTCAATCTGGTCGGACACGGGGAGCAGCGATACGGCGCCGAAGAGGGCACACGGATCCTGGCGCAACGCCCCTACCGACCTGACCTCGCGCCGGATCCGGATCTGCCGGATGACACACGTCTCTGGGCTCTGCTTCAGTCTGCAGCAGGAGGCACATGGGGCGGGTGCGTCTATGATGTGGAAGCCATCGCGGCACGTATGAGCACACCCGGGCTTCCGGGACACGCAACACGTTGAAAAGAGCCTCGCAGACGCTTTTTGGGCTGGCTTCTCCCCTAAAAATTACCGGGACCGTCTCCGACAATCAGTGCGGGAACCGGAGAGAGCGCCTCTCATAACAAAGCACGGGCGTCCTCTCTGCAGCAAACATCGGCTGTAACCGGCAGCCACAATCCCGGCCCGTAAAGGCAGGATGCCGTCTTCCCGGAATGGGGAACGGGCGTATCATGGAGGAAGTCTAACCAATGAGTCTGCGAATCAACACCAATGTCACTGCGCTCAACGCGCTGCGCAACCTGCAGGATGTGTCAGCCGCGGTCAGCAGGAGCATCGAGCGCCTCTCCAGCGGACTGCGCATCAACCGCGCCGCCGACGACCCGGCAGGACTGATCATCTCCGAAAGCCTGCGCGCACAGATCGACGGCCT
>JANWZQ010000118.1 GCA_025054835.1 Chthonomonadaceae bacterium
ATCCAAACCATGGTCTATTTCAAGCCGCCGGGCAGCCGGGGACAGAGCTTCCATCAGGACTGCCTGTACCTGCGCACGACGCCGTTACTGGGGGCGTGGGTTGCGCTGGATCGGGCGGACACCGAGAACGGGGCAATGCAAATGGTGCCCGGCAGCCATCTGCTGGGATTGTTGCCCTGCCGGGAGGCCAATACGGATCTCTCGTTCACGGACAGCGAGACCGTCTTCCCTTCCGATATGGAGAAAGTGTGGATCCTGCTGGAACCGGGCGATGCGGTGTTCTTCAGCGGGTACACGGTTCATGGCTCTGGCCCGAACCGTTCTGCGGATCGCATGCGTCGTGCGTTCATCTGTCACTACGCAGGGGAGCGGGCGCTGCCTATTGTGGGGCCACTCCTGCCCGGCGCCGAGGCCCGCTGATGGTTGCCAATCCGCCTGCCCACATGCCTGAGGAGCCGCCATCACTCTCTCTTTCCGAGATGTGGCAGGTCAACAAGTATCTCTGGTTGAGCCTTGCAATTGCGCTCGCCTACCTGCTGAACGCGCAGGTGTGGGGCCTGTTGCAGGCTCCTGCGCCTGTGGCCTGGACGGTTTTCGGGTTCGCCCTCGCCGACGCCGCCTCTCGATCCTGGATTGCCTACCGGTCAGGAGGCTACCTGCCGGGACACCTGGCACGGCTCTACACTGCTCTGGATGTCCTGCTGATTTCCATTGCTGTGGGGATTACCCGGGGAGTGGCGAGTGAGCTCTGGCTGCTCTACTTCGTGGTGATGATCTTCGAGGCGCTCCATGCCACCCCGCAGCAGAAACGCCGGATGGACCTGATGATAGCAGGTGCTTATCTGCTGGCGACACTCTCCTGTCAGGTCCGGCAACCACCCCCGATGCCCTATCCGGCTTACTGGGCAACCGTGGGCATGCGCCTCTGCATGCTGGTGCTGGTAGGAGCGATAGCGCGACGGGTGAGTGCGAACATCCGGACACGCAACCGGGAGATCGCGCTCCTGCGCGCACAGCAGGCGGTCGCGGAGGAGCGCGCCCGCATCGCGCGAGAGATCCACGATGGACTCGGACATGCGCTGGTCAGCGGGATCGTCCGGTTAGAACTCTGCCGGCGCCTGATGCGCCACGCTCCGGAAGAAGCGGAGACCATACTGGAAGAGGAAGTCCGGGCCCTGCGCACCGCATGGAGTGAGGGGCGTGATCTGGCATTTCATCTGCGCCCGTGGGAAACAACAGACGACGATGTGGTGGCGGCACTGCGGCGGCATGTGGAGTCGTTCGCAACGCGCACCGGACTGGCGGCGCAGCTCTCGGCAGAGAGCGGGACTTTGCGTCTGCGCCCGCATGTGGCGTTCGGACTGGTCCGGATTGTGCAGGAGGCTCTGACGAACGTCGCCAGGCATGCGCAGGCTACGCAGGTCCATGTGATCCTGTCGGTTCTGCCGGACCGGCGGGTTCAGTGTCAGATCCGGGACAATGGCAGAGGATTTATACAGGATACTGCCAGTGGCATGGGGTTGCAGGCCATGCACGAGCGCGCAGAGGAGCTCGGCGGCACCTGCGTCGTGCAGAGCGTTCCGGGAGGTGGCACCGAAGTGATCGTCACTCTACCGATGCCGGAGATGCCTGTGGATGCGCCGTGATCACAAACTCGCAGATCTGATCGCCCTGTGCGATACTCCTGCGGAGCGTCACGTCGGCGGCACCGAGCACATCCGCATACAGGCGCGTCTCTCCAAAGCAGCAGGCGCGGGGGTGTTCCCGGGCAACCGCGCAGATAACGCAGTTGCGCTTGCGCAGCACAAAGGTATGCTCCTCGAGGGCGCAGGCTTCTGCCATGTAGCCGCGCTCATCCAGCGTGCGGGCCAGCTCCTGAATGCGCACAGGTAGCGGCTTGCCCTTCAGTCGCGCTGCGAGCGCCGCGCGGTCGTGTTCACGAATGCGGTGTAGCAGCTGATCCACAGCCTCTTCACCCTGCCATGCCGAGAGCGCTTCCAGCAGGGCGCAGCTCAGGCGATCGTAGTCACGGGGAAACGTTTCATCTCCCTGTGGCGTTAACAGGTAGCGATGCGAAGGGCGACCCAGGCCGCGCCGCTCGATGCTCACGGCTACCATGCGCTCCGCTTCCAGAGCGGACAGATGCTGACGCACCGCAACCTGTGAGATGCCGAGGGCTCTGGCAAGCTCTTCTGCCGTCATCGCTCCGTTACGTTTCAGAGCGGTCAGGATTTCTCTTCGGGTAATGCCGTTGGCGCGTGGCATGACCTGCTCCTGCCGAAACACCGGTTCTTTGGTCATGATTCTACATACCTCCATACGCCCGGAATGCTACAGAATACATCATTTAATAGTGATGTTTTTGCGGGTATTCTGGAGGGTGGAGGCAAAAGTTCCGGGATCATACGGGAGAGCAGAGGAGGAGAGCAGAACCGTGCAGCCCGGACGGCCCCGCGATGTCGTGTCACCCGAAGTGCGTGAACCGCGGAAACACGGTCTGCAACTTCCTGAGGAGCGCGCGTCACCGGCCATGATGAGAACAGACCGGTCGTCACTTGCTCGCCAGAGCAAGTCGCAACAGGTACAGGTGTTGGCTCCGCACTCACGAATGCATCACGGGCACCTGCAGGGCCATCCATGTGGCTACTTCCATTGTAACACACTTTCACCGGGCGCGCAATCCTCTGTTGCGTTCGGGCAGAAATCAGGTATCGTTGTATACGTTGTGGAGCCATTTTTCACTTCGTTGCGGGGTAGCCGGGATGAGCGAAGAGATCGACCTGCGTGCCAGCTGGGATCGTCTTGCCCCCTATTACCAGCGCAGGCACGCGATACCACTGGATATTGCCCACTACGGCACCAATGCACCCAACGAGGACCAGCTCCAGTTGCTGGGGAGCGTGGCCGGCAAGCGCATTCTGGAACTGGGATGTGGAGGGGGCCAGTGCAGCATTGCGTTTGCCAGGCAGGGAGCCTCCTGCGTGGGGGTGGACTTCTCGGCACAGCAGCTGGTCCACGCCAGGCTCTTCGCAGAACAGGCGGGTGTGGAGGTCGAGTTCGTATGTGCGGAAATGGCCGAGTTTCTGGAAATGCAACGCGCGGCCTCGTTCGACATCGTCTTCTCTGCCTATGCGTTGCAGTATGTGGAGGATCTCGCGCGGGTCTTCCGGCTGGTACGCCGTGTGTTGCGTGACGGTGGCCTGTTTGTGTTCTCGCTGGACCATCCACTCAACAACGTTACCTGTTATAGAGACAACGAGGTGCGCTTCTATGAGAGCTACTTTGCGCGCGGGCGCTCGGAGTGGAACTGGGAGACCGACCGGCCAGAAGAGCCTCCACACCGCTTCTACTCCTTCCACCGCACTGTCGGGGACTTCGTCAACCTCCTGGCGGCGGCCGGCTTCTGGATCGAGCGTTGTCTGGAGCCAGAGGCTACAGCCGAGGCCGACCCGTGGGGGTCCATGGCGGACATCGAGCGATGGGCTGTGGTTCCCGCAACCATCATCTGGAAAGCGCGTGCTCTCCCACTCTTCCCGATGCAGACGGCATCACACCCCTCTTCTCCAACCGTGTCCGGATCAGGTGATAACTCCTGAAGCCGGTTCGCATGCAGGCGTTTCCGCCATTTATCTTTAATTGCCAGTATACTTCCTGTAATCGACAGGATGTGTTGCTGCATACGAAGCCGAGCGCACGGAGGCAGGTTGCAGCGCCTGCCGGTACCGGCGGACCGGGGACGTGTGCGGTTCAGGAAGGTGATGCCGTGATGCTGGAAACACACGAACAGGAGATACTGGCACGTCTGGATCGGATCATTGCGCTTCTAGAGCGCATCGCACCGCCACAGGGGCCCACACCACAGGCTGCGTCCGTGACGCATGCTATCGTCTCCCCGCCCGGTAGTGCCGGTCAGGATCTGGACACGGAGCCTGCTGGTGCGCCGGTTTATGACGTGGACCCGGGTATCCTGGCTCTTCTGGAGGGGCGTGGAATCCGGATCAAGACGGTGCCGCCCCGGAACGCTGCCGATCGGACCATCGACTCCCTGGCACAGTATGTGGGGGATAACTACCATCGCGTGAAGGACCTGCTGGCCAAGATCAAGCGCACCATGCAACGCGGGGACACGTTTGTTGAGTCGCTGCAGGAGCGCACACAGGAGGACGTCACCGTCAATTGCCAGCTGTGCACGCGGTTGCATGCGCTGGCCTTTCTGGCCGAGTACAAGTACGAGAAGTCCCCGAAGTTCTTGATCCGGGCGCGTTCTGCCTCTCTGCCCGCGGCGCAGAAGTTCTTCTCTGGCCAGTGGTTGGAACGCTTCATCGCGCTCTGCGTCCAGCGCGTGCTGGAGCGACGACAACTGCTCGCGGACTCGGCGCTTCTGGCCAATCCGCAGATCATTCTGCCCAATGGCAACGATTTTGAGCTGGACCTGATCGTGCGGGTTCGGGACGACTTCTACTGGATCGAGGCCAAGACCGGTGCCTATCAGGATTACGTGCAGAAGTACTCGCGTTTCGCGCGCATCCTTGGCCTCGATTATGTGCACTCCATCATGGTGCTTACCGACGTATCGAACGAGTGCTGCGACAGCCTCTCCTCGCTGTTCGAAATGACAGTGACCAACGCCGAGTCGTTCGAGGCGTTGTTCGCTCACTCCGTGGACTGCTACCTGTCCGGCCGCGCACCGGGTGGACTCTGAGAAAGTGCCGGGAGCAGCATTCCTGCAGGGCAGGGGCGTGATCAGCCAAACCAGACCGGGTAGGCGCGCGCTCCCTCTTCCCAGAAAGCCCCCAGAAGGCCCCAGGCTACTCCTGCGACGAAGAAGTGGCCAAGCGCAAAGCCCAGAAAGAAGGGCACGGCGCGGCGGTAGAGGCCGAAACCACCCAGCCGCAGGATCGCACACTTGCAGAGCCATACCAGCAGGAAAGGCCACCACGCCAGGGAGCCGTACGCGGTTGCAACCGCGTACCCGATGGGGTGCAACGGGAACCCGACGCACTGATTACGCAGGAAAAGCAACCCACCCGCTACCGCCGCACCGGCTCCTGCAGCCAGAGTACGCACCGGATCCGGGCGTGCGGGGGCACTCTGCGCGGCTACCACTTCAGTGTACTCCTGGATGGACATGGACGTGCCCCAGATGCCTCCACGCAGGTTCTGTGCGCCCAGATGGTAGTAGGTCGTCAGGTGTACGTAGCAGGCGACCAGCAGGCCGATCGGAACTGCAAGCAGGAGCAGCGCGATCGTACGCCGACGCGACAGGCATGCCTCGGCAGCGATCTTCAGTCCTTCAATCTGGTAACCGATCAGGGAGGGGAAATACCCGCGTGCCAGAAAAGTCAGCATGGCAAAAAGAACCATGGTGGAGAGACCTGCTGCGGCAAACGGGGCCATGCCCAGCGTGAACAGCAGAAACTTCTTCTGCTGATAGAACGGGAAGAGCCAGATGAGAGGCACGCCGGCCTCGGCTCGAATGCGGGCGCAGACCAGCGCAACCAGAAGCACCACGCTCAGGTAGGCAAGGGCAACCCATGCGGCCATGCCAGCCAGCACACAGAACCCGCAGAGGAAGATCAGGCTTCCCAGAAATCCCCATGCGGCCCATCGCGGCGCTACAGCGTCTGCGGGAGGACGCGCATGTCCTGTGCCGAATAGCGCGGCCGTGATGTCCTGTCGGGCCTGCCACAGGAGCCACACGCCCATCAGCAGGAAGGCGCCGATGCTCTGTTCCTGCTCAAAAGGGGCGCCTGGCAGATCCAGCGCTTGCCGGGCCATTAACAGGGCCTCCAGACGTCCGAGCAGATAAAAAAACCAGATGGAGAACAGGATTTCTGAGGGAACGAGGAACCCGAAGCCGATCAGATCGGGGCGATACCACAGACGCACGTCTCCGAGGCTCTTCAGATGAGGTGATTGCAGCGCAGGGGTCAGGTCGTAGAACCGACCGGGTGCGGGCACCGAGGGGTGCAGGGCGTTCAGGATATTGAGCAGGTTGTACAGTGCGGCCAGCGCAAATCCGGCCCACATGACCCGATCGCGGAAGAAACGGGGTTGATCCCGGCGCCCTGCACTGGCTGTGATCTCCAGAGGCAGGGTCACTATCGGGAAGGAGAGCCGTTCCGCGTGGATCCAGCGTCGTTGCACCAGCAGGAGCATGCAGAGCATACAGGCCCAGAGTACACTGAAAAAGACGGTCCATGCCAGCAGGGGCTGCCACCAGACCTGCCAGGGCACCTCCCCGGAGGGATTACGCACATAAAGATCATGAATGGCGCCCGCATCTTTCACTGCAAGCCAGTCCGGAATAGACGCGTGCAGCGTAGCGAAACGATTGGCATCGCTGGCAAAGTAGAACGGGGCCGTGAGCAGCGACAACCAGAAGCGCACGACCCCGACACCCAGAATCGAGACAGCCACGCCAACGAAGCAGTAGATCGCTAGCAGTTCTCCCCGGCTCAGCGCCAGCCTTCTCCCCACGCGAAGCAGCAACGGGTTCAGCGCGACCAGCGCCAGCAGAACGGCCAGCGCAGGAACAGGAGGCACGCTCTCGGTTATCTGGGTTGCCAGCACAACAATCTCTGCCTGACGCACCCAGAAACCGCACGCGATGGTCAGGGCGATCGCAAGGACCGCCGCACGCCATGTGAACCCGGGCTCAGGAGAATCCCCCCGGTCCGACGCATGTGATGGGGTAGAGCGTTCAGGGCCAGACGGGTTGAGCATGCTGCGTGTGGCCTCCGGGTCCCGCACAGGCGGGGCACATCCAGAAGCGTTCACTGGCTACTGTGCGCGGGATGCCCACTTGCGCCAGAGGTCGCGGTCAGCCAGCATCCGGATGAAGATCCCGCCGACCACGGAACGCGCCTGAAAACCGGTCTGCTTCGCGTCGTGCGTCCAGTACCAGTCGGTCAGAGGGACCCGACTGGGCGAGGTGTGAGCGAACGCGTAAACCGGGGCAATCAGCTCTTCAAAGTCGGCCTGTGTTTCTGCCAGTGTCGCCGACCAGACGATCCAGTCCAGCTTGGTGTACTGGCTGCGGTTGTCCAGCGGCAAGCCGAACGCATTCTGGACTTTTTTGTAGTAAGCGATCTCTTTACGCGCCACTTCCGGTGGGAACAGGTTGAGGTTGAGCAAGCGGTCCCAGACAAGGTTGTACTTCTGGCTCCACGTGCCCGGCCGGTCGAACGTGAGACGGTAGTGATCTCCATCATCAGCCATAGCGATCCATTGACGCGCCATCTGCTGTGCCGTCTCGCGATACTGACGGGCCTCTTCGGTGCGGCCCAGACGCTGGCAGAGTTGCGCGTAGCCACCAAGGGCAAGAATAGCTTTGAGCGACAGATTGGCGTTGTGTGCCAGATGTCCTGCGAAGTCGTCCGTGCAGAGCTGATTTTCAGGGTCCATGCCCCTGTCGCGCAGGTACTCGGCCCAGCGTTGCAGGAGCGGCCAGAACCGGGCGGCATAGCGGGCGTCATCCTCAATCTCCGCGAGTGCGGCCACCATGAGCAGCATGTTGCCGCACTCTTCCACCGGCATCTGGTTCTCTTCAGACTGTTCGCCCCCGCCGTAGACCTGGCCGTTGGCCAGCGGATAGGTGCCCAGGTCGTGCGGAGCGAACGGGAACTTCCAGCGCGGAGTCTGTGCATACTCCAGCACAGGCGTCAGCATGCCCCTGAGCAGGGTCGGGTTGAACAGCAGGAAGAACGGGGCAGAGGGGTAGGTCACATCAACGGTTGCGATACAACCGTTGCTGAAGTTCTCTTTGGAGAAGAACCAGGGCTCGCCACGCGGGGAGGCAACCAGCTTGTGGGCCGCCAGACACTGTCGGAACGCGAGGGCGCACAGACGGGCGTAGTGCTCGCCGCCCACGCGCCGCAGATCCTGCATCAGCTCGTCATCGAAGCGGGCACACGCCTGTTGCAGGCGTTCATAATCCTTCTGTGCGGTGCGCAGGAGCCGGTCGGCAGTCATGCCCCCGCGGCGCCAGTAGGGGCGCAAGCGCGTGTAGAGGTACTCAATGGAGTACTCGTCGTCGTAGGCCAGCATCAGGTAACGCCGGACGGGTTCTGCGCCCACAGTGCCCAGATCCAGCGCGGTAGCCAGTACCGGCCATCGGTGACTGGCAATGCGTGGCATGTCGGGATCGTCCTGCGCTGGCATCTGGCCCGAGATGAAGCCATCGCGTGCTGCGCGATCGGCAGCGATAACAGTGCGGGCGCGCGACGCATCCGGGACGGCCACATACAGGTATCCCCAGTCGATCCGCACGTTGTCTCCTGATTTCCCCAGCACGGGTTGTCCGCGGGTGCCGCAACGCATCACGCTCATGCCGTCCAGCGCATACCGCCGCCACACAACAGCCTGATTGGGAGTGTCGACAACCCATTCCGCAGTGACATCAAGGTAGATCTCCACGGAATGTGGCTGCCCATCTACGGACTGTGCTTCCCAGATGACATAGGTCACCGGACGGGACAGAACCTTCAGGTCGTGGGGTAGGAGCGGGGAGAGAAAGGTCAGCGCGAGGCGTATCCCTCCTGCTTCAAACAGGTAGGTGGTACGTGTGGGCGTTACCTCCAGGTGTTGTTGCGTCATGGCAGGCGTTCGCTCGGGGTAGGGCCCGGCGAACCGGTAGGCCTTACCGTCGATCCGGGCGATGCCACACAGGGCCTGCGTGGCACCGGTCCAGTGGCGAGACCAGTTGTCGGTCAACCGGTCGTTCATGCTCCAGACACTGAAGTAGGGGTCGTGCGTGACAAGGGGCACTGCGGGGGGGCGGAACGCGCCCAGAGGGTCCGAAGCGACCCATGCAGCGGCAATCACAGGCAGATAGGAAAGCATCGTTGCCAGACACTCCGAATGGGTTTTTGGGATCGCCCGGGATCGTGGAACGAACAGATTACCGGGTCAAGGGGATTGTACCTGAAAATCGCGACAGGTATCGGCAGGGCCCCGGTCGAAACCTGTTGTGCCATGCTGTTCAGAGAAAGGAGCACGATCACTTGGCAGATCAGGAGGACATGAGCGCGGAACAACGGGCCGCCGTGTGGCATGACGAGGGACCCGCGGCGGTCTTTGCCGGACCGGGAAGTGGCAAGACACGCGTTGTGACGTTGCGTGCGGCACGACTGGCTGCGCAGGGCCGGAGGCTTCTGGTGACTACCTTCACCAATGATGCGACCATGGAGATGCGCGCCCGCCTGGAGCGGCTACTTGCTCGGGAGGCAGTTGCCAGCGTCCACGTCACCACCCTGCACGCGCTCTGCCTGCAGATCCTCCGGTCAGAAGGGAAGGCGTTTCACCTGCTGACCGACGAGTTTCAAAGGCGACGGCTGGCCGAAGCCGCCGGAGCGGCCGAACTCGACGGAGGGATCGCGGGCATGCTGGCGCGCCTGTCGTATCAGAAGAACCTGGGGGTGACGCACCGCACCTACCGGCACGATGGCAGCGCGGACGACATCGCGTTTGCCCGGGCATGGCAGGCCTATGAGAAGGCAAAGAGCGAGCGGGGATTGCGTGAGTTCGATGACCTGTTGCTGGACGTGTGCGCTCTGCTCGAAGGGGATGAGGCCCTGCGCCGCCGGGTTGCCGCACGGTACACGCATCTGATCGTCGATGAGTGTCAGGACATGAACGCTCCGCAGTACGCGGTGATTTTCGCGTTGGGGCGCGACCATAAGAACGTCATGCTGGTCGGAGATCTCGATCAATCGCTCTACGGTTTTCGCGGGGCGGATACGCGCACCTTCCGGCATTTCGCGGCGCATCCCCGCACCACCGTCTATGAACTGCGCGAGAACTTTCGATCAACTCGCGCGATTGTGACACTGGCGAGCAGTCTCATCCGGCAGGATCCGCATCGATGGCCTCTGGAGCTGCGTGCAACCCGACCCGAAGGCGAGCCCGTTATCTGGGAGCGCTATCCGGATCCGGACGTCGAGGCGCTGGCTGTGGGAGAGCAGATCCTGCGGCTGAACCAGCGTGGGGTGCGCTTCCAGGACATGGCCGTTCTGTACCGGGCCAACGCGCAGAGCGAGGCTTTCGAGCGGCACTTCACTGCGCTGGGCATCCCCTTTGTCCTCCGGGAGGAAGGGGACTTTTACGCCCGCAAAGAGGTGCAGGGCATTCTGGCCTACCTGCACTTCTTCGCGCCCTCCTGTGGTGTGGAGGCTGCCGATCCGGCCCGGGAATATCCGGACGAGTGGTTGCTGGCGTTACTCCACGTGCCCTACCGCAGGATCTCACGATCGACCGGCGGGCAGTTGCGGAACTGGGCTGAGATCCGTAACCGGCGCATCTGGGATATTCTGCCGGAGTTCCATGCAGAAGATCTGAAGAGCCATCGAGGATTGCGCCGTTTGCGGCAGGAACTGGAAGCGATTGGCGAGCGCGTGAGGCGCGTGGCACACGCTGGCGAGGCCATCCAGATCGTGCGCCAGGTGACCGGGTTCGATCTCTGGTTGCGGCATTATGAGAAAGATGACAGGGATAACGACCGGATACAGAACGTCCAGCGGATGCAGGCTGCGGCGGCTCACTACCCGACCATTGCGGAATACCTGCAGGCCGTGCAACGCGTGCGGGATGAGGCTGCACGGCGCCGTGCCGCGCGGGGCCGACGCCGCAAGCCGCAGGACGAAGTGACACTGGCCACCGGGCATGCGGCCAAGGGTCTGGAGTGGCGATACGTCTTCGCAGCTGGCTGGTCCGAGGAACTGTTGCCACATCGTAAGGCAGAGGATATCGACGAGGAGCGGCGTATCGCATACGTGATCGTCACGCGGGCCCGGGATCGCCTGTTTCTCTCTTCCGTCGATCGTTGGAACGACACGAATGTAGCGCCCTCGCGCTTCCTGACCGGATTACAGGTCACCGCACCATGTGGTGAGACCCGGGACGTGCCAGAGGAGCTGTCGGCATCAACGCCAGAGCCTGCAGAGGCTCTGGGCGGTCTTTTCCTTATGTCCTGAGATAGGGATACACAGGCCCGGGTGGTGTGTGATAGCGGTTATGCGACCCGGCGCAGGATACTTCGGCCGGAGCGCTTCAGCAACTCGGTCAGTTCTTCCGGTGGAATGGGCCGGCTAATCAGGAACCCCTGCAACGCGTCACAGCGATGTTGCCGGAGGAAGTCCAGTTGTTGCGGGGTGTCCACGCCTTCCGCGATCACAGTGATGTTAAGGCTGTGCGCGATATGGATGATCCCCCGGGTGATGGCTGCGCCCCGCGCATCGCTCTCGAGCGTGCGAATGAACGACCGGTCGATTTTCACCGTGTCGATAGGGAGTTGCTTCAGGTAGTTGAGGGACGAATAGCCGGTGCCGAAATCATCGAGGGCCAGCTGCACGCCGAGCGCTTTGATCCGGTGCAGAGTAGCCGCCATGTGATCCGCCTCTTGCATGGCCATGCTTTCCGTGATCTCCAGCTCCAGTACGTTCGGGGCGATCCCGGTTTCATACAGGACGTTGGAGATCCCGGCGATCAGGTCCGGTTGCTGGAACTGTCGTAGCGAGAGATTCACGGCTACACGCAACCCGGCGAATCCCTGCCGGGCCCACTGCCGGCACTGCTGGCATGCTGTGCGCACCACCCATTCGCCAATGGGCACGATCAGGCCTGTTTCCTCCGCCAGCGGGATGAAATCACCGGGCAGGACCATGCCTCTCTGGGGATGCTTCCATCGGAGCAGCGCTTCCACACCGATTACCCGGCCCGAATGGACTTCGATCTGCGGCTGGTAGTAGAGCAGGAACTCGGAATGGGAGAGCGCTTTGTGTAGATCGGCCTCCAGACTGATGCGCTCTGGCGTGTTCGGGGCCATACTGGGCAGGAACACCTGAAAGCGGTTGCGGCCGTGCGTCTTGGCCTGATACATGGCGATATCGGCATGCTTGAGCAGGAGCTCATAGTCCGTGCCGTCGTCCGGGAAGACACTGGCGCCGATGCTGGGCGTGACGTAGACCTCGTGGTGGTCCAGCAGGAAGGGAGCCTGTAGCGCGCCGATCAGCCGGCTGGCGATCCGGCTCAGGTCCTCGTGCCCGTTGATATCCGGGACCAGCAGGATGAACTCGTCGCCCCCCTGGCGTGCGATCATGTCGCCGTCGCGCATACAGGTCTGCAGGCGTTCGGCAACCAGTTTCAGCAGCTGGTCGCCCTGTTTGTGTCCCAGGCTTTCATTAATGTGCTTGAAGCGGTCCAGATCTAGCAGCAACACACCGACCTTGCGATGGTTGCGGTAGGCGCGCGCAATCGCCTGTGTAATCTTTTCGCGGAACAGATGCCGGTTGGGCAGACCGGTTAGCTGATCATGGTGTGCGAGGAAGGCAATCTGTTCCTCGGCCTGACGGTGTTGCGTCAGGTCGCGGGTGATGTTACAGAAACCTCGCAGGGCGCCGTTGGCGTCGCGCAGGGCCGTCAGCGTGTTGAGGGCGCGGAAGCGCGAACCGTCACGCCGCAGGCACCAGTCCTCATGTTCGGTGAAGCCATTCTTTTCCGCGCACTCCAGACGGCGCGCTGGAATGCCTGCGGTCACATCTTCGGGTGCGTAGAGCAGGGCGATGTGTCGGCCCAGAACCTCTTCCCCGCGGTAGCCCGAGATGCGTTCTGCGCCACCGTTCCATGTGGTAATACGCCCGGCCGGGTCCAGCATCATGACCGCGTAGTCCTGCGCGCGTTCCGCAAACAGCTGGAAACGCTCCTCGCTCTGATGCAGCGCAGACTGCAGCGAGTGCACCTCGGATCGGCGTTCCATCTCCAGCAGGATCAGGGCACCGATTTCCTGCAGGCAGTGCTGCTGCGCGGCAGTAAGTCGACGGGGGCGTCGATCGAGAACAGCCAGAGAACCGAGTGTCCATCCGTCGGCCGTGCGTAGTGGCACGGTGGCGAAGAAACGCGCTTCCGGTTCGCCGAGTGCAGCACAGGCCTGCGCCAGTTCCGGACTGCTATCGGGTGTGAGGACCAGCAGCGATTTCGAGGACCACAGCAGGGCACTGCAGGGAGCAACGTCACGAGGCATCTCGGTAACGTCAAGGCCGTGACGAGCCTTGAACCACTGGCGCGTGCGGTCGATAAAACTGATGAAGGCAACGGGAACGTCAAGGAGCGTGGCTGCCAGCGAAGCCAGTCGATCGAAAGGCTCTTCCGGGGCTGTATCCAGTATCGCATAGCGTCTCAACGCCGCGAGACGGGCCGCTTCATCGCCCGGTGGGCTGCAATGAGCCATTCTGTGTGTTCACTCCCCCAGTTCACTTCTGTGGCAAGGCCACGCATGAAACGCTGAGATTTTCGGACAGGGTTGCAGGCAGGATTAGGTCTCTGTTTGCCCTTCTGCGCGTCTGGCATTCCCCTATATCGCGGGTGTTCGCGCCGGTGGTTGTGCTGCCAGTGTGCTGGACACAGGAGATATCGCGGATGTTTGTATTGCTGCCGGTAATGATGGGAGTAATCGCCATGGTGCTTTCCTCGTATGCGGAGGACTTCATTCCCCTGCGTGTCACCACTCAGAATGTCCACGATGCCACAGTGCAGTTTCTGGAGAACGGGGAGATCGCGGTACGTACAACCGGATCGGATCCTTACCTGTTTACCGAGCCCTTTGATGCAGAAATCTCTGTCGGGCAGCGGCATGTGCTCGCGTTCGAGTACTTCAGCACGGAGGGGACAGATCGCATACAGGTGTTCGTGGTGCCGCCGTTGCGCGAGGAATACAGCGTGATCACGGCAGGACTGGCACGCAGCGAGGGGTGGGCCTCCTGCGCCGTGGATCTCAAACCCGTTCTGGTAAAAACAGGAGGGCGGTTGCGCAACCTGCGACTCGATTTCGGCAACCTCCCGGGCAGAACGATCCGGATACGCAACCTGCGCCTGCGGGCCATGACAGATCAGGAGAGACGACTGGCCGCGCAACGGGAAGCTCGACAGCGTGCCGAGAAGCACCTGGAAGCGCGCCTGCAGCAATACCTGACGCGCTCGTATCCCTGTCAGATCACGCGGGTTACTGTCGAAGCAGAACAGATACAGGTGGAAGGCCGGATAGCCGGGAAGGGACGAACGCTACTGCTGGCAGAGGTGCCCCTGTATCTGGACGTCACGAACCTGAACCGGACGTCGCTGCCGCTATGCGTTCCTCTGAGCCCCGATGCCAGAGGCCGCTTTGTGGTACGGGTTGCGAGAAACAGGGATGGGAATGACCGATTGCTCTCGCGCTGGGTTGTGGTGCAACGTACCCGGACGGGATGGCAGTTGATGTCACATGCGCGCTACCCGGACACAGTGCACGCACAGTGGCGCCTGCCCGTCGAGAAGCCACGGAACCGGAAGGGCATCGGGGCGTTGTGGGTGAACCGCCCGATGCGTGATCTGGACGAGCTGGGTCTCTCTGCCGCAACAGTGAATATTCTACTGAACGCGCTGGTGCGCACCCGGCCGGGACCGGGGCGCGTGCCGTTTCTTCATGCCGGGCGCACATGGTACGCCGATGCCGGGTACCTGGCACAGATCGACATGACGCTGCAGGAGGCAGCAAAACGACAGATGATTGTTTCTGCGATCATTCTGGTTGCGCAGGCTCATCAGAGTCCCGATCCGGAGTATGGCCGGATCCTTGCACATCCCGATGCGGACCCCACAGGCATCTATGTGATGCCCGATCTGACTTCCAGGCAGGGAGTGACAGCCTATGCGGCCACTCTGGACTTCCTGGCACGGCGCTACAGCCGTCCAGACAACCGGTATGGTCGAATCCATCACTGGATCCTGCACAACGAGGTCAATGCGGGGTGGATCTGGACCAATGCCGGTGAGAAAACGGCTTTGCTGTACATGGACCTGTATCACAGATCCATGCGGATCGCACACCTGATTGCACGGCAGTACAACCCGCATGCGCAGGTCTTTATCTCGCTGGAACATCACTGGACCCTGCGACCCTCCCCGAAGTTCTACGCGGGGCGGGATCTGCTGGATCTGCTGCTGCGGTTCTCGGCTGTCGAGGGGGACTTTGACTGGGCTGTCGCTTTCCATCCCTACCCGCAGGATCTGTTCAATCCGAGAGTCTGGGAAGATACGCAGGCCGTCTTCTCTCTGGACACGCCCAAGATCACCTTCAAAAATCTGGAGGTGCTGGACGCATGGGCGCGTCAACCCCGTACGTTCTTTCTCGGCAGGCACCGGCGCACCATCCACCTGACCGAGCAGGGACTGAACGCACGGGATTACAGCGAGACCGCGCTGCGCGAGCAGGCCGCTGGAATGGCCTACGCGTGGAGCAAGCTGCGGCATCTACCGGGCATCGCGCTCTTCCACTATCACAACTGGGTAGACGATCGTGCTGAGGGAGGCCTGCGCATCGGGCTGCGACGTTTTCCAGATGACCCGGAGGACCCGATGGGTAGAAAGCCGATATGGTATGTCTATCAGGCGCTGGAGACGGAGCGCGAGCAGGAGGTGACCGCGCCGTACCTGCCGGTAGTGGGTGTTCGGGACTGGAGCGAAGTGCACTACCGGAACGGAATTGGCGCTACGGCGCGCTAGCAGAACGCAGAGGTGAACACAGAAAGTGCTGTGTTCACCTCTGCAATCGCATCGGACCGCCGGGCCCTGATTATGAGGCTTTCTCCCTGGGTGCGGAAGGACTGCGCTCGATCTTGCCTTTCCACTCAATCGGACCCTGCTGGCTGGGAATGCCCGAGGCCGTTTGCTCTGCCTGTATTAACTGACCGGTGGCCGGATCGAGAAATGCGGTGACTTTGACCTTCAACCGGGTGTCTGTGAACTCGGTATCCGCTTCCAGCTCCTGTGTGACCTTCCAGGCAGGCATGTCATTCAACTTTGCCGTTCCGTCGTAGGTCGTTTTGATTTTGACTTTCTTTCCCTTGACCTGCGGATTATCCGCTTCGGTGGTCCATGACTCGCCGGGTTTCACCGGCTTCTCCGGAAGGACGATGGTCTCGGCCATGGTGAGCAGGTGCAGGGTGCTGGAGGACAGGTAGGGATTGTCTTCCACTCGGGGCTTGAAGGTGAGCACACGGTTGATCCGGTCCAGGGTCATGGTGATCTCAGCAGTGGCCGGGATCTCGTTTTCCGTGCCGTTGACAAGGAACTTACCGCCCTCGTTGTGCACCACAACGATGACTTCTTTGTTGTCCTTGACCTCTTTGACGACGTGCTTGCGTACCTGCTCCACGGTGATATCCGCGCCGACACTCATGGTGAGCGTGGTCCGATAGCGAACCGTTTCCCCGACCTTTGCCGGGGCTGTCAGCGTGATCGGTCGGGCCTCGTCGGCAGCATCATCGGCGCGAACTGGAGTCTGCGTTGCCGCGAACAGAACGCCAAGTGCGGCAAGGCAAGAGCAGAGTGAGAACGGTTTCATCAATACTTCTCCTTCTGGTCACGTGTACGGACTTTCGTGGACGATGGCATCGCTGTCAGGGATGCCGTTGTATCAGGGTATGGGATCTGGCAACCGGGGGGTCCACCCCGTCAGGTCGGGCAGGTGCTGGAACCGATCCGGGGAGCCCAGCGTGCGGTACAGATCCCGGGCCCAGTGATAGGTTTCTGGAAGCGTACCGGTCACCACAATCTCTGCCGGGAAGAGCAGGCCGGCCACCTGCGGCAGGTCGGTGATCTGCAGGCAGTTGAGCATCTCGATCGTCTCACCTCGCCCATCCGGTTGGGACGGTGCGTTCTGCGTGGCCGGTGGAGACTGCAGCAACAGGGCAGCCACCCTGCCGTCCAGCAGAGCCGCATAGAGTGCGACTGCGGCCATCTCGCCCTGCGCAGCCAGCACGAGGGGCCTGTCTGCAATCTGCGGCAGAGAGCGCACCGCGGTCATCGCGCATAGCGTATCCCAGACACGCATGCTGGCGAGGGTGCGTCCGGTCCATGCGCTGGCCCGTCGCAGATGCCATTGCAGGCTCTGGCCCCATGCAGTATCGCCGGTACCCCGCGTCTCGATGATCACCTGAGCCCATGGAGCGCGCACGGTGCGTACATACCGTTCCGTGGCGCCCCGCTCCTCTTCCGGCGAGCGCAGGGCGATCACGGCGGGCAGGGGCGTGTCAGTATGCGCAGGCAGACGGCACTCGCCGTGCAGGCGCCAGCCCTCTTCCGGGGTGAAGGCGAAGCGAAAACCATTACGATCTCCCGAGCGGAATTCGAACTCCACGCGCAGGTCCAGTGCCGGCAGATCCGGTGGAAAGGCACGGAAAGTTCGGCTCCGCAACGCGTCGGTCACGCGCTGGCGCACACGGGTTAGGTCAGTGCGATCAGCAATCTGTGGCGGGCGGGCCAGCGGGATAAAGCTGTCCTGAATGGAGGGCGTACGGTCACCGTCAGGAGGGCCGTTAACGAACACGCGCAGGACAGCTTCTGGCTCCTGCCGGTCGGGTGTCTCATCCACATCACCGATGTCATTCTCGGGAACAATCCGTTGTTGCAGATGTTGCAGAAAGAAGGCAAAGATGGCTTTTCGGGAGCGCTCGTGATAGGAGTGCCCTCCGGGAGTTTCCACAAGACGCAGGTTCTGCGGCGCACCCAGCAGGGTGTACAGGCGTTGCAACTGCCCGTGTACCTCCCGAATGGAAGCGATGGGGAAGATCTCGTCGCGGTCTGCCGAGGCGATCAGCAACGGGCGCGGGGCGATCAATCCGCCCACGTCCGCAAGGTCCCACAGGTAGGTGTTCACCCACCACATGCAGTCACAGTGGCCGTCAATGACCCGATCCTGAACGTGTGAGGCGAGCGTGGTTGTGCCACAGACCGGGGCGGCGGCACCGATCCGCTCGTCCGCCGCCGCGAGGTACCACGTCGACGCGCCTCCTCCAGAGATCCCGGTGACGCACAGACGCCCGGGGTCTACCTCGGGGCGCTGGCACAGGTAATCGATGGCGCGCAGGGCATTGTACAGCTCGACGCCGGCGGGCGTGTATCCCCGGCTGATCCAGTGCCACCACCCTTCTCGATAGGTACCATGATGGTATCCTTTTCCCTCACCCAGCTGGATCGTTTCCATCAGCAGGCAGACGAAACCGAGCTCGGCAAAGCGCCGCGGATGCGCCTGAAAGGCGACCTTCTGTTTTTCACTGTGCCCGCACAGGTAGAGGACAGCGGGGCGGAGCCCGCCGGTAGCGCCCGGGGTCCCGGGATCGGGAACGTACAGGTTCGCTGTGACGTAGAGTTGCGGCCGGGTCTCCAGGGCGAGTTTCTCGATCCGGTAGCCCGGCCGTTGCAAGACGCCTGTCTGGATGATGGGGACTGGCATGCGCCCGGCAGGCGCTGGCAGGTCTTCCAGTCCCATCATCTCCAGAAACTGCCGGCGCTTCTCCGGAACAAGACGACGCCATGCGGCTTCCTCTGTGTATTCTGCAAGCGCACGATCCGTGATACGCCGCGCTGCGCGACAGAGCGTCTCGCGGATGGACATCATATGACCTCCTGCACCCGAACCCCGAAAACGGAAGCGTCCTGATAGTTTGACGGTGCCGGCTGGCAAGTTGCGTCAGGTAAACTGTGACGTATCTTCGTTATCTCCTGTGCGGGTTCCCTGCTGCCGGATGGGACCCTTTCAGAAAAAGCCAATGCTTTCGCAATGCAACCGCAGCTTCATGACAGGGATCCGGATTGTCCGGGCGACTCTGCGCTCTTTCGTCGGGTTCATGGCGATCGCGAGTCTTGTTGCCAGTAGCGGGTGCAACCGCGCAGAACCCGGTATCGTTCTGTATGCGGACCAGGATCCGCAGGTGGTAGAAAGCCTCGTCAGGCAGATACAGGCCGATGTGGGCACGCCGGTGCGCGTGGTCTGTGCGGCTCCAGAGCAGGTCGCACAGGGCATCGGACTGGCGCAACGTGTTCGAGAGGAGCGCAAGGCCGACGTGTACTGGGCCGGGAACCCGATAGCCATGCAGAAGGTGATGGATGATGGCCTGTTGCTGAAGATGAAAACGCCCCTGACGATCCCCTATGTGCCCGAGGCACGCGACCCGGATTTCTACTGGGTTGGCCTGGACGCGCGCTTCCGGGTGATCCTGTACCATCGTCGGGCTGTTCCGCGTAATCGCCTCCCGGACTCTCTGGCCAGCCTGCGAGACCCGCAGTGGAGAGGAAAGGCGGGGATGGCTCACCCGAACCGGAGCTTCTCTGCGCGGTACCATCTGATGACGCTCTTCGCGCTCGCTTCGGAAGCAGATGCCAGAGAGTTGCTATCCGGCATCAGGGCAAATCAGGTCCAATTGCTGCCGGGTGAGCAGGCCGTGGCGGATGCTGTGACTTCTGGGAAGGTCGCATGGGGCATTACGGACTCGGATGTCGCGGAACGGGCGATACGCTCGGGGGCGCCAGTGGACTACGTGGTGCCGGATCAGAAAAGCGGTTCAACGGCCCGGGCCATGGGCATTCCCCCGGAGGCACTCCCGACACTGGGCACTCCATTGCTGGTGACGCCGGTTGGCCTGCTCAAAGACCGACCACTGCGCGGGGAAGCGGAGAACCTGTTCCGGGCGATGGTCAAGTTGAGCACGGCGAACGCGATGGCGACCCGGATCCAGCCAGACCGGTTACCGACGCATGAGGCTCTGCTCGACAGCCCGCCAGCGACCAGCAAGCATCGGATCAAGGACTTTCGCAGGCTTCTACTGGCTCCTCTGACATCCCGACAGGCCAGAGAGGCAGAGATGCGGGTGACGCTGGCCGTTGAGGAGCTGCTGGAGCCCTGAGTGGCACCGTGTGCGCGTAATCGGGAGAGTTTGCACCCGGTGATCCTGCTTGAAACGATGTCATTGCCTTGACACTGGCAATAAGTTGGCATATAATCTGCACAAGGTGCAGAAAATGCACTGCGAAGGAACCGCTCTGAACAGGCGGTAACAGACGCCCTGAAGCGCGATCTGGCAGTTCTGCTGTGCGTGCCTTGCGACGTGCGTCCTGTGCAGTCAATACTGCACGCCGATGCGTGGCGTTGTGGCGAGGCCGCCATTTCCCCCGTAGTTCTCTTCATCTGCAGCACTGCCGTTTCCCGACAGTGTCACCTCGAAGTCGGTTGCGTTGGCGCTTTTCTCATGAAACAGGCAGCAGGACTGTTGTGAATTTCCCGGGTGAACACTTTGCGCCTTGAGGGCGTCTGACGAAAAAGAGACTTCGCCCGAAATACTACTGGAGGCCCGCACGGGATCCCGTGTCAGGTGCTGTGCGCGTGCGCCGGGTTTGAGCCGGAACCGGGTACCTCCGGGCGCCTCTTCAGGTTTACTTCTCTGCGAGAACAGGGGAAATGCTCGAGAGCCTCAAGCCTTTCTATCATCGAAGCAGTCATCTGGGGGAGCAGCTGGTTGCGGATGGGCATATCACGCAGGAGCAGCTGGAGGAAGCGCTCGCCCGGCAGGTTCAGCACAGGAAGCGGCTCGGAGAGACCCTGTTGCAGATGGGGTACATCTCCCCGGCCGTGCTGGGGCGCTATCTGGAGGCAGCAACCCGCTGTCAGTTCCTGGAACTGGCGGATTACCCCATCGATTTCGAGGTCGCACAGCAGATCAACGAACAACGTGCGCGCCGGTTGCGCGCCCTACCGGTGCGCGACCGGGGCGAGGATGTGCTGGTTGCTATGTCAGATCCACTGGATCTGGCAGCTATTGATGAGCTGCAGGCTCTGCTCAATCGGCGTGTCACGCCCGTTCTGGTCTTCGAAGCCGATCTGAACGACGCGATCAACCGGGTATTCGACGTGACCCGGCGTGCGCAGGGCATTATCGATGAGATCGGCAAGGAGAGCGCGCCGGCCTGGGAGATAGAAGAGAATGAGGACGACCTGCTGGCCAGTGCACAGGAAGGGCCGGTCGTCCGGCTGGTCAACAGCATCATCGCGGGCGCGATCGCCTGCGATGCCAGCGACATCCACATCGAACCGCAGGAAGATCGGGTGCGGGTGCGCTATCGCATCGACGGGATCCTGGCTGATCAGATGACCATTCCCGTCAACTACCGCGCAGCAGTGATCTCGCGCATCAAGATCATGGCGCGCTGCAATATCGCGGAACGCCGCCGCCCGCAGGACGGGCGTATCCTCTTCAAAGGAAGTGGACGGGATAACGATCTGCGTGTTTCCATCATGCCGACCGTCTTCGGGGAGAAGGCTGCCATTCGCATTCTGGAGCGCACCAAAACACTGAACAACTTGGAGCAGATGGGGTTCTTCCCGGAGCAGTACCGACTCTTCGATCATTTTATTCGGCGGCCACATGGCATGATACTGGTTACCGGCCCGACCGGGAGCGGCAAGAGTACCACTCTGCAGGCCGCGCTGGCCCGGATCAACAGCCCGGAGATCAATATCAGCACCATTGAGGATCCAGTTGAGTATCTGGTGCCCGGAGTCAACCACACACAGGTTGACCCGAAGATTGGCGTGACATTCGCCAGCGGGTTGCGTACGCTGGTACGTCAGGACCCGGATGTCATCATGGTCGGTGAGATCCGGGATCGCGAAACGGCCGAGATCGCCATTCAGGCCGCATTGACCGGGCATCTGGTTTTCTCTACGCTGCACACCAACGATGCGCCCGGGGCCATCACCCGCCTGATCAACATGGGCGTGGAGCCCTTCCTGATCGCTTCGGCGTTGCTGTGTAGTGTGGCACAGCGTCTGGTGCGCACAGTCTGTTCGTTCTGTCGAGAAGAGTTTCCCGCAACGGCATCCATGCTGGAAGCGCTCGGGGTGCCGCACACCGAGGGGTTCCAGCCCATGCTGGCTCGCGGTCGGGGATGCCCCAAGTGCGCGCAGCGTGGACTGAAAGGGCGCACTGCTGTGTTCGAAATCATGCCCATGACCGAAGAGATCCGGGAGCTGACCCTTCGGCGGGAGTCCAGTGCTGTGATCGGTGAGATGGCTCGTCGTCAGGGCATGAAGACCATGCGTGAAATGGGAGTACGCAAGGTGCTGCAGGGGGTCACCACTATGGAGGAGGTGACGCGCGTGCTTTCGGCAGAGGAATAGGGGCTACGGGGCGGGGGACCTGTGCGCTCTGGACAGCGGTTCCCGGGCCCGATGCGTATTCCCGGCAGCATCTCTGGAGTGTGACCGTAATGCCAACCTACGCCTACACAGCGCGCGATCGTAATGGCAACCCGGTGCAGGGGGTTGTCATCAGTGCCGACATCGACACGGTACGTGAACTGCTGCGCGAGCGCGACCTGTTCCTGACCAGCGCCGTCGAGCAGGGAGGCGCACTGCCACAGGAGTCGACGGGGGTACGGGTGCGCCGCGGGCGACGCGTGCGCATCGGGGACATGGTGGTGATGAGCCGGCAGCTGGCTACTCTGGTGCGTGCCGGTCTGCCACTGAACGAGTGCCTGTATACCACGGCCCTGCAGAGTGAGAACCAGTACCTGCGCGATGTATTGCATCAGGTGCGACGCGATGTGCTGGGAGGAAGCAGCCTGGCTGAGGCTGTTGCCAGGCACCCGAACGTTTTCCCGGAGCTCTACGTAGCGCTGATCCGGGCCGGGGAAGCGGGAGGCGTTCTGGATGAAACGCTCGACATCGCCGCCGAGCAGTTCGACAAGGAAGCGGAACTGCGTGAGAAAGTGCGCTCTGCATTCATCTATCCTATCATTGTGATTTGCGTGGCCATCTTCGTGGTAGGCTTCCTGATCCTGTTTGTTATCCCGCAATTCGACAAGGTATACCGGGCGTTCAACGCGCAGCTTCCGCTGGTGACCCTTGCGCTACTGCGTTTCAGCGCATTCGCGGTGAGCCCTCTGGGATTTCCTCTGTTGCTGGCACTGACGGTAGGGGGCTACGTGGCCGTACGCCGGTACATCCGGACGCCGAAGGGACGTGAGCGCTGGGACCGCTTCAAAATCAACGTCTGGCTCTTCGGGCCATTGAATCGCAAGGTTGCGATCGCCCGGCTGACACGGACGCTCTCCGCTATGGTACGGTCCGGCGTGCCCATTCTGCAGGCCCTGGCGATCTCTTCACGGGTCGCCAACAACGTCATCATCATGACCGCTATGAACCGGGTAGCGGAGTTCGTGCAGCAGGGCTCCCGGCTCTGGATGCCCATGGAGCAGACCGGTGAGTTCCCTCCGATTGTGACCCGAATGATTGCTGCTGGAGAGGAGTCGGGCAATCTGGATGAGATGCTGACCGAGCTCACACGCTTCTATGATCGGGACATTGAGTACACGGTGCAGAAGCTAACACGGCTGCTGGAGCCTGCCCTGACAGTACTGATCGGGGGAGTTGTGTTGTTCGTGCTGCTGGCCCTCTACATGCCTATCTTCAACCTGACCAACGTGTTGCGACGGTAGTGCGGCCTCTGCGTAGAGGTGAATAGTTGACAGAATTTGCAAAATTCTGGTAATTTTCCCGGGAAGCGCCTCCGGAAGAGAGCGTGGTGGGCCATCTGCGAGCCCGGTAGGATCTCATGGAAGATCAGGCGACAATGCATGCACGTAGTAGCACCGCATATCGGGGGGTAGCGCTGATCTACGCGCTGGTAGCGGTCCTGGTTATCTCTGTGCTGGTGCTGGGCGTCGGCCGGCTTGTGAGCTTTCATGCTGTCTCGGAGAGCACTGCGCAGGGCTATGCCCGTGCGATCTACTGTGCAGAAGCGGCTGCCGCATGGCAGATGGCCCGTATGTCCCGGTGCAACCTGCCGGGCGCACCTGCCGTGTCGGGACGGCTTCCATGGGAAGTTGTGAACACATGGAATGAGGCCAGCAACCGGCCGGAGCCCTACGTTGGGCCTCTGCCTGCTTCCGATCTGGGGACCTCTTTCGAGGGGACCGTGAAGGTCTGGGTGAAAAGCGCGGCTCTGGGGGGTGTCTGGACGGCTCCGGAGGACTTTGTGCTCTTCGCGATCGGCACAGACCCGGTCACGGGGATACAACGGGGCATTACGCTCAATGGGACGGGAACGGGACTCGGAGATCAGTATGCCCTGTTTGCGCAGGGTACGTTGTTGTTCGAAAGCCTGCCACTGACGCCGGGCAGTACGGGGGTGGCGTTGCTGAAGATGGGCTACATCGGAGCTAACGGGAGTGTGGCTTTTAATACGCGAGGGGCTCCACCACAGGCCCAGCTTCCTTCCCAAGGGGGACTCTTCTTCGGATGTCGCCTGGGACCGGATGCCGTGCTGCAACCGGGAGCGGGCGCCTGGACTGCCGGATGGGATATCCCCCGGCTGCCTGATGTGATGCGCTGGCCTACTATCGAGGATGTGCTGGCCTACGTCTGGAAGGGACGCACGCCTGCACAGGCAGCGGCATTGAACGACAATGTGCAGATCCAGTATCGCAACGCAGATGGTACCTTCTCCAGCTTTTCGCCCCCGCCACGCCAGTTAACAGCCGCCGAGTTCGATCGTTCAACCAGCCGCCCCTATCGGACAATCCGCATCAGAGCACGTCTCGATGCGCCGCATCACAACCTGATCTATCTGGAGAACATTCGGATGCGGAGCACCGATGTGCTGATCCTCGACCTGCGTAAAGAGTTCAACGATGATCGTCCGACCGGCATCCGGATCCTGATCCATAACCCTGCGCTTGGTGCCAATGAGGGGCCGGTGATCACCAATCTGGCTTACTTCGAGACAGAAAACAGCCTGGCTCCGGGCGACCAGAGAGCGCAGTCGCCCTCCTACATCTGGTTCAATAATACCAGTCAACCACTGACCTATCGCCCGCACCTGGCTCTGCAGGAACTGGACCGCCCTCCTGCGGAAGATCCCGATGACTGGAACAGTGCCAACTATCGCTATCGGATACGACCCTCTTTGCGCGGGCTGGTGTACGGCATGGCGGCCCTGCCTGCTCCGGATGCCGGGAGCGTTGTGATCGAGGGAGATCCAGCCGCACCGGCCGGGGGAGCTACAATCCAGTCTGTGGTTGCCAACCGGATCGTAGTGCGGGGCAGGGTGACAGTGAACAACGCGGAGCCGGTCGAGAGCGCCCGGGACCGCCATCGGTATGTCCTGTACTACCGGGTGAAGTCTCGTTCCCGGGGAGAAATCCTGCCGAATTTCACCCCGGACAATCCGGGATTCCCCATGGAACGAGGGCCGGTCTATGACTACGGGCCCTTTGTGCCCTGAGGGATTGCGGTGCGCAACAGAACAATCAACTTGCGTGCTATGCGGCGTGGGGCTACACTGACCGAGGTGTTGATGGCAACTGCCATCGTTAGCGTGTCGCTGATCGGTCTGGTCTCCTCGTGGCTCTACATGGTCAGCAGCGCCATCACCACGGACGAGCGAGCTGCTGGATACATCTGCGCGCGCACCACGCTGGAGCGTGCCAAAATCAACGGCTTCTTCGTGAACATGCCGGTCACACAGTCGTCGCCGGTGCCTGGCAACAGCCGTAGCCGCTGGACGACACCCAATCTGCAGGCTGTGCGCTTCTTCGATGAGAACCTCGAAGAGATGAACACCACAGATCGGCAACGCCCTCCGGCGCTGTACGCTCGCTATCGCGTGCACACGTTGATCCATTTCTCGCCTCCCGGCACTTACCCGCCCGGCCGGGATGATCTGCGCATCATGACGATCACAGTGATTGCCTACCACAACAAGCGGAATGTGGAGCTGGCGCGCATGCAGACCTGCATGGTGCAGGGGGGGATCTAACATGGAGTGCGCCGGCTGGAAGCATATCACGGGAGCGCATCGGGGGCGCGCACGCGCTGGCCTATCTACCCCGGAACTGCTGGTAGTGTTGCTGGTTCTCATCATGATTGTGGGGGCCGTGTTCGCGTTGTTCCGGGCATCCTGGCAGTCTTACGACAATCTGGTGTGGCAGACCCGGGTCAATCTGGAGGCGCGCCAGTCACTGGATGATATCTGCGATATGCTGCGTACAGCAGGCAACAACATCGATATGACCTGGCCATCGCCCATGAGCGAAGGGCAGGTCGATCCGATCAGTACCCCGAACCGGCTCACGTTTCTCACAGCCGGCCTGGGCTACGTGAACTACCGGGTGTTCTCCAGTGTGCGTGAGCGGAACAATTTCCTGACACGCTGGCCGGGAGCCAGCATGGCGGCCCGGCGCAAGGTGGGGCAGTTCATCCGCGCAGTCGAATTCGAGTACGAGTACCGGCTTCCAGCGACCGGTAGCACGGACCGTACGTGGCGTTTCGTACGGGTGAGTCACCCGGCGTTGAACCCTCTCGCCCCGGATGCAAGTTTTCTGGCGACGACGGTCTATGTAACCGTGCATGCGGAGGCCAGGCCTTACGGGGATAACGGACCGATCTACCGACGAAGCCTGACGGGCGCGGTGCGCCTGCGCGGGCCCCACGGGTTGATCATGCCTCCTGCTGTATATACCAATGTGCCACGTCCTCCAGAGACGGTGGAGTGAGGGAGCGATGGCAAGCCTGAGAAGAGCGGTACTGGGGATCGAAATTGGCCTCAACGAAGTCCGGATGGTAGAACTCCGTGGCGGCCCGGTGCCGCAGGTACTGAAAGTGGGCTCTGTGCCATTACCTGCAGGGGCAGTGGATAACGAGCGGGTCATTCAGACCGAGGTTGTCGCGGATATTATCCGGGGATTGCATAGCCGGAGCGGTTATCGCGCGCGCACTGCTGTGGTCGGGATGGGGGTGCAGGGCGTGGTCACACGTATTCTGGCCATCCCCCGCGTCCCGGACTCCGAGCTGCGCTTCGTGCTGGAGGGAGAACTGGCACACTACCAGATTTTGCGCACGGGCACCGGAGTGTTCGACTACTTCCGTCTGGACACAGCAGCCGGCGAAGATAATCTGCCCTCAGTGCTGCTCATGGCCGCCGAGGAACGTGTGGCCATCACATATCGTCTGGCTGTGGAGCGTGCCGGGTTGCAGGTGCTGGCGCTGGAACCAAGCACGATCGGCCTGTTCCGGGTCGCTTACCCGATGCTGGAGGCACAACCGGCCGCGCTCTGCCTGGCCATCACGCCGCAACGCAGCGAGCTCTCCATTCTCGATCACGGGCAGATCCGGCTCTATCGTCGTCTGGAGACAGGCAGTAACGATTTCATCCGGGGGCGCAGGAGCGCGCCAGTCTACACTGCGGGGCCGGTCAATCTGGCTGCAGACCCACCTGTGGAGGACCCTGCAGGCTACGTTCGGGTGCGCACGCCATTGAACCCGGACGACGACACCGCTGAGCTGGAAGAAAAGGACATTCCGGGCAGCTCCGGGAGTGGCAGCGGGCCTCTCCCTCCACTGGGTGGCGCCGTACAGGGCGAGATCATACCGCAGATTGCCCTGTCGCTGGCAAACGAGGTCCAACGATCGCTGGACTACTACCAGAGAGAGTTCCCCAACGCGCCGGCAGTCAGCCGGATTGTGGTGGCGACCAATGACCCGGAGGCCGGGCCAATCACGGAATGGTTGGCGCAAACCCTGCGCATGGAGGCGCGCCTGGTAGAGATGCCCGTGGATCCGGGGCTATCGGGTGAGGTGGCCACGCAGCTCAGCCCGCCACACGGGTTGAAGTATCTGGGCGCAGTGGGGCTGGCGATGCAGGCTGTAACGGCCGACTGGCGGCATGTGCCCCGCTTCAATCTATCGCCGGGTGTGCAGGCCACGGTCGCTCCGGTAGAGCGTGACCGCCTGACCGTTGTGTTAATTGCCTCTCTCTGTGTGCTGGCAGGCGGTCTCTTCTCCGGATACCTGTTCAACCGGCAGGCACAGACAACCAACGCGCAGGTCGAGGCGTTGCGCACCACGCTCGGAGTGACCCGGCAGAACTATCGCGAGCTGGAGAAACGGATCCTCGATGAGCAGACCCTCGGGTGGATCGTGAAGAGTGACAATCTGCCAGTGCCCTCAATCCTGGATCTGGTGACCCAGCGAATGCCAGAAGGAGTCGGGCTGACGGCCATGCACATCCAGCGCAACGGGCACATCGTGATCGAGGGCAACGCCCGGAGCGAGCAGGACTTCAATATCTACTACGCCAATATCATTACCTGTCCGCACTTTGTCTATCCGCGGTTCCAGAACATCTCGACCGACCCGAAGACGCGTATTACCAGGTTTCGGATTGAGACAAGCCTTGCAGGCACGCAGGATGCGTTGACCCACCGCGGCGGCACGCTCTAGAGGACACCCGGAAACGGATGCCGGGGGCTACGAAGACTTCTGGCAGGATCCCGCGCTGCCAGTATGGGGGCCTATCGCAATGTCCCGTGTTAACTGGATGAATATTGCTACGGGAGCCGTGCTGGTGGTCAGTCTGCTGTTCGCCTTTGCGTACGGCTGGTATCAGTGGGGGCACGCCCAGCGCGCACGGCAGGCTCAGGAGGAGGTGCGTCGGCAGGTGGCTCTGGCGGAGCGGGAACTGATGGCGCGTCGGGAAAGCTACCGAACAACGCTCGGGAAGATCGCAGCGCCGGACACGCGGGAAGAGGATGCGGCTTTTCTGAACACGTTGCAGGTGTTGATGGCGGCGTCCGGGGTCAAGCAGGTGCAGATGGATCGGGCGCGTGTGGAGCCGTTACCGTCCATCACGCGCGTTACCGGTGCAAATACGGCTGGCTCTGCGCCCGCAGATGCAAACACGCCCCCGGAGCCCTCGATCACCAACCTGCCACTGGGCGTGCGTGCTATCGCAACCAATCTGGTAGTACAGGGGACTTTATCCAGCATTCGTCTGTTTCTGTATCAGCTACAGAGCCTGCGCTATCGCTCCCGCGCCGTCAATGTCAACAGCCTGCAGATCTCTCTGCTGGATGACAGGGGCACGCTACGCGCCTCGATGATGCTGACGCGCTTCGTCCGCCCTGAGAGCGACCCGCTTCGGCCGATTGGTGCCGAGGAGGACACGGGTCTGACGCGCCTGCCGCAGTCCTCTCCGGCTATCGAGATGAGTCGACCCGATACGCCCGCGCAGACCGGGCCATGAGCAGGAAGGGGAACTCGCCCGTTTTTCGGAGGAAGAGAGACATGATGTGTTATCGCTATTTCGGGCAGGCCACTCTATGCTGCGCGCTCTGTGCAGGGGCATTGCTTCCCAGCGTCGCGGGGCAGGTACAGCCTGCACGTCGGAGCAATCCAGGGCGGATACTCCCCCGGATGGTGTTCAATACGGATGTGGCACGCATCCTCACCATGCTCGCCCGAAGGGCCAACGCCGGGATCGTACTGTCCGATGAAGTCAAAGGGACTTTGCGGACCGACCTGAGCGGCATGACCGCAGAGGATGCCTTCCGCCTGGTGACAGCGCAGGCCGGCCTGGCATACCGCAGGATCGGCGACGTCTTCGTGGTCGCTCCACCATCCGCGCTCAAAAGCGTGCTGGCCAGTTTCCTGACAGGTCGGGAGGAACGCGTTGCGTTGCAGCATGTGCTACCAGCAACAGCCGCACAACAGCTGGAGGCCGTCGTGCCCTATGTGACAGTGCGTCCCGTGGGGCGGGGAGTACAGCTGCTGGGTGCACCGGAGGATCTGGCGCGTGCCCGGGACCTGCTTCTGGAGATCGATACCCCCCCTGCGAAGGCCGAGCCCCTTGCCAGCGCATCGGTCACGCTCACGTACGCGCCGGCGGAAGATATCGAAAAGGTACTGACCGGTCAGTTCCCGGGCCTGAAGGCGCAGAAGGTCGGGGAGAACGCAGTGGCATTTACCGGGACGCGCGATGAGGTGGAGCGCGCCCGGGAATTCATCCGGGATCTGGATCGTGGCAAGGAGGCCAATGCCCGTTATGCGATCTATCGGGTCAAGTACGCCAGCCCCTTCTCGCTGGCGGAGAGCCTGCGTGCCACGCTCAAGACGCTCACTGTTGCTTCCGGCCCGGACACTTACTACATTCCGCCGGCACAGCTGCGCTTGCTGTCGGCTCAATCTCTGGGCATGGGCATGGGTGCTGGCGGTTTCGGTGCGGGTATGGGTGGCTTCGGTGGCGGCATGGGCGCAGGTGGCTTCGGCGGTGTTCCGGCCATGGGCGGTATGGGCGCGGGTGGTCTCGGTGCGGGCATGGGTGGCATGGGTGCTGGCGGTTTCGGTGCGGGTATGGGTGGCTTCGGTGGCGGCATGGGCGCAGGTGGCTTCGGCGGTTTCGGACTCGGGGAGCGCGCCCGCACTCTGATCCTCGGGGGGCCTGAGGACGTGGTGCAGGCGGCACTGAAGCTGGCCGAGAACCTGGATAAGCCGACACCGCAGGTTGTGCTGGACGTGAAGGTGGTCAGCGCGAACCCGCAGGTCACGCAGAGCCTGGGCATCGATTGGTCCAACAACGGGCAGGGCAATAGCATTTCTGTCAACACCCAGATCTTCGAGCGTCCCAACACTCAGGCCAGTGATGTACCGAATACGCCCCTGTTGCGCAGAGACTTCGGCTTTGGCGGTTTCGGCCGGCTGCCCCTCCAGTTCTCTGCAACTCTGAACGCATTCTTCAACCGCACTGACGTCAAGATCCTGGCCAAGCCCACTATCACCGCACTGGACAATGAGCCGGGTGTGGTGTTCGTGGGCGAGACCCGGCGGGTGAGCGTCTCTGCGATCCCCGGGATACCGGGCACTGGAGGGAACAATATCATCCTGAACAATGTGGTGGAGATTCCGGTCGGCATCATTCTGCAGATGCGCCCCCGCGTGAACGAGGACAATCTGATTACCTTGCATGTGCACCCTATCTACTCTTCCATCGGGAGCATCGACCCGCGCACCGGTCTGTTCAGCACGTTCCAGCGTGAGGCGGATACCACGGTGCGCGTGCGTAGCGGCGAGACGATCGTGATTGGAGGACTGCTTCAGGAGGAGGAGACCCGGACTCTGGTCAAGGTGCCTATTCTTGGCGATATCCCGTTGATCGGTCAGTTCTTCCGTAACACTACCCGCGCGCAACTGCGGCGCGAAGTGCTGGTGTTTGTGACGCCCCACCTTAAAAACGATTGACGGATTGCGGTTCAGGGGCTGCGGTCAGGAATTTATCGCGATGCAGAACCAGTCGAACGATACGCCCAGGATCATCGGGCTGCTGATCGCCATCGTGGCGGTGCTCGCGTATGTCATCTGGCAGTATGTGCGGGCAACCCGTCCGGCGGAGGCGCGAGATGTGCGAGTCCCGACGGTATCGGAGAACTCGCAGCGCGCGGCCACCGGGAGTGCGCCCGCGCAGGTCGCCACGGCAATTGGAGCCGGGATCAATCCAAACGCAGGACCGGGGCAAATGCGCTACTTCAGTGAGGTGCTCGACAGCGAAATGGGCACCAACATCGCTCCCGGTCGGCCCGATGCGTTCCGACAGTTCAAGCCTCCCGCGGAGCGCAGTGCACCGGTTGTAACACCGACGCGGATCCCGGCAGGGGAGGTAACACTGCCGCGCAGAGATGAAGCATTTCGCCTGCCCCCCTTGCCTGCACCGGGGCAGAATGAGACGCCTGCAGGGGGTATGCCTGCTGTGGTCAATTCGGTGGAGATCAAGCTGGATGGTGTGGTACTCGGCAATTCGCCAGAAGCTGTGCTCACTATCGTGCGACGGTCGTCAGAGGGCCCGGACACGGAAGGAGAAAGGACGCTCTATCTGCGCGTCGGTGATCGTCTTCCTTTCGGCAGGCATCGCATCGTCCAGATCACCGAAGCGGGCCTGATCCTGCAGGGATGGCCCGAGATCTGGACCGTCGGGCAGACCCGGTCCTTCAACGTCAGAGCGGGGCAGTCCTCAGAAACCGGCAACCGACCGTCGGTGCGTCTACCTTCCGGCCTGATGTCCACGTTGCCGCCACCCTCGCTGACACCATAGTACCCGGGAACGAGAGCGCGCCTCTGTGTCGGTCGTCCATCGTGAACTGAACCGCCTGGAAGTCCTGCGCGGGTTGCGCGTGGCCACGTGGGAGGCTGCCTTTGCCAATATCTGGGTAACGCTAACTACCGGCGCTTTTCTAACCGGTTTTGCGCTCTGGCTGGGTGCCGGCGACGTCGAGGTCAGCCTGCTGAGCGCCATACCTACGTTTGCAGGACTGGTGCAGTTTGTCTCCTCCTACTTCGGGGAGCGCTTGCCGGCGCGCAAGCCCTTCTGCGCCTGGTTCCTGATGGCCGGTCGCGGTCTCTGGGTGCTGATCCTGCTGCTGCCTTATCTTCTGGGACCCTCGCGTTCCCTCTATCCCTTCCTGGTACTGTATCTTCTCTCCTACGTAGCCATCAACATCCCGATGCCGGCTTACATGGCGTGGATGTCGGACCTGGTGCCGGCAGACCATCGCGGGCGCTATTTTGGCCGGCGCAATATGATTGCCGGCGGGGCAGGTATGCTGGTCGGCCTGCCAGCAGCCTGGTTCCTGGATTGGACAACCCGGAAGACGCATCAGGAGGCGCTCGGATTTGCGGTCCTGTTCGGCGTGGCGGTAGCCGGGGCTGTTGCGGCTCTGGTCTGTATGTTGCGCCAGCCAGAACCTCCTGGAAGGAACACAGGAGTTAGCGGGGACAGGTTGCAGGGGACGGAGGGGGTTCTGGCATACTATCGAGCGCCTTTTGCGGACCGCAACTTTCGCCGGTTGATCATGTTCAATGTAGTCCTGGGTCTGGGACAGTTTCTCGCTGCCCCATTCTTCACGGTGTATGCCCTGCAGTCCCTGCAGCTCAACTATGTGACGCTGCAACTGCTCTCGGTGCTCACCAGCATCACCGGTCTGGGCTCGATGCCAGTGTGGGGGTATCTGGCAGACAGGTTCGGCAACAAGCCGTTGCTGGGCATCAGCGTGTTCGGCACCGTGCTGCTGCCGCTGTACTGGGTCTTTGCGACGCCGGATAATCCCGGCGTGATGATGGTGCTGCTGGTGATCAATCACCTTTCTGGAGGGGCCTCGTGGGCAGGCGTTGGCCTGATGCAGTTCAATCTACTGATCCGGATGAGCCCTGCGGAAAAGACTGCTGTCTACGTGGCCACTATGTCGGCGGTTACCGGGTTGACCGGAGGTCTGGCTCCACTCGCCGGGGGCGTGTTGATGAACGCGCTGGTTCACTGGCGGAGCACGTTGCTGGGGATCGAGTGGACCAACTTTCATGTCACTTTTCTGGCGGCCTCCGTGCTGCGGGTTGTGGCGCTCGGCTTTCTGCGCCCGCTGGTGGACGCGCAGGCAGCCTCGGCACGCGATGTGCTACAGCAGCTGACCCGTGCGGATCTGCGAGCATGGCTCCATATCCGGCGTCTGCAAGGGGGGAGCGGGTTGGAGGCACGTCGGCGTGCGACCGAAGCGCTGGGAGAGTCACGGACGCAACTGGCTGTGAGTGAACTGACGACGGCGCTAACGGACCCGGCGCCTGCGGTACGCGAGGAGGCTGCGCGGGCACTGGGCGAGATCGGTGATCCTGCGGCTGTCGAGGCGCTAACCGCCGCTCTGATGGATCCTGCAGCGGGTATCGTAGGACCGGCAGCGGACGCGCTGGCCCGGATTGGCGATCGACGGGCTGTGCCTGCGCTGATCACTCTGCTAGAGGCTCCGGAAGGCACTGTGTCTCCTCTGGACTCTCTGGCGGTCATCCGGGCGCTGGGCGCACTCGGTGGGACAGAAGCAGCAGGCACTCTGACCCGGCTTCTGGAGCAGACGCAGGATCCTGAGATCGCGGAAGCGCTGGCACGTGCGCTCGGGGAGGCCGGAGAACCGGAGACCGCGCAGGCATTGATCCGATTTCTACAGTTCCGGCAACCGCCAGAAGGGGTACGCATGGCGATTGTCCATGCACTTGGCCAGCTCGGGGCAGCAGAGGCCGGTCCTGTGCTGCGACAGGAACTGCAGGCCTGTCCTGCCGATAGCCGATTGCTGCCGGTTGTCGCAGAGGCGCTGGCCAGACTTCAGGATCGTGCGGCGCTTCCTCTCCTGGTGGCGCATCTGGCCCGAAGCTCAACGCCATTGAGCCGTAAGCAAATTGCCCTGGCAATCGGGATGCTGCTACAGGCCAGTGAGGCCCTGTATACCCTGCTCACGCAGGAGGAGTTCGCCCGGGATGAGATGGTCGCCCGCATGATAGAGGAGTTACGACGTCGATGGCGCGCAGGCCCGGATGTACCGGCGCTGGAGAACGCGTTGGCGGCCTACATCCGGGAGGAATACCGGGAATGTGTACGGGCTCTGGAGGCTGCAGACCGTCAGATGGCTGCAGATAAACGGCCCGATGAGGCCTTACAAACGCTCCGGGCACTCTGTGCGCAGGATGCTCTCCCTGTTGAGGGGGCACTGGTCGGGTTGATCGCGTTGCGGTGTCGCGTGGACGCGTAAGGGATCACTCCCTACCGGTGTCGGCCGAACACGGCGCTCAGCTGCTCGCGCAACCGTACGAGTTGCCGGAACCGTTTGGTGCGTGCACCCTGCCGGAAACACTGCACTTCGTGCCGGATTGCTGCAACGGTCCTGCGTGGTAACGTGCGTCGGCGCCCGCCGGGGCGTCTGGTGCGTGGCGGCGTCGGAAGGCGTCCTGCAGCGATCGCGGCCTCACGTTCAGCGCGTCGACGTTGCAGCGTCTCCTCGGTAATGAGGGTGCCCAGCAACCAGTCGGCCAGGGGGAAGAGCACACAGAAGTTCTTCTGATAGTAGCGGTGATGCAGTTTGTGGTGCGTGCGCAGGAAATGGAACCAGCGGAAGCGTTCGATGAAGTGGCCCCGCGGGATATGGATGTTCCAGTGCACGTACTCGTACACGATAAAGTAGGCAATGCAGGCGGTGATGGCACCGACCGCCGTATGGGCCCACAGATAACGCTCAATGGCCCAGACAACCGGTAGATGCACGGCAATGATGGCCGGAAGCGCGTAGGGCTTGAGCAGAATGTGAGCAGGGTGTGCCCCCTCTTCCAGAAAGAAGCTCTCGTCGCCCCGATAGAGACCGTGGTGGACAATCGTGTGCCCGCGGAATGCCTCCCGGGGAAAACGGGGCTGGTGCATCCAGTACCTGTGCCAGTACCACTCGAAAAAGCTACCGTAGACGACCCAGCAGAGACCGGAGAGGACCTGAGGTATCCAGTGCGTCACGTTCCGTACTTCTCGCTTTCCCGGCAGGAAGTTCCTGTTGCTGCCTGCCTCTGATGATTTTCACCTGTTCCTGTGACCGCGACTATTGTACCCTGAAATCGATGCCGAACAAGGGATCAGGATCTCTGTCAGATCGGGTTGCAGCAACTTTCCAGATAGCCGCAACGGCGGCAATGCATCTTGTGCCCGAGGTGTTCCGGTGGGATGATCTGATAGCAGACCGGGCACCGCACTTCGCCCGGCTTCTCAAAGGGATCGATGCGCCTGCAGATCTCTGTGGCTTCCCTGACGGGGGGTGTCATGGCTGACCCGGGAGCAGGACCCGGTCGATCGCGCATTCGCGTGCAACCTCCTTTCCCTGTGTTATCTCCTCATTTCCGCTAATTGGTGCTGTCTTCCCTCTTTTTTCCTCTCCGTGTATCAGGAGCTTTTCAGAGAGATGTTCAAGCAGGGATGATATGTGTGCCATTCCTGTGTTTATGAAGAGCTACGGGCGGGCCATACGGCGCGTGGCGCAAAATCCGCCGGACGGCGGATGCATGCCCGGCAGAACTATCTGTACAATTCTGCACAATGTACTGCTCAGGGAGTTGAGGAGTGCAGAACGCGCATGGGTGAGGAGGAGCTATGCAATTCCCGTCTGTAGACCCTATTCCTGTTCCGGCGCCGGTCTGGCTGATGAAAGTGTTGAGTCTGGTCACGCTGGCGTTGCACTTCTCTGCAGTGATGTTGCTGGTGGGCAGCCTGTTGCTGGTGTTATACCACAATACCCGGGGGCGCTCCCGGCGTGATGCCGATCAGGTCTCCGCGTCCTTTGTGCTGGCGCGGCGCCTGCCAGTGATTATGACCTACGTGATTAATCTGGGGATCCCCCCGTTGCTGTTCGCGCAGGTGCTGTACGGGCGGGCGCTCTATACAAGCAGCATCCTGATTGGCGTGCTATGGTTTGCGGTGATCCCGCTACTGATGCTAGCTTACTGGTTACTCTACCGCATCGCACCCCGCATTGAGAAGGGGCAATCCGTCCTGCTGATCACGCTGGTGGCTCTGGGGATCGTTGTGGGAGTCGGGCATATCTACGCGATGAACATGACGCTGATGCTCCGCCCGGAGGTCTGGCAGGAGATGTATGCTCGCAGTCCATACGGCCTGCAGGGGGTGTCCGGTGATCCGACTGTCACACCACGATGGCTGTTCGTGATGTCAGGCGGGCTCGTTTTCGGAGGGCTCTGGGCCGCGCTGCTGGCCGGCATGCCCCACCTGTCTGCAGGAACGCAGGCGCATCTGCGGCGCAGCGGCGGGGGAATGACTGCAATCGGCGCGGTAATCCAGGTGCTCTGTGCGCTGATGGTAGTCCAGACGCAACCTGTAGCCGTGCGTCAGGCTCTGGTGAGCAACGCGCTCTACCCCGGGGCCGGTCTGCTGTTTCTGGGAGCGATTGTCATCGCGGCTGTGCTGGCTGTGTGGCAGGGTATGGGAACGCACTCCCGCGTGCCCATAGCGGTTTCCGGGTTGGCGGCTGGCTTTCTGAGCACACTGGGTGCCGTGGTCTACCGCGATGGTATTCGCGACGTGACGTTGCTACAGAGAGGGTTCGATGTGTGGCAACGGACGGAGGTGAGCAACTGGTCCGTGATTGTACTTTTCCTGTTACTGTTCGTGATCATGCTGGGAGTTCTGTACTGGTTGCTGCGTGTGATGCAGCGGGCGACGCCTCCCGGCGAACAGGTGGTGGTGCCATGAGCGACAGTGTTCTGACTACACCGAATCCTGTGGAGTGCCCGGACACATCGGATGCACTTCTGAATGAGGAGGAGCGAGGTTTCACCCGGAAGGGCTTTGTGAAGATTGCAATCGGGGGGGTCGGACTGGCCTACGCCGCGGCGATCGGTTACCCCATTTACCGGTATCTGAACTCTCCGGTAGAGAAGTTCGCTGCCATGGCCGCCGTGAAGGAAGTG
>JANWZQ010000135.1 GCA_025054835.1 Chthonomonadaceae bacterium
CGCTGCGCAAGAGCTTCTGGGAGCTCGTAGGGCCGTTTGATCCCCTGCTGGGTGCCGGTGCGCCGATGCCGGGTTCTGATGAGCATGACTGGCTGTACCGGGCGCATCGGGCAAACGCAGTGATCCGACTGGAGCCGAAAAACGCCATTCTGCATCGGTCCTGGCGCGAGCGTTCTCTGTGGAACCGTGTGGCCCGGAGTTACGCCTGTGGCGATGCGGCCTTTGCCATGAAGCACCTGCGTTGTGGGGATCTGGCCATGCTTCCGGTAATCCTGCGCGGGTTGTTCTACATCGGGGCGCGTGGCGTGTTGCGCATCCTGCAGCGAGACCCCGGGTGGCGTTACGAATACAACTACGTGCTGGGCTACTGGCAGGGGCTCTGGAAGAGTCTCTCGTATCGGGTGGACTATCGGTCGCGACTGTTCGTAGCGGAACCTCCGGCGTCGAGCAGTGGGCTCGCTGCCGGCACGGCACCTACTGTCTCCTGAGGGTGGCAACTGTCATGAGTGTCACTCCGATCCTGTCGGGTTCTACGAACCAGCCGCCAGTTCCGGTGAACGCACTCCAGATCAGTGTGGTGATCCCGACGTACAATCGGCGTGAGAGCCTGCTACGAGCGTTGCGCGCTCTGACGCGTCAGACTTTCCCTGCCGGGCATTTCGAGGTGATTGTGGTCTCGGACGGTTCGACGGACGGCACGAAGGAAGCGGTGCAGGCATTGCAAACGCCGTACCAGCTCACCTTTGTGGAGCAGTCGAACTCCGGACCTTCGGTCGCACGCAACCGGGGGGCGGAACTGGCGCAGGCGCCATTGCTGGTGTACATGGACGATGATATCGAGCCTGTGCCCGGATTTCTGCAGGAACATGCCAGCGCGCACGCCGGGGTTGAAGATCTGGTGTTGATCGGCCCGCAGTCAGAACCGCCGGACGAGAGCGCCCCACACTGGATTGCGTGGGAACACCGAATGTTGCAACGGCAATACGACAATTTCGTTAACGGAGTGTGGCGAGCCGGTCCGAACAATCTGTACAGTGGCAACTTCTCGGTGCGACGGGAGCATCTACTGGCAGTGGGCGGATTCGATGTGCGCTTCACCCGCCAGGAGGACGTGGAGCTCGGTTTTCGGCTGGCGCAGAGGGGGTTGCGCTTTGACTTCAATCCGCGGGCAATCGGGTATCATCGCCCCACACGCCCATTTGCTTCGTGGTACCGAACCCCTTTCGAGTACGGGCGACGGGACGTTCAGATGGCGCGAGAGCTCGGTGAGGAGCGCGCCATGGAGCTGGCCCGTCGGCACTTCCGGGAGCGCAATCTGCTGACGCAGTGGCTGGCAAGAATGACGACGGGGGTGCCGATACTGGAAGAAGTCCCGTTGCTGATCGGGCGCGCCGCGGTACGCTGGGGTGGGCGCCGGGTTGCGCTGGTGGCCTGCAGCCTGCTGTTCAATCTGCGTTATCTGCAGGGGATGTGCCGGGAGCTCGGGGGGAGACGCCAGCTCTGGAAGGCACTGCGACAGGTGCATCGCGATGGGGCAACAGGCCGGGAGACCGGGGGAGTGGAAACGTGAGCAGTAGAGCCTTGGATATAGTGACGGACGTACCGATACGAGAGGATCATGCTCTCCCGTCCGGTCGCACTTTCCGTTTCGGTTTCGTGATGGAGCAGCAGGCAGGCATGCGCACGCAGTACCTGAACTGGCGTAGCGTGGTGCAGAGCGAGCCGAACGTCGATGCGATCTTTGTGCCCATCACTTACTATGAGAACGGGGGGTGGATCGAACGGATGCGCTTCCTGCCCTATCAGGTGCGCGCGATCTGGCGTGGTAATCTGCAGATGAAGCGTGGACTGGGGGGCACCGCGTACGATGCGGTGCTGTTCAACACGCACATCCCGGCTGTCTACTACCCCCCGGCAGTGCGCAGATACCGGGCTTTTCTGATGTTCGACGTCACGCCATGCCAGTACGACGCGATGGCCCGGTGGTATCGACCCGGGCAGCGGCGTTACCGTGACGGGGCCATCGCACGATGGAGAGAGCGCAGGATCCGCCATACGTTCCAGGCAGCCGTCGGACTGTTTCCGTGGTCGCGGTGGGCCGCACAGTCCGTGATTGAGGACTACGGGGCGGATCCGGAGCGCGTCTTCATCCTGCCGCCCGGGGTAGACACGGACCTGTGGCACCCGGATCCGCAACAGAAGCCGAACGATGGTGTGGTGCGCATGTTGTTCACCGGCGGCAATTTCGAGCGTAAAGGGGGCGACCTGCTCCTGCGGTGGGCGCGGGAGACCCGTCGGCGGAACTGGGAGCTGCACATGGTTACCCTGGATCAGGCGGACGCGCCGGCAGGCGTGTTTATCCATAACGGAGTACAGAACAACTCCGGGCAGCTGATTCGTCTGGCACAGCAGTGCGATCTGTTTGTGCTGCCAACGCGCGCGGACTGCTTCTCAATCGCGTCGCTGGAGGCTATGGCGGCCGGTTTGCCCGTGATTGTATCGGACGTCGGGGGGATTGCCGATATTGTGGAGGACGGGGAGTCGGGCTACCTGATCCCGGTAGATGACTATGAGGCGCTTCACGACCGTCTGGAGTACCTGCTGGACAGGCCGGATCTGTGCCGGCAGATGGGCCAGCGCGGGCGAGCGATTGTGCAACAGCGTTTCCGGTTAGCGGATCAGGTGCGTCGGGGGCTGCGCATCATGGCCGAACATTGCTGACCCCGGGGAGATCAGGTTACGGCTTATGTATGCTTTTGGTTTTGTGATGGAGCAGACGCTCGGGCACGTGACGCACCACAGGAACCTGGCGCGCTGGGTCGCAGACGATCCGGAGATCTGCCCGATCTGGATGCCTGTGGACACTACGCGAGACGATCTCTGGGAGCGCCTGCCTGTGGTACGGGGCAACTGGTCGCTCAAAGCGAGTCTGCGCGCGCGCGATGCTCTCCGTGCGACTCTGCGCCGGCAGCATCTGGATGCGTTGTTCCTGCATACACAGACGGTCGCTCTATACGCCATACCGTTCATGCAGAGAGTGCCGACCATCGTCTCTCTGGATGCAACACCTCTCAATTACGACAGTGTGGGCGGGGCCTACGGCCACCGCGCCGACCTGCCCGGGTGGGTGGAGCGGCGTAAATTTGCCTGGAATCGGGCAACGTTTCGTGCGGCTGCTGCGCTGGTCACATGGTGTCGGTGGGCCAGAGACTCGCTCGTCCGGGACTACGGTATCTCACCGGAAAAAGTGACTGTGATCCCGCCCGGTGTGGATATGGAGCAATGGGATTTCGGTCGAGGACGTGCAGATCGGCCGCGGGACACCGGTGAGAAGCTGCGCCTGCTTTTTGTGGGAGCGGACTTCGTACGCAAGGGTGGCGAGGTACTTCTGACAGCGTTCCGTAACGGGTTGTACCGGAGATGTGAACTGGATATCGTGACCCGATTTGATGGGGTGCACGCGCTGGTGGCTGGTATGGAGGGGGTCCGGGTGCACTGTAATCTGACAGCCAACAGTGCACCGTTAAAGGAACTGTACGCCCGTGCAGATCTGTTCGTGTTTCCTACGCTGGCCGACTGCCTGCCCATCGCCGTGATGGAGGCGATGGCGGCCGGTTTGCCAGTCATTACGACAGGAGTAGGAGCGCTCCGGGAAGAGGTGGAGGATGGGGTGAACGGCCTGATTGTTCCCCCGGGTGATCCGGAGGCCATTGTGCAGGGAGTACAGGCTCTGATAGATGCGCCGTTGCGTCGTCAGGCGATGGGACGGGCGAGCCGTCACCTGGCGGAGGAGCGATTCGACGCCCGGCGCAACTATGGGGCGATTCTACAGATAATGAAGCAGCTGGCCGGGGCGCACGCTTATCGTCCGGCAACACGACCTCAGGAGAGCAGGATAGGCTAGAGGCCATGTCGCGACCCAGAGTATTGATGTTGATTCCCAGTGTGGTCAAGCGTGATATCGCACAGGCTGTGGCGCAGGACACGCATCCAACCATGGATTACCATGCGCTTCAGGCCGCCTGGAATGCAGACATACTGGACTATGCCGCACTGGAAGCCGAGGGGAACCCCCGTCTGGTCCGATTGGCCCGACGAGGGGGAAAAGATCTGGCACTTGCCATGCTGGGCTACCTGCGCCGCGAAGACTACGATGTCATCTATTCCAATGGGGAGAACCTCTCGATCCCGCTGGCCATGCTACTCCGCAGGCATCGCTGGCGGCCTTTGCACGTGCTGATCGGGCATCACCTGTCTACACCCAAGAAGCGATGGTTCCTGCGCGCCCTGCATCCGCAGATGGATGCGGTGTTTGTTTATGCCAGTACGCAGAAGCGGTATGGCGTGGAGGTGCTTGGCATTCCAGAGCACCGGTTGCATTTGATACCATTTCATGCAGATCATCGCTTCTATCGCCCGCTACTGCCTTCGCCCGATGCACCGGAGCGTATGATCTGTAGCGCGGGTCTGGAGTGGCGCGACTACCCGACGCTGATCGAGGCCGTGCGCGATCTGGATGTGGAGGTGCGTCTGGCCGCGGCAAGTCCGTGGAGCAAGCATCGGAACGAGACACAGGATCGCGTATTGCCAGGGAACGTTTCCGCGCGCCGTTATGAGTATAATGAATTGCGCCGCCTGTATGCCGATGCACGCTTTGTGGTGGTGCCCCTGTACCAGAACGACTTTCAGGCCGGGATCACGACGATCCTGGAGGCTATGGCGATGGGGAAGGCTGTCATCGCCACACGTACCATCGGTCAGGTCGACACGATCCGCGACG